>JAVEWX010000101.1:0-10941 GCA_034004335.1 Bacteroidales bacterium | reverse complement strand
CTGCTTCATTTACCCTGGATGATCCGGACAGTATTGGACTTCATTTTGATTTGCAAACTTATCCGCAGCCTTAGGCCTTTTATGAAGTTCCTGTTCGTCAGACTTGGATTTTGCCTCCGGCTTCCTTCAGATCCCACCTCACGATGGGCACCCTTGCCTTCAGCTAACGCTTCCCACTGTCAGGGTGCGTTCGGGACTCTCACCCTATAGTTATCACCCATGTCGGGCACACAAATAAAGAGGAGGACTTCAGAAGCCTCCTCTTTTATAATAAATGTTACTGTTGAGAAATGAAATTATCAACAGTATCTGGTTTCAGAATTTATCCCAGAATAGCTTTGTTGACATTTTATCACCCCCTATTGCAGCCGATGCATCTTCATAGTTTACCTTATTCATTTTATTCTCGTTAAAAGGGTAAGGCATCCTGACCGGAATGTCAGCATAGGTCATCCTTTCAGGAACATTCAGAATCGGGAAATCAAGTCTTCTCCATTCTGCCCATCCTTCGACTCCCCTGTCAAAGAGAGCAAGCCATTTCTGTGTCCCGATCTTTTGTTTATAAGTTCCGGTTGCCGTCGGATATGCAACATCAGACCGGTCCAGGTATGTTTCAGCATCAGCATCTGAAACACCCCAGTAAGCCATGCTTGCAAGGATGGCGTTATTATAGTGTGTTTCAGCGCCGGTCACACCCCCCAGGTTTCTTGCAGCAGCTTCGGCAAGCAGAAACTCAACCTCGACATAATCAAGGATTACAGCCGGGTACTGAGGATTTATCCTGATGTCATCGGTCAGGTGTGAAAATTTACTATAGCTGCTTGAGCCTGATTTACCATAGGGCAATCCAAGGTAATTTCCACTGCCTTCAGGATATTCTGTAAACCATACAGCGCGGCGGGGATCGCTGAGATTGTTCAGTATATCCACAAGTGTATTAGTCGGGCAGAAGTCTTTGCGAGCATCAAGCACAAATGCCTGATAATACGGATTCACATAAGGGGCAATGCCATAGAAACGGAGAATTGCACTTTCCGCCTGGTCAGTGAAAACACCTGTGGCTACAGCTTCTGACACCAGAGTACCTGCATTAACCTGTGGTACATCAGACAATCTCAGTGCAATTCTGAGTTTAAGAGATGCCGCAAATTTTTTCCATAATGCAATATCGTCATCATAAAGAATGTCAGCATCTCCAAATCCGGTGTAGGTATCATCAAGATTTGTGATAACGGTATTCAGCCGGGTGATCAGATCCTGGTAGATAGTAAGAGCATCATCGTATTTGGGCCGGCTGTTCTCGGCACCCATCACTGCCTCTGAATAAGGCACATTACCGAACTGGTCAACCAGGACGTGATAAGTATAAATTTCAAGGAGATTGGTGATTGCAACCTGGTTTTTCTGGATCCCTTCCGTGTAACTGGGTGTGAGCGCTTTTGCCAATACCTTTTCCTTACAGTCTTTCAGGTTCATCAAAACATCCCTGTAGAGTATGCCTGAGAAGTTATCAGATACCTGACGGTCTGAAAAGTTGTAACGGGTTTCGGTAGTGTACGTCACTTCCGAGAGATACTGTGCCAGGAACCGTGAACAGTTAAGGTTGTAATCAAGTTCTGCCACCTGGTTGAAAAGGGAGATCTCGGCCTGGGTAAACAATGCGTTTGGCGAGACAATTTTTGCATTTTTAGGATCCATATTGTCGGGCAATTCGCACGAAGTCACAAAAACAGCCAGGATGAGAAACAAGCCATATAAAGTTCTTTTTTTCATGATCTTTCTGTTTAATAGGTTAAAATCCTACTGTTATGTTAAAACCGAAGGTTCTTGTAGAAGGATATGCACCGTCGGCAATACCCTGAATATTGCCTGCGCTAAGACTGAGCTCAGGATCATAATAGGGCATATTCTTATGGATCAGCCAGAGGTTCCTGCCTACCAGAGAGACAGTGACTTTTGAAATGGGAGTGCTTGCCAGCATCTTTGATGGCAGTGAATATCCCAGAGATACCTCACGCAATTTCACATAGGAGGCATCGTAAACATGGTAGGCTGTAGGAAGGAGGTCATAGTTCCATCCACTGTCCCAGTCACCTGCCCAGATATATGTCGTGTTAGGTGATCCATCCTCATTAACGGCATCATC
The DNA here is from genome assembly GCA_034004335.1 of Bacteroidales bacterium. Lineage (GTDB taxonomy): Bacteria > Bacteroidota > Bacteroidia > Bacteroidales > VadinHA17 > SLNP01. The sequence continues at coordinate 8,795 of JAVEWX010000101.1, read as the reverse complement.
ATAGATCATACCACCGCCGTCTTCAACGGGGTCTCTTATAGGATTACCCTTTGCATTCAGTCCGGCTGTCTCAGCAAACAGGCCTGTGGCAAGACCATACTTCATGTCCACTGAATAGAGACTGCCTCCCTTGGATATATCAACAAGCCCTGAAAGAACAAAACCCTTGTAGGAAAGCACTGTGGTTATACCGGCATTCCAGTTTGGAAGCACAGACCCCAGCAGTGCATCAGTCTCTTCACCCATGAGGTATAAGCCGTCTGACCCAACAGTCCTTTTGCCATTTGTGTACACAAAGTCAATCCCGCGGAGCTGTCCGTATGACATACCTTTCACAATGTTGGTGCTGACATCCCATACCGAATTCAACAGAATATTCTCAACTCCTTCATAAAGACTGAGAACAGTGTTTTTGTTCCTGAACCAGTTCACCTGCAGATCCCAGGTAAGATCTTTCGATCTGATTACTGTAGCGTTAAGGGCGAGCTCAATGCCTTTGTTCTCTATCTCGCCTGAGTTGACATACCTTTGATTGTAACCAGATGCAATTGTGATATTTACAGGCATGATCTGGTCAACCGAGTTTGTCTTATAAAGAGACAGATCAAATCCGAACCTGTTATCGAAGAATTTTGTCTCCAAACCTGCTTCCATGCTTTTAGTCCGCTCTGGTTTAAGGTTAGGATTCAACAATATCGGGTTATTCCGGAATACTCCGCGTGTTCCCCAGTTTGCATCCTGTACATATGTTGAATTGAGGCTGTAGACAGGGGCGTCATTACCTACCTCGGCATAATTAAGCCTGAACTTAATGAATGAAAATGCCTTCGATCCTTTCAGACCAGATAGTTCAGAAATTATGAAACTGGTCGAAACAGACGGGTAAAAATAACTGTTGTTTTTCTCTGGAAGGGTCGAGGAAACATCATTTCGCCCGGTGATATCAACATATATAAGGTTCCTGTAACCCAGAGAAACACTTCCGTAAAGGCTGTTAACCCCTGATAACCTTTCGGCCTCTGTTGTCTGGATGGAAGCTGAAGAGTTCATAAGGTTATAAAATTCCGGCACAAGCAATCCGCCTACTGTTGTACCGTAGGTCGATTTTGCAGTTGTTCTTCTTGATGTGGCACCAATCAGTCCATTTACTGAAAGAAATCCGAATGTTTTATTAAGCCTGGCCATCAGGTCAAGGTTCGTTTCATTGAAGTTTCTCAGGAACTTATTATAGCTTGATGTCTGGTTACTGTAGACAGCTACCCTTTCTTCCTGGTATTCAGAATAAGAATCTGTAGAGACCCGTCCCTCCAGGGTAAGCCAGGTAGTAAGAATATAATGTGCCATTGCATATCCGAAGACTCTGTCCCTGCCGTCATTTTCATAATTCATATAACGCGTCCAATAGATATTATTATGATAAATAGGTATTTCCAGATCATCATAATAGGCATAATTCCATGTTCTCTGCCTGCGGTCTGGAGTAATCCAATAGTCTCTCAGGTCATAAATATCCACATTGGCCTGAAACCACTGGCCAAGTGACTGCATTGGGTTTCCAGGGTCATAACCGGTACCGTAGCGGCCTTTGTTTTTATCATTTATGTAAGTTACATTGGCATCTGCAGAAAGTCTTGCACTCAACTTATATGATCCGGCAAAATTAATCGAGTTCTTTTTGAGCTCGCTGTTAGGCATTATGCCTTTTTCATTAAGATTTGAATACGATAATCTGAATGTGCCTTTATCATTCCCTCCGTCAAACGCGACGTTATAATTTTGTTTTACACCAGTCTCAAAGAAATCCGACAGATCATGCTGGGCAGCCACCCAAGGTGTTTTCTTCAGGTAGTTTTTGGTATCGGTGGGCTCAAGACTTACCCAGTCAAATACCATCAATTCAGGATCAAATTTGGCACCCCATGAGGCATCCTCTGATGTAGGGACAATAAGATCATCGGTTCCATCACCATCAAGGTCAGTATAAAAGAAGTATCCTGTCGGGTCTTCATAATAGGCTCCATAACCGCCTCCGTATTCCTTTTGTATTTTGGGGAGTGTTGATTTATCTATCTGACTGAATGTCAGGCTAGAACTGAGTGTCACACCTATACCTTTTCTGGCAACTCCTTTTTTGGTAGTGATCATTATAACACCATTGGCTGCACGCGATCCGTATAATGCCGTGGCAGCAGCTCCCTTAAGTACCGACATTGATTCAATATCGTCAGGGTTAATATCAGCGGCAGCATTTCCATAGTCATAACCCCCGCTGCCCTCAACCTGGTTCTGGCTGTTCGTAACACTATTATCAAGCGGAACACCGTCCACAACAAAGAGGGCCTGGTTATTATTCATAAGAGATTTATGACCCCTTATAAGTACATTGGCTGATCCGCCCATCGTGTTCGATTGGGTGATCTGGACACCGGCAACCTTTCCTGAAAGTGAGTTCACAAAGTTGGATTCCTTTGTTTTACTGATGTTTTCACCGTTCACTTCCTGAACAGCATACCCAAGGGCTTTCTTTTCCCTGGTTATGCCAAGTGCAGTCACTACTACTTCATCAAGACCAAGCATGTCGGTTACCATCGCAACATCAATTGTTGTTCTGGCACTGATTTCTTCCGTCACAGTCTTCATACCGACAAAAGTGAAAATGATTTTGGTAGCAGAGACGGGCACGGTAATGGAATATTTCCCTGCACCATCCGTCAAGCTACCGAGCGTGGTGCCCGGGACTGTTACTGAGGCGCTCGGGATCGGTGATCCGTCATCACTTGAAGTAACAGTACCCCTGATTGTAACCGTTTGTGCCATCAGGCTTGAAAAGCCTGATAATACAAGCAAAGCAATAACTAGCTTTAGTTTGTTCATAGATCAGTGTTTAAGTTTAACAATTAGGTTTTAGGTCAACTTTTTACTCAATTGGCGGAGCTTCAACCCAGGCAGAGACCCTGCCTCACGAGTAAACGTTAAATATAGTTAATTTTTTCATTGCATTTTGAACATTCTCTGTCTTTTTTTATCCTTGCCTTTATATTTTATGGCGACATGCATCTTTTCATGCCGTTTGTCAAGCTCATTTTCTGGACTCTGAAGGCATTCTGCCAGGCATAAAAACCACCATCATTAAGAAAATACCGGGAATTTTTTTAACTTTATTACCCCAACACTGGATTATGATAAGATGAAAACTGCTGTAGTACTTGCCGGGTGCGGCGTGATGGACGGTGCCGAGATCCATGAGGCCGTGATGACTCTCTATGCAATCGACAAAAACGGCGGGAGCTACCAGGTATTCGCGCCCAACGTGGCACAGCACCATGTACTGAACCATATAACCGGGGAGGTGATGAAGGAATCACGGAATGTCCTCACCGAATCTGCCCGCATCGCCAGGGGAAAGATAAAGGCTCTTACCGAATACAGGGCGGAGGAGTTTGACACTCTCATATTCCCCGGAGGATTCGGCGTGGCAAAAAACCTGTGCACCTACGCCTTCGACGGCCCCGACTGCCACGTTGACCGCGTGGTGGAACAGGTCATCCGTGACACTCACATGGCGCGCAAACCAATCGGAGCACTGTGCATATCACCGGTGCTGATTGCAAAAGTCCTCGGTGAGGTGACAGTAACTATAGGTAGTGACAGGGATACTGCCGATGACATCGGAAAACTTGGCGGCATTCATGAAAACAGGCATCACGGCGAGGTGACAATCGACAGAAAGAACCTCATCGTAACAGCACCATGCTATATGCTCAATGCCACAATATCTGAAATCGCGCGGGATGCCGAAGCCGTGGTAAAGGCTCTGATGGAACTTTCCGGCAAATAACTGTAATAAAGAATCCCGTCGTCCCGGGCAGGAACGGCGTCATAACCGCCCGGCTTCTATCTCCTTTACTATCTGCTCTATAAGGTAATCCTCACCGTCGGCATCGTAGCTGGTCTTGAGATTTGACCCGAAAATGCGGGCAATACCCTGCCAGAATGTGGCTGAAAACTTGCCCCGGTACTGCCTGATAAGATCATAGGAAGTGTTCTGGGTCTCCCTGTCAATAAGCTTGATGAGTATCTTCCCCTGGCTGAATGTGAGCTTCCTCATGTCACCCTCATACCGGGAAAGAAGCTCCTTTTCATAGTCCTGAAGGAAATCACGCTGCGCCCGCTCAGTGGGCAGGGTCTCAAGCAGCCTGTTGATGCGCCCGAACTCATCCCTGACAATAAGCGCATAAGGATATACGCGCCTCACATTGTATACAAGCCGGGCATGCCTGCGGTAATCGAACCTGACCCCCCGTGGCATCCTCCCGTAAACCGTGATCTCATTCAGCTCAATCAGCGGGTAAGTCTGGCCGTCAAAGGTGGCAGTCTTCAGCAAATGATAAACAGACCGGGCAGAATCGGCAGACACCGTATCCTGTTTCTGTCCGGAAACGCTCATGACAAGCGGCAACACGAGCAGTATGACAACCACCCTTTTCATAACTACCTGCAAATTTAACCAATTGTTGTGCCAAAGGTTCAGCCAAACGCAAAACTGATCATTGTCATGAGGAATCAACTTCTGAAAGCTATCTTTGAATCCTTATGAAACCGGCGCCAGGTATAGAAGAGCTTGAAAAAACCTCATTGTATGAGAAGATCCTTTCTCTCCCGTACGATGAGTTAGGCCCCTTTGTGCTGCGGGAAATGAAAAGGCTTTCACGGCCGATGGTCAGCATATGGACTGCGATGGCAGCGTCACTCTTCCTGTCGGTATGGTTCTGGCCGGGATTGGTTTTCCCCTCCGGCGAACCCGGGATACTCTCCGGCCTTGCCACCGGACTCCTTCTCCTGCCGCTGGCACTGGTTCCCGTTCATGAGGGACTGCACCTTATTCCTTTCATTCTCGCCGGGGCACGTGACATAAGGTTCGGGGCCGACCTGAAGCAGGGTATCATCTATGTTACCGCGAACAGGTTCGTGGCAGGCAGAAACCTGTTTTCAGTGGTTGCCCTCACCCCTTTTATATTCATTACCATATCCCTGATCATGTTCATCCCCTTTTCCCCGGCATGGTGGAAATGGGTCCTCTCGATGACACTGTTCGTGCATTCAACAATGTGCGCCGGCGATGCTGCCCTGCTCGGTTTTATGGAGAGCTTCGGCAAAAGAAAGGTTTATACCTGGGACGATGCAGACCTTAAGGTAGCCTATTTCTATGCCTCGGCTCAAACCGGTGAACAGATGAACCGGGATTGACACCGTAATTGTAATTTCACTATTTTAAGCCCCCAAAAACAAACCTGATGAGCAGCTTCACACAAACCCTGAAGAAATTTCCGCGCCTGTTCTGGATCTCCAACCTGATTGAACTGTTCGAACGGTGGGGATGGTACGCCTTCTACAATGGCTTCATAGCCCTCTACCTCACCACCCCGAAAGAACAGGGAGCCCTCGGATTTTCAAACGTGGAAAAGGGAACCATAATGGGTACCGCCTCCATGATACTTTATTTCCTGCCCGTAATAACCGGCGCTGTCGCCGACAGGGTGGGCTACAAAAAGGTCCTTATTGCATCATTCCTCACATACGTCGCCTCATTCTTCATGCTCAGCAGGTTCGATACATTCGGCTCAATCTTTGGAGCATTCATCCTCCTTGCGGTGGCAGGAGCACTTTTCAAACCGCTGATTTCCGGGACCGTTGCCCGCGTGACTGACAGGGATACGGCATCACTCGGATTCGGGATCTTCTACATGGTAGTGAATATCGGCGGTTTCATCGGACCATTCGTTGCCAGCCTGCTGTACAAGCATAACTGGAACACTGTTTTCTATATGTCTATAGCTGCCATGACCGTGAACCTTATAATCACCCTCCTTTTCTACAGGGAACCGGCAGTGACAGGCGGCGGAAACAGCTTCCTTAAAAATATAGGGATTGCTTTTAAAAATATAGGGGTAACACTTACCGACTGGCGATTCCTGCTCTTTCTGCTTATAATAGGAATATTCTGGACCGCCTACAACCAGCTCTATTACTCATTCCCTGTCTTCCTGGAGTCTTGGGTGAACCTTGACGGGATGTCAGCCACACTGGGACTGGAGCCCGGAACCATCACAACGGTCACAATCTCAAGCCTTGCATCCTTCTTTATAATCCTGTTCCAGCTTATAATATCTTCCATAACCGCAAGGATGAGACCTCTCAACAGCATCATGACAGGGATCTTCGTACTTGCATTCGGGCTCGGAATGATGTTCGCCAACCTGAACCCGTGGATCATAGTCCTGGGCGTCCTGATATTCGGCATCGGCGAGATGGCATCATCCCCCAAGGTCCAGGAATACCTCGGCGGTATAGCTCCTCCTGACAGGAAAGCACTCTATATGGGAACTGCCTTCCTCCCGATTGCCATTGGCCACCTGGGAGCCGGATGGGTATCAGGCAAACCTTTCGAGGTGATGGCCGACAAGCTTTTCCTGCTTAAGAAGGCGGTGGCAGCGAAAGGATTTGACATCCCCGAGATCTCTGACACATTCACACAGACAGATTATTTCAACAGGGCACAGGAGCTCTTCGGGATGGACTCCCACCAGCTGACCCGCTATCTCTGGGATACCTACAACCCGTCCAGGGTATGGGTTCTCTTCACTGCAATAGCAATTGCAGCCAGCGTTCTGCTCTTCCTTTATGACAGGTTTATCCTGAAGGGGAGGGACGCGGCAGGGAATAATTCAGGCAGTAGACAATAGGTAATAGGCAATAGTAAAAATCGACAATATATGAAGACTAGAATTCTGTTAATCTCAATCATCCTGGCAGGTGCAGTGTCAGTGCAGGCGCAGAGGAGAATACTCAGCGTTCCGGAACTGCCGGGATATGTAACACTGAAATGTGACTTCCACATGCATACCGTCTTTTCTGACGGTAACGTCTGGCCCACTCAGCGTGTAGGCGAAGCATGGCGCGACGGCCTTGACGCCATAGCAATCACTGACCACCTTGAATACCAGCCCAAGAAACAATATATCCCCACCGACCACAGCGCCGCATGGAAGATAGCCCGTTCAACTGCTGCCGACTACAACATCATCCTGGTCAAAGGCTCGGAGATTACCCGCAAAATGCCTCCGGGTCACCTGAATGCACTGTTTATTTCAGAACCTGACTCACTGGTTAAGGATGATTTCATGAAGGCTGTTGAGGCTGCAGTCGCCCAGGGCGCATTCATAGAGTGGAATCACCCGGGCTGGAAGAGCCAGCAGCCTGACGGTATTCCAAGAATGTACCCTGTGCATGAGGAACTCATCGCAAAAGGATGGCTGCACGGTATCGAATATTACAATGACGTCGAATTCTACCCGCTGGTGATGGACATGTGCCGCGACAACAAACTTGCCCTCATGGGCAACAGCGATGTACACGGCGTGATAAGCGAGGAATTTGCCGCACCGGCTTATTCTCACCGCCCGATGACGCTGGTCTTCGCCCGGGAACGTACCCATGACTCACTGAAGGAGGCCATGTTCGCACGCCGCACGGCAGTATGGTACGGTGACAACCTGGCTGCATTCGAGGATATCGCAGCACCCCTCTTCAAATCGGTGATAACCGCCGGTGTCCCCTTCAGGGACGACGGCAAGAACATATGGTTCGAACTCTCAAACTCATCAGATATACCAATGACACTGTCCGGCGGTCCGTCAGGTGCCCCTGCAACACTGAAAATACCTGCCCGGGGAATGGTTGTGGTCAGGGCTGACAGAAAATTCCTTTCTGAACCTATCCCGTACAGCGTGGACAATATCATCACCGGAAGCAACAGCGTGCTTAAGGCAGAAATATCCCCGGCGAAAAAATAAAAGCAGAGATTTCAGGGATGGTGCTGTTATTTCAGCGGCACCATCCTGAATGAATACCTGTACTCCCGGGCCAGGAGACAATACTCCGGGTGCGTGCGGGCACCCCATGAGTCATCACCCCCTACTCCCATCTGTCCGTAATCAATGTTCACCCTTACCAGGTCACGCGGGACCACATCACTTATGTGCCTGTTGATCAGTCTGGCATCTGGCCTGTACCCTGCCAGGCTGCCCTGCGATTCAAAATCCTCATGCAGGTAATTCATTGCTGCAAACGAGAATAAGGGCTGCCCCTCAAACCGTAATCCCCTGCCGTTACCGTCAGTGACGTTCAGCCACCTTGTATCTGTCCTGTAACCGTTCTCCTGCGGCCTCACATAAGCGACGTACTGGTCGGCCACCGAGCTTTCATATACCCCTGCAAAGGCTGAGGTTTTCCTGTCAGCATAATTCTCCTGCGGCCCGCGGCCGAACCATGAAAGGTCGGTGAACCTGCCGGGAAGTATCATCTGCATTCCCACACGGGGAACCTCCTCCAGGCTCATGTCGGTTTTCCTGAAATCGAAGGCAACGTCCACGGCTCCCCCGGAATGAACGGTATACTCTGTTACCAGTTCCGCAATCTTCTTTCCTCCGGTACCGGGAATGTCAAATGTGAACTTCACCCCGGCACTGCCCATTCCCGGCTGGCTGATGTGGGCCGATTTCAGTATTGCCTTGCTGCCTGCCTCCCTCCACGGAGCATTGCGCTTCTCCATACCGTTGCCATAGTCATTGTCGGTGGGGGCTCTCCAGAAATCAGGACGCGGACCGGAGAGTATCAGCTCCCGGCCATCGGCCTTCCAGGATTTCATGATGCCTGAAGACATGTCAAACACCACCTCGAAATCCTCACCTGCGAAGGTAAGGCCAGATCCCTCAGTCCTTGTATCAAGGAGGGCC
>JAVEWX010000100.1:0-11027 GCA_034004335.1 Bacteroidales bacterium | reverse complement strand
CTGGGCAACTATCAGATCCATAATATAATACATAAGACCAACATGACCAAGCAAGAAATGGAAAGGTTCTTTTCCATTGAGCTCAGGGACCAGATACGGGAAAACAATGTAAAGTCACTTATGATCTGGTATGCCGGCCACGGCAAGTTCATCAACGATGTCGGATACTGGATCCCCGTTGACGCCCGCAGGGATGAGGAGTTCACCTATTTCAACATTAACGGACTAAGGGCAGCCATGGAGTCTTATGTCAATGTGATTACCCATCTCCTGGTAGTTACTGACGCCTGCGAGTCGGGCCCCAGTTTCTATACGGCCATGCGTTCGGAAATCAAGACCCGCAGTTGCGACGACTGGCAGGCAACACAACTTAAGTCGAGCCAGGTGCTTACCTCGGCCGGGTATGAGCTGGCAATGGATAACTCACAGTTTACACAGACATTCTACAACCTGCTGGTAAACAATCCCAATGCATGTATACCCATAGATGAAATTTATCTGAAGGTCAGTAATGCTCACGCTGCCGCCAACCAGCAGAAGCCGAAGTTTGGCAAGATAACAGGGTTGAGGGATGATGACGGAACATTCTTTTTCATAGCCAAATAACAGATAATGATAAATTCTCTTTCTTGCGGGATGAAGGGGATCATCAGGAGCATTATCCTGATGATCTTCTTTTTTGGTGCAACGGCTATCCAGCTTAAGTCGCAGACCTGGTATTTTGAGAGGTTCGGCGCCGAGCAGGGTCTCAACACCTCGAAGGTATATGTGTCGATCCAGGATGTTCGCGATTTTATCTGGCTGGGTACCGACGTGGGCGTTACCAGGTTTAATGGTTCAACCATTGAGAACTTCGGTGTCGACAACGGACTGGCACCCGGGGGTGTTAGATCGATGTGTGAGGACAATACCGGCAGGGTCTGGTTCGGACATCTGAACGGAGGGATTAGTTACTATGACGGTTCGGAATTCATAAGAGCGGAGTTTGAGGATGGCCACATAGTAAGCGACATAACAAGCATCAGGCAGCAGGGAGACTACCTTTGGGTGACTACCTACCAGAACGGTGCCATGAGGCTCAATATGCCCGATCCGGGTGACACGATACTCGTCGGAGAGCAGTACCATGGTAATGAAGGATTGAGTGACATAGTCCTGGGGTCCTACCTCGACAGGAGCGGCAACCTTTACTGCATCACCGACCTGAGGGGCATAAGGATCTATATGCCCGGGGAAAACAGGTTTGAGAGCTTCAGCCCGCCGGGACTGACACGGGAATGGCAGTTTACGGCAATGCTCGAGGACTCAAAGGGTAATTTCTGGTTCGGCACACATATGGGTGGCCTCTATAAGATGGAGGTTGGTGCGAACGAGGCAAAGGTATTTGACAGGCGCGACGGACTGGCAAGGAACTGGATTACATGCCTGATGGAAGATTACAAGGGCAATATCTGGGTCGGTACCTTCGGAGAGGGCATTACTGTCTTCAGCGGTGACATGATGAAGAACTACAATGCCTCAAACGGATTGCAGGCAATGCAGGTAATGGCTCTCATGGAGGACCGTGAAAAGAATGTCTTCATCAGCGACTACGCAACGGGGTTCAGTATCTATAAAGGAGATCATATTTATACCGTTGAAGGTGAGGATATTCTTGCGGGCAGTGCGGTGTACGCAGTTCAGGAGGGCCCCGACGGGAAAATATGGCTTGGCACCGACGGCGGTATTTCTGTCTTCGATCCGGCTGCAGGGGCAAGACAGGTAAAGACAGTGTATAATAATTATTCAAGTGCCATTGGCGACCAGATGAGATTCCTGGTCAGGGACAGGAATGGAGTTATCTGGATCGGTACTCATGGAAACGGGGTCTCACTGTTTATCCCCCCTGAGAACAGGTTCCGGTGGGATAATTTCCAGAACAGGATGATATGGACACAACCACGTTCTGACCTTGTGTCAAAGGGCATTGTGGCTGATCTGAACGGCAACCTGTGGTTCGGCTCAAATGAGGGATTATGTGTCTGGTACCCCGACAGGTGGGAGGGTTATAATTATACCAAGTTCAGCTCCTCACTTACCGGGGATATTATCACCGCGCTCTTCTGCGACAGCAAGGGAAATATATGGATAGGGTCGGAAAACAATATCGGGCTTTCAAAACATAAGCCGGTTGATGACCCGTCGAAGGGCGAATTTACCGTTATTGACCTTGGCGACAGGTATATAACCAGAACCATCGCTGAAACTGCCGACGGAAGGATATGGATTGGCACGGAGGGAGGTGTGATAGTCCTCAGGGATGACCGGGTTGACCTCAGGCTTACCGATAAGGACGGACTCCTGTCGAACAATATCAAGCAGCTCATAGCCGATGGAGATTACATGTACATAGCTACCAACCGGGGACTTAATCGTTACCATCTTACCGAAGGAGTTATTGCAACTTTCACAAGGCGAAATGGCTTTACCGGTATTGAGGCTACTCCTAACGGCGCCTTCAGGGATAGCGGGGGAAGGCTTTGGTTCGGGACCACTAACGGGGTCATCGTCATTGAGCCTGATAAGTACCCGCCACTTTGCAGGACTCCCCTTACTCACCTCGACAGGATGGCCGTTAACAATGAACCCCGGGAAATGACTGATAACCTGAGGCTCAGCTTCCGGGAAAAGGCTGTCGCGTTCGACTATTACAGCGTTTGCGTAACAAATCCCGATGCCGTCTCATATATGGTAATGCTTGAGGGTGCCGATGAGACGTGGAGACCGGCCACAAACCAGACTACGGCCTACTATTCCGGACTCAATCCCGGTCATTATACCTTCCGGGTGAAGGCTCTGAACAGCTACGGATACTGGGATGAAAATCCGGTATCCTATGAATTTGCCATCAGGCCTCCGTTTTATAAGACACCGTGGTTTATCACCCTGATGGTTCTGATGCTTCTGGGTCTGACAGCCGCATACATCAAGATGAGGGAGATGAACCTTATCAGGGAAAAGAGAATACTTGAAGAGAAGGTGAGGGAACGCACAGCCGAGGTTGTCCAGAAGAGCTTGATCATTGAAGAGAAAAACCGGGATATAACCGCAAGCATAAGGTATGCCGAAAGGATACAGAGGGCTATGCTTCCTCCCGATGACCTGCTGCCTGAGACATTTATCTACTTCCGTCCGAAGGATATTGTCAGCGGCGACTTCTACTGGCTGTACGCTAACGGCGATTATGAGTTCATTGCTGCTGTTGACTGCACGGGGCACGGAGTGCCGGGTGCCTTCATGTCGATTATCGGGCACAATTCACTCAACAAAATTGTCCGTGAATATGGTATCGTCAAGCCAGCAGCCATCCTCGACCAGCTTAATAACGAAGTTGTAAATGCCCTGCTTGCAAGGCATGAGACCACTATCAATGACGGTATGGATCTCAGCCTGGTGGCCATCAACAAACAGAAAAGGACTGTTGAATTTGCAGGTGCCTACAACCCGCTTTATGTAGTCAGAAACGGTGAGATGATTGTTCATAAGGCTGACAGGTTCCCTATAGGCATGTCTACCATGGAGGGCAAGAAGAAATTTACCAATGTTGAGGTTGAGGTGTCGCCCGGTGACATGCTGTACATGAGCTCCGACGGTTATGCCGATCAGTTCGGTGGTCCGGAGGGTTCAAAATATATGAGTGCCCGCTTCAAGAGGTTCCTGGCAGGAATATGGAACCTACCCGTTGCTGAACAGAAAAGTGCCCTGGAAAGAGAGATTACCGAATGGAAGGGAGAACTTCAGCAGGTAGATGACATACTGGTCATAGGAATACGGATAATCTGACAACAGCGTGTCAGATCTTTGCTATACCACGGGGGTTGGATATCCATCCCCCGTAATTTTTTATCTGTGCCGGCACCTCACCCGGAGTAGCGGCCACCGACCATATCTCCCTGTGCTGGGGACGAAGGAAGTTTTCGGCAATCATCTTGTCAAGCATGTTAAGAAAGAGGTCATAAAAGCCCAGGGTGTTAAGTATTACCACCGGCCCGTTCCATATGCCAAGCTGCTTAAGAGTGATCGCTTCAGTAAGCTCTTCGAGGGTTCCGATACCTCCCGGAAGTGCAACTATTGCGTCGGCCATCGAAAACATTGTTTTCTTGCGGCTGTTCATGTCGGTGGTTACTATCATCTCCGTAACGGAACTGTGTCCCCATCCCTCTTCCAGCATGAAGCCGGGGATCACTCCCGTAACCCTGCCGCCTGATTCAAGTGCCGCATCGGCCAGCTTTCCCATCAGGCCTATGCCTCCTCCTCCGAAGATTATCTCATGCCCTTCACCGGCAAGCTCACTGCCGAGCCCGGCAGCGGCGGCGGAATACATTTCGTGAAGGATGCTGCTGGAGGATGCGAAAACACATATCTTCATGAGAGGCCGGTCAGATCAGGGCCGTAAGCTTTGCTACGAAACTGGGTTTCGGGACGGCGCCAACCTGCTTGTCGGCAACCTCACCGTTCCTGAAGAACAGTACTGTGGGGATATTCCTTATACCAAAGCGGGCTGCAACACCCGGACTGCTGTCGACATCGCATTTTACAACGACGGCCCTGCCTTCAAATTCCCGGCCTATTTCTTCAATGTAGGGGGCAATGATGCGGCATGGCCCACACCATTCCGCCCAGAAGTCAACCATTACCGGTTTATCCGATTTGATGACGATTTCGTCGAAGTTGCTGTCATTTACTTCAAGTGCCATATCTGTTAGATTTAAAAGATTCTGCTCAGTGATTCGTCGGGCAAATATAGTTAATTAACTCTGTATTCAAAGGTGAGGTGATCATCGAGGAAAGAGAGGAATTCACGGCTCAGGTTAACCTTTGACGATCGTGAGAACATCCTGAATCTTATCTTCTCATCAGGGTCGGAAATCTGCACCCTGAGTTCGGTTTTACCCTTGTTCTCCATTATCATGCGTGTCAGTTCGGCTATAGATTCGGAAGTGATGTCGGCGATCCGGGCTTTTATGGTGATTGATTTAATAAGGTCCTCCTTAACGCTTGAAAGGAGATGTATCGACCTGATCCTGAAATCATATTCATCGTTGTACTGTCTTTTCTGGACCTTACCCCTGATAAGCAGGTAGTATCCTATATTGCAGAATTTGCTGTTGTCAACGTAATCTTTGTCGAACAGGATAAACCTGAAGGAGTCAGTATAGTCCTGAAGCGTAAATGACCCGTAGGGCTTTCCGTTTTTTCCTATGCCGCTTCTTACGTCAGTAACCATTCCTGCCACGGTGATCTCCCTGTCTGCATAGTCCCTCAGGTTTTGTATTTCGGCTAGCGTTGCATTGCAGAATGATTCCATCTCGAGGCGGAAATCGTCGAGGGGATGCGAGGACAGGTATATGCCTATCACCTCCTTTTCGCGGTTCAGCTTTTCCAGTTTGGGCCAGTCGGGACATTCAGGAGGTTCCGGCCTGACGATCTCAAATCCTCCCGACTCACCAAACAGCGACTGCTGGGTACTTTTCCTCAGCTCCTTCATGCTGTTGCCGAATCTGATAAGGTTTTCGATATAGCTCGAACCCCTGGTATCGGGGGCGAAGTACTGAGCGCGGTTAATCCCGGGAAAACAGTCAAATACTCCTGCAACGGCCATTGCCTCCAGTGTTTTCTTGTTCAGGGCGTTGAGGTTCACCCTCTCAACCAGGTTATAGATATCCGTGTAGAAACCACTCTTTTCCCTTTCCTCCAGCAGCTGGGTAACAGCATTTTCACCAACACCCTTGATAGCCCCCAGTCCGAACCTGATATTACCCTGCCTGTTTACAGTAAAGTGAAAATCACTTTCATTTATGTCGGGACCGAGGACCTCAATTCCCATCCTCCGGGTTTCGTCCATGAAGACAGTTATCTTCTTAATGTCGGCAAGGTTCCTGCTGAGTACTGCAGCCATGTATTCTGCCGGGTAGTTGGCCTTGAGGTAACCTGTCTGGTATGCTATCAGGGCGTAGCAGGTGGAATGGGATTTGTTGAACGCGTATTCGGCGAAAGCCTCCCAGTCGCTCCATATCTTTCCGGCGATAGTCGGGGAATGGCCCCTCTTCTGGCAACCCTCGAGGAACTTGATCTTCATCTGGTCCATCAGGTCCCTCTTCTTCTTGCCCATTGCCTTACGCAGTGAATCTGCCTGCCCCTTGGTGAATCCCGCGAGTTCCTGCGACAGTAACATCACCTGCTCCTGGTAGACAGTGATACCGTAGGTGTCGTCGAGGTATTTCTCCATGA
The DNA here is from genome assembly GCA_034004335.1 of Bacteroidales bacterium. Taxonomy (GTDB): domain Bacteria; phylum Bacteroidota; class Bacteroidia; order Bacteroidales; family VadinHA17; genus SLNP01. The sequence goes on along the minus strand of JAVEWX010000100.1, from coordinate 4,757 downwards.
TAGGAAGCTCATATTCAATGGGTTCCACGCCATGCTTCCTCTTTATGAATGCCGGTATGTATTCCATGGGGCCCGGCCTGTAGAGCGCGTTCATGGCTATCAGGTCCTCAAACCTGTTGGGCATGAGTTCGCGCAGGTATCTTTTCATGCCGGTCGATTCAAACTGGAAGAGCCCGGTTGTCTCTCCGTTGCTGAACAGTTCGAAAGTTTTCGTGTCGTCGGGAGGAATATTGTTGATGTCTATTTCCTTTCCCGTCGATTTTTTTATGTTGCTGATGGCGTCCCTGATTATGGAAAGGGTCTTCAGTCCCAGGAAGTCCATCTTCAGCAGACCCACTGACTCCACATGGTCGCCGTCGAACTGCGTGGCATAGAGCTCGGTGTCCTTTGCGGTGCAGATGGGTATGTGTTCATCGAGCGTGTCGCGGCCGATGATAATACCGCATGCATGCACTCCCGTCTGCCTTACCGATCCCTCGAGTATTTCGGCGAAGCGAAGCGTGTTTGCTACCAGGGGATTCTCAGAATTTCTCTCCTTTGCCAGTTCGGGAGACTCCTCGTAAGCCTCCCTGAGGGTTATTTTAACTTTGTCGGGAACCAGCTTCGCCAGCCTGTCTGCATCGGGGAGGGGCAGCTTCAGCACCCGGGCCACATCCCTGATGGCCATCTTTGAGGCCATGGTGCCGAAGGTGATAATATGAGCAACCTTGTCGTGTCCATATTTGTCAGCCACATATTTCAACACTTCCTCCCTGCCATCCTCGTCAAAATCGATGTCAATATCAGGCATGGATATCCTGTCGGGGTTGAGGAACCTTTCGAACAGTAACCCGTATTTCAGAGGGTCTATATCGGTAATCCTAAGGCAGTAGGCGACCACAGACCCCGCTGCCGAGCCCCTGCCCGGCCCAACCGATACATTCATCCGGCGTGCAGCCCTGAGAAAATCCTGTACTATAAGAAAATACCCGGGAAACCCCATCGATGCAATCGTGTCGAGCTCGAAATCAATCCTTTCACATATTTCCGGTGTCAGGTTGCCCCACCTTTCTTTTGCGCCCTCATAGGTAAGGTGCCTGAGGTATTCATCCTTGTCGGTGAATCCTTCAGGAAGCACGAATTCCGGCATTATGGGATCGTGATCGAGACTGTAGGCCTCAACCTTGTTGACTATTCCGGCGACGTTGTCGACAGCCTCCGGCATATCGGCGAATACCTGCCTCATCTCTTCCTCACACTTCAGGTATTCCTGTTTTGTGTACCTGAGTCTTTTCGGATCATCGAAATCGCTGGCAGTATTTATACATATCAGAATGTCGTGTGCATCGGCCTCTTCGGCGTTGATGAAATGAACGTCGTTGGAGGCCACAATCTTTACATTGTATTTGGCCGACAGTTCCCGGAAATGGCTTATGACCTTCTGCTGCTGCGGGAATACCGTTTTGTCGGCTGAAGGGTCATGGGTTTCATGCCGCTGGACCTCGAGGTAGAAATCATCCCCGAATATGTCAAGGTATGTTTTAAGAGCCTCCTCGGCCCCGGCAGGATTGTCGCGCAGTACCTCCTCGGCAATCTCTCCCGCTATGCAGGCTGAGGTGGCAATCAGTCCCTCCCTGTATTTCCTGAGCAGCTCCTTGTCAACCCTCGGCCGATAATAGAAGCCTTTCGTGTATCCGATGGAAACAAGTTTTACCAGGTTATGGTAACCTGCCAGGTTTTTAGCGATCAGTATCAGATGATGACCCGAGCGATCCTCCTTGCCCGAAGTCTCGCCAATAGGCCGCCTTGCGACATACATCTCACAACCTATCAGTGGCTTGATGCCTGCCCTGGTTGCAGCGTTATGAAACTCCTTCACGCCGAACATGTTACCATGATCGGTGATTGCCAACGCAACCATTCCCTCTTCTTCTGCCCTCTTAATAAGTGACCTGATGCCTGAAGCGCCATCGAGGATGGAATACTGGGTATGAAGGTGTAAGTGTGTAAATCCAGGCATGGAGGTCAGCGTTTGGAGATGATCGAAGCGGTTTATGCAAAAATAGGGTAAAAAAGGGATTGGGATTTTAAAGTGGATTCATTGTTGAAAAATTATTAAGTGACCACTAAATGTTAAAATATTTATATCTTTGTTCTCCTTTGTCCGATTCTGATGCATGGAATATAATCTGGAAATCATTTCTCTTTACCATAAGTAGTTAACCTAATTCACACGTTATGAGAAAACTGTTAATGCTAATCTTCATTATGGGCGGTTTTATGCTGGCAGTGAATGCACAGCAAAAAACCGTTACCGGTACTGTTACAGCCGCTGATGACGGACTACCGATCATCGGGGCTACCGTGCAGATTAAGGGGTCATACACAGGTGTGGCAACTGATCTGGATGGCAGGTACTCAATTGCGGTTCCCGAGGGAGCTGTGCTTGTATTCAGGTTTGTCGGCAAGAAAACCCAGGAGGTGACTATTGGTTCGGCGAACACCTACGATGTTGTTCTCGAAGCCGACTATCTGGGGCTCGATGAGGTTGTGGTAGTCGGTTATGGTACCAGGCTGAAATCGGAACTTACCGGTTCCGTGGCACAGGTGCGTGCAACCGATATAGCCAACACCACTCAGCCCAGCTTCGAGTCTGCTCTCCAGGGCAAGGCTTCGGGTGTATATGTACAGGGAGGTAGCGGCAAGCTTGGCCAGGCCATCAAGGTAAGAGTCCGTGGTTCTGCATCGATATCGGCCGACAACCAGCCTTTGTACGTTATTGACGGTATGACTGTTAATACGGAGAATATCGGAACGGGCAATAATGAGCCCACCAACCCTATGGCTGACCTCAACCCCGCCGACATTGAAACGATACAGATACTCAAGGATGCATCGGCGGCAGCCATCTACGGTGCCCGCGCGGCAAACGGAGTCGTTATTATTACCACAAAGAGGGGCAAGGAGGGCAAAACCGCCTTCAATTTCACTGCCCAGGGCGGATTCAGTGAGCCCGCAAACAGGGTCGGATTCCTTAACAGGGAGCAATACCTCCAACTGGTTGAAGAGGGATTCAATAACACGGTTGACCTTTATGGAACTGTTGGTGATGCATATGGATGGATCGGACTCGACGACAGTGGTACATGGGAAGATATCCTCGATATACTCTTCCCCTACTGGAGAGATGAGGACAATCCAACCGATCTCACCAAGGGTCCGGATGAAAACTGGGAAAACAATGCCCTCAGAAGAGGTTATGCACAGCAGTATGACCTGTCGGCATCGGGAGGTAATGACAAGACAAGGTTCTACGCCTCTCTCGGCTGGGCCAACCAGGAATCCATTCTTATAAAGAATGATTTCGACAGGATTAGCGCCAGGTTAACACTCGATCATCAGGCAAGTGAATTTGTTTCGTTCGGACTGAGTCTTAACCCGGTAAGGTCGAGGAGCTTCAGGGTGGCAAATGACAATGCTTTTGCAACGCCCCTCCAGATGGTGGCTCTCGCACCGCTCGATCCTGCCTACTTCCCCGGTACGGATGAACTGAATGACTGGACACAATATGAGAACGGTCTGATACCTGCAAAGTACAATAATTTTAATGCTTTGATCTACAGGAATATAGGTAACGTGTTTGCCCAGTTTAACCTGATGGAGGGTCTCTCATTCCGTACCGAATTTGGCGCAGACCAGACCAACCAGAAGGAAAGAGGCTACTGGGGCAGGCTGACCAATGACGGTGGTCCTTACGGAAGCGCCGAAGAAAGGACAGTGATGCTGTTGAATTATACAACAAACAACTACCTTTCATACGACAAGGTATTCGGCCAGCTCGGTCTTAACCTCGTTGGCGGTATGACATACCAGGAGTCCTACATTGAAACACAGTTCAATGGTGCCGAGAACTTCCCGAGCGACCACTTCAGGAGAATCACCAGTGGCGCTGAACCAAGCAGTATGTCAGGTTCGGGAACAGGCTACAGCTTCGTGTCATACTTCCTAAGGTCGAACATTAAGGTTGCCGATAAGTATCTTTTCACACTTAGCGGAAGGTATGACGGCTCATCACGTTTCGGCAAGGACAATCGCTACGGTTTCTTCCCTGCAGCTTCGGCAGCCTGGATAATATCGGAAGAGAGCTTCATGGAGAACCTTTCATTCCTGAGCTTCCTTAAACTGCGCGGCAGCTGGGGTATTACCGGTAATGCCGAGATAGGTAATTTCGCCTCAAGGGGTCTCTATTCTGCCAGCAACTATGCGGGTTACTCGGGTCTTGTACCCACAGGCCTTCCCTGGAGCGACCTTAAATGGGAGACAACACAGCAGATTAACTTCGGTATAGACTTTGGATTCTTCAACAACAGGCTCACGGGTGAGATAGACTATTATATCAAGAATACCTCCGACCTGTTGCTCTCGAAGAACGTTCCGGCAACCAGTGGCTTCACGACAATCGTTCAGAACGTCGGAGACCTTGAAAACTCGGGATGGGAATTTATGATCAACTCGGTTAATGTTACCGGACCGCTCACATGGTCAACCAGCTTCAACATAGCATTTAACAAGAACAAGGTTACCAACCTCAATGGAGAGATTATCGACCTTGGAAACTGGAGGGCAATGGAGGGACAACCTATAGGTATTTTCTGGATGCCGGTATATGCAGGGGTTGATCCCGATAACGGGGATGCCCTATTCTACACCGATGACACCAGGACAGAAACCACATGGAACCTCTCTGCAGCTGATTTCCAGGTTGCAGGCGACCCCAA
>JAVEWX010000099.1:0-11061 GCA_034004335.1 Bacteroidales bacterium | reverse complement strand
CATGTCTTACCGGCATCTGTCGACTTGTAAAGACCTGATTCGGGGCCTCCGTTTATCTTTGAATAGGCCCTTCTTTCCCTCTGATGTGCTGAGGCATAGAGGATGTCAGGATTTCTCGGGTCCATTTCGACATCATTGAGGGCAGTATATTCCCCGATGTAGAGTATCCTTTCCCAGTTCTTGCCGCCGTCAGTGGTTTTATATAAACCCCTGTCGCCGCCGGGGCCCCATACCGGACCGTGAGCTGCAACATAAACAACATTGCTGTTCCGGGGGTCGACCTGTATCCTTCCAATGTGGGCGCTGTTCTTCAGCCCCATGTTGGTCCAGGTCTTTCCTGCATCGGTACTCTTGTACACTCCGTCACCGATGGCAAGTGCTCTCTGGCTGTTGTTCTCACCGGTTCCCAGCCATACCACATCAGTGTTGTTGGGGTCGATGGTGACGCAGCCTGTTGAGAAAACTGGGTAGTCATCGAAGATGGGAGTGAAGGTGGTACCTGCATTGCTGGTCTTCCACAGTCCTCCCGATGCAACGGCTATGTACCACTCTGAAAAGTTCTTCGGGTTAACCGCCACATCAGCTATTCTCCCCGAGAAAGCTGCAGGTCCGACAAGCCTGAATCTCATGGGACTCAGCATCTCGGATGTCAGGCTGAAGGTTTGCTGGCTGGTCTGGCCGGTACGCTGGCCAAAGCCGCTTAGGGTCAGCATTAATAGTGCCGACGCCAGAATTAAGGTTCTGATTGTTCTCATAGGTTTAATATTAAATCATATTTCATTCAGAAATTTACCCGGTAAATCTAAGCAATTCTATGATTCATTGCCACTATTGAGAGTTGTTAAAAAACAGTTTTCTGTTTTCTAAACATTTTGCCTCCAGAATTGTAAATATGGTAAATGAAAGGATTGTAACCATGAAAGCAAATTTCATTATATTTATACTAGTGACTCAGACTATGAATACTGAACATAACCAGCAGCAGAAGCCTCTTTACAGGAACCTGTCAAAGGATGAAGCTCATGTTATCCTTGAAAAGGGAACGGAAAGACCATGGACAGGCAAATATACCAGCCACAAGGAGAAGGGAACCTATGTGTGCAAACAGTGCGGTGCCGCCCTGTACAGGTCAGACGACAAATTCGATTCGCATTGTGGCTGGCCCAGTTTCGATGATGAAATAGCCGGAGCGGTTCTTCGTTTGCCGGATGCTGATGGCAGCCGCACTGAAATCATCTGCTCAAATTGCGGCGGACATCTGGGTCATGTGTTTACAGGTGAGGGATTTACACCAAAGGACACAAGGCATTGTGTCAATTCCGTATCACTCGAATTCATCCCTGCCCAACTCAAACAGGGGGTTTACTCCACCGCTATCTTTGCCGGTGGCTGTTTCTGGGGTGTGGAGTACTTTCTTCAGCAGGAAGCCGGAGTTCTCGCCGTAGTTTCAGGCTATACGGGAGGACATGTTAAGAATCCATCGTACAAGGAGGTCTGTACCGGTAAAACAGGTCATGCTGAAGCAGTCAGAGTGGTTTTTGACCCGAAGGAAACAAGTTATGAAAAGCTTGTGAAATTATTCCTTGAAATACATGATCCCACACAGGTAGACGGGCAGGGGCCCGATATAGGCAACCAGTACCGCTCAGAAATTTTTTATATCAATGATGAGCAGAAGCAGATTGCAGGGAAATATCTTGATATTCTCCGCGATAAGGGTTACAAGGTAGCTACAAGACTGACTCCGGCGTCTGAATTCTTCGATGCCGAAGACTATCACCAGGATTATTACTTCAGCAACAATAAGGCACCCTACTGTCACGGCTATACTAAGAGGTTCTGAGGAGCAAGCAGAGTCAGAGATTGACCGGTGTCCTACCAGTCTGAAATGAGCCGACCTGGGTTCAATCTGACAAACATTCCGTAGACTAAGGTCAGATGATAAGGCTGAGGAGTATGACCATTATCAGCCCCGGCATGTTGGTGATTAATGGCAGCCTTAAATCCCTATCTTTGCAACCGGAAATTAATTTGATCCTGTGATGATTGATACACTGCTTTCAAGGAGAACCATCAGGAAGTACTCGGAACGTGAGGTAACCGGTTCTGATCTTACCACCATACTCAATGCTGCCATAAGGACCTCAACTACTGGTAATATGCAGGTTTACAGTATTATAGTAACCCGCGATGAGGAAATGAAGCAAAAACTTGCACCTGCCCACTTTAATCAGAAGATGGTGACTGAGGCTCCCGTTCTTCTGACCTTCTGTGCTGACTTCAACCGGTTCAACAAATGGTGCCGTCAGCGGGATGCGGAGCCTGGTTACGACAATTTTCTCTCATTCATGACTGCATCAATAGACGCACTGCTGGTTGCCCAGACAGCATGTATTGCTGCCGAGTCGATGGGAATGGGGATATGTTACCTTGGCACAACGACCTACATGGCCGGAATGATCACTGACATTCTCAAACTTCCTCGTGGTGTGGTGCCTGTAACGGCTGTTACCCTCGGCTGGCCTGCCGAAATGCCGGAGCAGACCGACCGGCTGCCTCTTGAGGCAGTTGTCCACAGCGAAATTTATCACGATTATTCTTCAGGTGATATAGACAGGTTGTATGCTGAAAAGGAGAGCCGTGCCGACTCAGTACAGTTCATAGCTGAAAACGGAAAGAAAACCCTGGCACAGGTATTTACTGACGTGAGATACAAAAAGGCCGATAACGAGCATTTCTCGAAGATCTATATGGACATATTGGAAAAACAGGGTTTCCTGGATCGATGAACCAATGTCATCCTTTTCTCACTACATGATTGGCTCCAGCCTGTGCTGCCGGCATTATGACCACATCGTTTATGTTGACATGTTCGGGGAGGGTGGCACAGTAGTATATTATATCAGCAACATCATCACCCGATAATGGTTTCATTCCTGCATAGGGTAAAGCTGCCTTTTCCCTGTCGCCCTTGAAGCGTACCATAGAGAATTCTGTCTCCACCAGTCCCGGTGCAACGTTTGTGACCTTTATGCCATGCTTCAGCAGATCGATGCGCATGGCCCTGGAAAGGGCGTCAACGGCATGTTTGGTGGCGCAGTATACGTTTCCGTTCTCATATATTTCCTTGCCTGCAATGGATCCCAGGTTGATGATATGCCCTCTGCCTTTCTTAACCATTGACGGGACAAGTGCCCTTGTCAGCCAGAGCAAACCCTTCAGGTTGGTATCAATCATCCTGTCCCAGTCGTCGGGGTTGCCCGTGTCGATATGTTCCATACCAACTGCGAGACCTGCATTATTGACCAGCACGTCAACATGTTTCCATTCTTCGGGCATTGATTTAACGGCATCCTGAACCTCATCCCGGTTCATGATGTCGAATGGCAGACTGAGTATGGAGCATCCCATATCCTCAAGTACTGACTTCAGTTCATCAAGTCTGTCCCTGCGCCTTCCGTTGATTACCACACTGAATCCCTCCCTGCCGAATTTTATTGACGTTGCCTTTCCAATCCCGGAAGTTGCACCGGAAACAAATACTATTTTCTTATTCATTACCTTATTTTTTGGTTTCCAAAAATAGACAACTTATTGCATTTCTCCCACTACAGATAGCATTTACGAAGTATTACCTTTTCCGGTTGTTGTTTAACTACGTATATTTGCAACTCTTATATTTTCAGGAACCTTGAAGGAAGAGAAAACACATGAGAATATTGCAGGTATGTTCGACCGTATTGCCGGACGGTACGATTTCCTTAACCGTTTTCTCTCACTGGGAACAGACAGGCGGTGGAGGAGGAGGGCTATATCGGAGATCGGATCATTGACAAAGCCATCGACAATTCTCGATGTTTCAACAGGAACCGCTGACCTTGCAATAGCTTCACTGAGGCTTCATCCGTCGAAAGTTACTGGAATTGACATCTCGGAAAAGATGCTTGAGAGAGCTGCCGGGAAGATCAGGGAACTGAAACTGGAGGACAGGATTGAATTATGCCTTGCCCCATCAGAAAGGATGCCATTTCCAGATTCCGGTTTCGACGTGGTAATGTCGGCATTCGGGGTTAGAAATTTTGCCGACACGGCATCAGGCCTGTCGGAGATGTACCGGGTGCTTGCCGTTAACGGCGTAGCCATGATCCTGGAGTTTTCCCAACCCCGCAGGACACCTTTCAGGCAGATGTACGCCTTCTATTTCAACTTCGTGGTTCCCCGTGCAGGCAGTCTTTTTTCAGGAGACAGGGGGGCCTACCGGTATTTGCCCGATTCGGTTAACTCATTCCCCGAAGGAAATAAGTTTCTCGGGCTGATGGAGAAAGCCGGTTTCCGTTCATTACGATTGAAGAGGCTGACATTCGGGATAGCGACAATTTACACAGGAAGAAAATTCACAGAGCAATAAACAACATAAATAACTGTTTACTATTTTCAGGCCATAATTACATCAGATGCATAGCATACGTCCCACAGTAATCGTCTTACTACTCCTCATGCCAATGATGTCTCATGCCCAGAGACAAAAGGTTAAGAATGACTCATGGTATGATGAGAAGCTTCTGCATGTGGGTTTCTGTGTGGGCTTCAATACCATGGATTTCAAGATAGTACCCTCTCAGAATTACTTCTACTCTGATTCCCTGTTCCCTGAAATAACCTCACTTAAGCCCGGCATCAACATTCAGATAGTTACTGATTATCATCCTTTTCCTTCGATTGACCTGAGGTTTCTTCCGGGCGTTTCGTTCGGACAACGCAATGTGGTATACTACAATAACGGAAGTATCTACAACGACAAGCAGATAGTTGAATCTTCATTCCTGGAGTTTCCCCTGCTTGTCAAGTACAAGGGTGTTCGTCTCAACAATGTGAGGCCTTATATAATTGGCGGTCTCAACTACCGGTATGACCTGGCGGGCAAAAAGGAGTACGACGAGGATAAGCCGGTATACATAAGGCTGAAGAGGTCGGACCTCTATTATGAGATGGGTGCCGGTTTTGACTTTTACCTTACATATTTCAAACTTACGGTTGAAGCCAGGATGTCAAACGGCATCCGGGATATTCTCGTTCATGATCCCGCCCCGGGTTACCCTCAATACGTGAACGCCATTGAGAAAATGAAGTCCCAGATATGGGTTCTGTCATTCTATTTTGAGTAGGAAATGATACACCGTATCAATCTGTCACTTACTCCGGAGGCTGCATCTGATGCCCGCGAGATTGCCAGGCATATGGCTGAAGCCATTCATTCACAGGAAAGCGACATAAACGTCATCAGAATATTAAGAAGATCGGTTGACGCACGGAAACCCCGGGTGGTGATAAACATTGAGGCAGAGGTCTTTACCTGCAATGATCATCCTGAAGAGAGGGCAGCTCCATTCAAGGCACGGAATGTTACCGGAGGGAAGGAGGTCATTATTGCGGGCAGCGGACCGGCAGGACTGTTTGCCGCGCTAAGGCTTATTGAACTTGGTATAAGGCCCGTAATTGTGGAAAGGGGCAACGAGATTTCAGAAAGGAAGAGGGACATTGCGCAGATCAGTCGGCAACACACTGTAAATCCCGACAGTAACTATTGCTTTGGAGAGGGGGGGGCAGGAACCTTCAGCGACGGCAAGCTCTATACCCGTTCGAAGAAAAGGGGAGACAACAGCAGGGTAATGGAACTTTTTCACCTGTTCGGCGCAGATGCGGACATTCTGTATGAGGCACACCCCCATATCGGAACCGATAAACTCCCCGGTATCGTAAAAAACATAAGAGAGACGATCATCGAGTGCGGGGGAGTGTTCCTGTTCAACAAGAGGATCACCGGCCTGATGATCAGTCATCGGGAAATAAAGGGAGTTGTCACCGGAAATGAAAAATTCCCTTCCGACCACGTCATCCTTGCCACCGGCCATTCTGCAGGGGATGTTTATCACCTGCTGCACCATCAGAAAATTGCGCTTCAGATGAAGCCCTTTGCCATGGGTGTTCGGGCTGAGCATCCACAGGTACTGATTGACAGGATACAGTATCATGGAAGGTCACGCGGCAGTTGGCTGCCCCCGGCTTCATATACACTTGCCAGACAGGTTGGTAACAGGGGGGTATACAGCTTCTGCATGTGTCCGGGTGGATTTATCGTTCCATCCGCAACATCTGATGGTGAAGTGGTCGTGAATGGAATGTCGGCTTCCCGACGCAATTCGCCATGGGCAAATTCCGGGATAGTAACCGAAATCAAGCCGGAAGACCTAACCGGTTTTTCAGCTTATGGTCCCCTCGCCGGGTTGCAGTTCCGTGAGGATATTGAGAGGCTGGCATGGGAGGCAGGAGGCAGGCGACAAACGGCACCTGCCCAGAGACTGACTGATTTCATAGATGGGAGGGCATCTTCAAGTCTGCCGCGTTGCTCCTACTCTCCGGGTATTACTGCATCGTCACTCCACGAATGGCTGCCTGAACCGGTAGAAAGCGCTTTGAAGGAGGGATTCAGGGCTTTTGGCAGGATTATGAAGGGATACCTGACCGACGAAGCCATAATTGTCGGGGTGGAATCGCGTTCCTCTTCTCCCGTAAGAATACCCAGGGATCCCTCCACCCTTGAACATATTGAAGTGAAGGGTCTGTTTCCCTGTGGTGAAGGTTCAGGATATGCAGGAGGGATTATCTCTTCCGCCATAGACGGCATAAGGGCAGCTGAACAGATAAGCCTGAGGCTGGGCCTTTAGTACAGCTTACGCGAAAATTCGGAAAGTAATACTGTGACCGACATTGCCACATTCAGTGAATCAATTCCCTGCGTCATCTTTTTTCCCCTGGGGATAGTTAATCTTTCAGTCACATATTCGTCAAGGAAGCCGGAAATCCCTTTTGACTCATTTCCGAATAGCAGCACACCCCTTTCGGGGGGGATATGGTCGTAGATACTCATCCCGTCGGGGTAGGTCCCGAAGACAGACACTCCGCTGTCGACGGCTGTCCCCAGGAAGCCCGCCAGGTCGGTATACATCACTCTTACCCTTATCAGACCGCCCATTGAAGCCTGAACAACCTTGGGATTATAACAGTCAACAGTATCGGGAGTACATATAATATATGGTATGCCGAACCAGTCCGCAGACCTGACTATTGTACCAAGATTCCCCGGATCCTGAACAGTTTCAAGTGCAATGCAGTAAGATCGGGTGACCTGGCCGAAATCAGGGGAATCCCTGTCTGTTCTTACAAGAGCCAGCGCATTGTGCGGTGTGGTCAGCGAGCTTATTTTCCTTATCTCGTCGTATGTGACGGTCACAATTTCCTCTACCCTGTCAGACAACATCTGTTTGCGTGAGGCTATCCACTCCTTCTTCGCGTAGACTGAAACGACGGGCATGCCTGAGGCAAGGTAATCCCTTACCAGCTTATCTCCTTCCACCACATACAATCCCTCTTCATCCCTGTAACGTTTCTTCTGCAGGGAAATTATTAAGGCGATCTGATTTTTACTCAGCATCCGGGGCTAACCTTTTTTAATATATTTGCGTAACTGTTACCGCTTCGCAAATTTTGAAATATTTTGGCTTAAATATAAATAAAAAACTGGCCAGGAATTTTCTGTTGCTGATCACTTTTTTTGCAGTGGCGTGCAATCCTACCAAATATGTCCCTTCGGGTGAATCACTTCTCGATAGGACATATATTGAAGTCAATACATCCGATATTTCACGCAGGGAGCTTACCGGATATATCAGGCAGAAGCCAAACAAGAGAATCTTCGGTGCCCGTTTTCACCTGGGTCTCTACAACCTGTCAAACATCGAAAAGGATAAATGGCCACATGCATGGCTTAGGAATATAGGTGAGGAACCAGTGATCTTTGATCCGCTGTCAACCAACAGGTCAAAGGAGCAGTTGAAATCCTATCTTGGTTCAAAAGGTTATTTTGATGCCGACGTACTTGAAACAATTGAAACGGCACGGAAAAGATCCAAGGTCTACTACAATGTTGATGTCAGAACCCCGTATACTGTAAGAAATCTTAAATATGAAATTGCCGATTCCCTGATACGGATAGTAGTGTTTATAGATTCGGGAAGTTGCGTGGTAAGCAGGAACAAACCCTATGACCTTGATAAACTTATTGAAGAGCGCGCACGCATTGAACGAACGGTAAGGGACTGGGGTTACTACAACTTCAGCAGCGATTACGTTAACATTCTTGTCGACAGTACAATCGGCCGGCGACAGGTGGATATCACAATCCGCATTGACAATTCTCTTTCTGCCGATGGTTCCGGCGAGTTGTCGAGGGTTCCGCATTCCCGCTACAGGGTCAGGAATATCTATATTTTCCCCGAGTTCAGTCCCGGAGAGGCCGTAGCTTCTTCTTCCGCATATTACAGCTCACTCGACACGTTACAATACAAGGATTACTATTTCATAACCCATCGTGGCAAGCCGCGGATCAATTATGACCTGATACTTCAGACCCTTTCAGTAAGACCCAACTCGGTTTTCAATGTGTCGAATTCAGAAAGATCACATAAGCAGCTCAATGCACTTAAAACGTACAGGCTGATAAACATAAATTATCAGGAGCCGCCACAAGGCCCTTCATCGGGATCCGAATTCAGAAGCATAGACGGGGTAATACAACTGACACCCTTCGATCAGCAGTCTTTTACTGTAGAACTTGAGGGAACCAACTCGTCAGGCAACTATGGTGCAGCGGTGAACCTGATATACCAGCATAAAAATCTTTTCCATGGAGCACAGCAGTTCAACTTTAAGCTTAAAGGGGCATACGAAACCCTGTCTGAGGTTGAAACCGGGTTCAGGAATACCCAGGAATTCGGAATGGAAGCCAATCTTCAGTTTCCAGAGTTCCTTCTTCCCTTCCTGAAAAAGGAGAATTTTATAAGAAAGTACAATCCCAAAAGCTATCTGAGGCTCGCCTATAACTATCAGAAGATTCCGGTTTATTCCAGAACCGTAGCCAATGCAACATTCGGTTACAACTGGTCGAGCGGCAGGTTCAACACCCATATGCTCTATCCTTTTCAGATGAACCTGGTAAACCTTCCATATATCGACCCTGCATTCGCACTCCGGATAGACACCTCCTCTTATCTTTCATACAGTTACAAGGATATGCTGATAATAGGAGGAAGTTATACCTATGTATTTAATAACCAGATAATTCAGAGATCGAGGGATCATGTATACTTCAAGTTCAATATTGAAGCTGCAGGCAATCTTGCGTCCTTAGCAAACAGGCTTGCAGGTCAGCCAGTTACTGATGAACCCTTTAAGCTCCTGGGTCAGGAGTTTGCACAGTTTGTCAGAACTGACGTGGATTTAAGATACAACAGGGTTATCAGCGATGTAAGCACAATTGTCTACAGGGGATTCGTGGGTGCTGGCATCCCGTATGGAAACTCAAAGGCACTTCCTTTTGAAAAGCAGTATTTCGGAGGTGGTGCAAACGGAGTAAGGGGATGGCAGGTAAGGTCGCTGGGTCCGGGTTCGTTCTATGATGAGGTGCCATCTTTCGTTAACCAGACAGCCGATATAAAGCTGGAACTGAATGCGGAATACAGGTTTAAACTGTTCTGGATCCTGGAAGGGGCTGTTTTCATTGATGCAGGTAATATATGGACAATCAAGGACGATCCCGACAGGCCTGGAGCTGTGTTCAGATTTGACAGGTTTATCGATGATATTGCTGTTGGTTCAGGATTTGGAATGAGGTTCGATCTGAACTTTGTCCTCCTCAGGGCTGACCTGGGGTTCAAACTTCGGGACCCGGCACTGCAGGGGGATACCAAATGGATCCGGCTGACACGACAGTACAATTTCCGCGACGACTTTGCCTTTGTCTTCGGTATAGGATATCCCTTCTGATTATTTCGCATCAGACCTATATGTTTTATAATAGTACTGAATTTAAATCTTCATAAGACTCAGTAGATCAGAACCATGCCTGGTTTGGGGCAGACTCCTGCAGAGAAGGCTGTTGCATAACCCAACATTTTTTTCGACTTTTATCGGCCTTTCCGGGGTAATGGTAACCTGTAACGATTCCGGGAAGATATTAATCTGAGACAATATGGCAACAGTAGATTCAGGCATTCGTGACACTTTCAGCGGAAAGATAGGAGTTATTGCTGCAGCTGCAGGATCGGCCGTAGGGCTGGGAAACATCTGGCGGTTTCCCTATGTGACAGGTGTTAATGGCGGAGGAGCATTTCTGCTGGTTTATCTCGGATTCATATTGGCTATTGGCTTCCCGGTGATGCTGGCCGAGCTCTCGATAGGACGACGTGCTCAAAAGAATGCACTGGGATCGTTCAAGTTACTGGCGCCGGGGAAACCGTGGTACCTGGTCGGGTTAATGGGAATTGTTGCCGCCTTCCTGATACTGGCCTTCTACAGTACTATTGCTGGGTGGACCCTTGAATATCTGTTTCAGGCACTCGGCAATAGTTTCAGCGGGAAATCAGCTGATGCCCTGAGAGAATCATTTGAGACTTTCCAGTCGGGGGCTTTCAGACCCCTGCTCTGGCAGTTTATTTTCATGTTCCTTACGGCATTTATAATATATTCGGGCGTTAAGAAGGGCATCGAAAAATATGCCAAAATACTCATGCCCATTCTGCTGCTGATAATAATTATCATGAGTATCAGGTCTGTAACCCTGCCGGGTTCGGCCGCAGGGCTCAGGTTCCTGTTCAGTCCTGATTTTTCCAAGATAACCTGGAAGGTAGTACTCGATGCACTTGGTCAGGCGGCTTTCTCGCTTAGTATCGGGATGGGTACCCTGATAACCTACGGATCCTATGTAAAGAAGGATAACAATCTTCCATCCATAGCGTTCCAGGTTTCTGCGGCAGACACTCTGATCGCCGTTCTTGCAGGGGTGATGATCTTCCCTGCAGTTTTTGCATTCGGAATTGATCCTGCAGAGGGTTTTGGGCTGGTATTCATAGTGCTTCCCAATATCTTTGCCCAGATGCCGGGAGGATATTTCTTCGCAATACTTTTCTTTTTACTTCTGGCTATTGCATCGTTGACTTCTACTGT
>JAVEWX010000098.1:0-11124 GCA_034004335.1 Bacteroidales bacterium | reverse complement strand
GCGGGCTTCGCCCTTCGTAGCTTGAGCCTAGGAGGGTTGCGGGTTTTTCGTTTTAGGTATTGAGGTAAAAAGGCGTAAAAGGCATAGAAGACATATAGGGCGCACGAGTTTTAACAGGGGTTGCCTGATGCCGGGTTTTACCGAACACCGGTTACCGTCATGGGGGAGGGATGCCCCTCTTCTATTGATATCCAACCCCTACGGGGTTTTGCTACCGATTACCGATTACCGATTACCGATTACCTTTTTCCCCATGCCCCATGCCCGGCGAGACACTTATATGGGGGAATGCCCCTCTTCTATTGATATCCAACCCCTACGGGGTTTTGCTACCGACCACCGACCACCGACCACCGAATACCGATTACCTTTTTATCCATGCCCCATGCCCGGCGAAACACTCATATGGGGGAATGCCCCTCTTCTATTGATATCCAACCCCTAAGAGGTTTTACTACCGATTACCGATTACCGATTACCGATTACCGATTACCGATTACCGATTACCGATTACCGATTACCGATTACCGATTACCGATTACCGATTACCTTTTTCCCCATGCCCCATGCCCGGCGAGACACTTGTATGGGGGAATGCCCCTCTTCTATTGATATCCAACCCCTACGGGGTTTTGCTACCGATTACCGATTACCGACTACCGATTACCGATTACCGATTACCGATTACCTTTTTCCCCATGCCCCATGCCCGGCGAGACACTTATATGGGGGAATGCCCCTCTTCTATTGATATCCAACCCCTACGGGGTTTTGCTACCGATTACCGATTACCGACTACCGACTACCTCCTCCTACGCCTCCTAAGCCTCTTACGCCTTCTACGTCATCACGTCACTACGCCCCATACCCTAAGCCCTTATATATCCCAGTCCGATCAGTATCCTTCTTATCTGGTCGGTGTATCCACGGCTGTTATTTGATAGCCATGCCACCACAATATCTTCCCCTGGATAAATCATCAGATGGGCCCTGAAGCCTCCCTGCGAGCCGGTATGTTCAATGCACAGGCTTTTCTCCGGATCGGAGGAATTGTTTACCACCCAGCTTACCCCCTGTGTTGAAGGTTCAGGGGCACCCCATTCCGGAAATTCCCAGACCTCTTTTGACAGGGTAACCGATTCGCAGTCCAGGAAGCTGCAGTTGTCAATCGCCTCCGCATATTTTATGAGGTCCTCGACTGAACACCATACCCCGCCGTTGCCTGCAGCGTTGAAGGTGGGAAATTCACCGTAATCATATTCCCCGAACAGGTTGCCGACCCTCCTGTAGCCGTGAGCCACGCCGGTATCGGGATAAGCCCCGTCGGTAATCCTGCTGTCGTCCATTCCGGCGGGTTCGAAAATATTCCTGGCAATAAAATCCTGCCACCTCATGCCGCTTACCTGTTCTATGATCAATGCCAGACCATTGTATGAGGGATTGGAGTAGTTCCATCTGCTGCCAGGCTCAAATTCAAGGGTGGTGGTAAGCTTAAGGGGTGCAAAATTCTCCTCGTCACCGGCTGTAAGGTAGAACTCGCTGTTGTCACTTACATTCCTGCTGTCAGGCAACCCGGAGGTGTGAGTAAGGAGATGAATGATCCTGACCTTCTCTGCTATCTCCCTGTCTATGAAATCGGGGAAGTACTTGATGATACTGTCATTCAACGACAGCCTCCCCTCCTCACGGAGGAGAAGGATGCCATAAGCTACAAATGTTTTCGATATTGAACCGATGTTGGAAATGGTTTTTGTAGTAAAAGGCTCACCCGTAACAATATCTTCCAGACCGAAGGAACCTGAATAGAGCGTTTTGCCATTCTTCATGATCATAATGCTTCCGCCGGGTTCTCCGGCACTGAACCCCGAGACAAGGGAATCGAGCCTTGCATTGAGCATCCTTGCAGCCTTGTCGCTTCTGCCCGGGAAAAAGATGAATACCGCAACCATTGTCAACAGGGCGACTAAAAATAATGCTGTTCTTTTCATGACGGGATGTATTATGATATCATAAAGATAGTAAATCAGATGCAACGGCTAGAGGGCCATCCCCGAAAGATCGCGAATAACCACTGAGGCGCAGGAGATTCCGAATGCTGCCGGCATATATGAAATAGTGCCTACGGCCGAGGCCTTGTTCCTTTGGCCTGTCACAGGCACTACCATTTCCCGGTCGACCGGTTCAGGCGACCAAACCACTTTGAATCCTTCCCGAATACCCAGGCGGTGAAGCCTCTTACGTACCAATCTCGCCAGGGTGCAGTTATGGCTTTCCGATATGTCCGACACGGCAATCAGAGACGGATCGAACCGTCCGCCTGCTCCCATCGAACTGACAATCTTCATACCCCTGTTAATGGTATTGTATATCAGAAAAACCTTCGGAGAAAGTGTGTCGATGGCATCAACGACCCAGTCATAACCCACGTCGAGTACCTCAAACATCCTCTCATCGCGGATGAATTCGGGTATCACTGTCAGCCTTAGTTCCGGGTTAATGTCAAGAAGCCGCTCCGCCATCACCTCAACCTTCAGTATCCCCTCGGTACTGCGAAGAGCCAGTAATTGGCGGTTACGGTTTGAACAATGGACAGTATCGCCATCAGCAATTGAAATGGTGCCTATTCCTGCCCTTACCAGCATTTCAGCGGCATAACTCCCCACACCGCCGAGTCCTACGACCAGCACCGAAGAATCCTTCAACCTCTTCAGTCCCTCATCTCCTATAGCCATAACCGTACGGCTGTACCAGTCCTCTTTTTCCTGTGCCATGACAGAACAAAGATAATAGGGATTAGACGATATCAGATTTCAGATATCAGATTTAGCATTTCTGGTTTCCGGATGCCGGACGCCGGTCACCCAATACCCTCTTTAAGACCCTGGCAACCGTTTAAAGAGGTAATATGCCGGTAGTCCGGCCAGCACGGTTAGGAGTGCAACCGACGACTCAACAGGTCTTTCCAGGAATGAGAGAATTAGTATGGCCGCCCCGGCGGCAAGATAGACAATCTGGGTGACGGGGAAACCCGGCAACCTGACAGCTCCGGGATTGCGTCTTCTCTGAATGAACACGCCTGCAACGGCGAGAAGAGGGAATATGCCGAGTGAAAAGCCCAGGTAGGTCAGCACCTGGTCGAATGTGCCCGATACCACAAAGACAATGGCAATCAGGCTTTGCAGCACAATGGCATTTGAAGGTACGTGGAACTTCGGATGCACCTTCGACACGGCCTTGAAGAAGAGCCCGTCCCTGGCCATTGAGTAATATACTCTCGGTCCAATAATTATAAAGGCACTGAGGGAAGAAAACAGCGCAAAGGCAATCATAAGTGAGAGTATTGTTCCGGCCTGCTGACCGAACAGTCTTACAGTTGCCAGTCCGCCTACCGCGATAACTCCCTTCATGTCTTCGGGGTGGATGCTATATACAAAGAGGGCATTTACCCCCAGGTATAACACCATGACTATGAGTGTGCCCCATAGCAGGGATCCCGGCATGGTGCGTTGGGGATTTTTGATCTCTGAACCAACATAGGTGGACGCATTCCATCCGCTGTAGGCGAACATTATCCACATCAGTGACAGCGCTACGGTTTTCATTCCCGGGAACCCGGCTCCGCCGCCTAATGTCGTGGTGAAGTAGGTGGTATCGCCCTTCCCGGTGGCAAAACCTGCAACGATAAGGACAACCATGGTCCCTATCTTTACAATAGTAAGGACATTCTGTATGCGCGATCCTGTTTTGATGCCCCTGTAATGTATGAAGGTAAAGATCAGTATCACTGCAACCGACAGTATCTTGCCGGCGACTACCGGTGTCAGGATGGAAGAATCTCCGCCAACGGCGGCAAGGGATGGAAATGCCTTGAGTATATACTCGCTGAAGCCCATGGCCGAAGCAGCTATCGGGGCGGAAAACCCGACTATGAACGACACCCATCCGCTAAGGAACCCGGCCAGCGGATTATAGATACGCGACAGGAAAAGGTATTCACCGCCGGCGCCCGGCATCGCTATGCCCAGCTCACCATACGACATGGCGCCGCAAAGGGCTATGATGCCTCCTATGAACCACAGAAGGAGCATCAGCATAGGGTTGCCCAGACCCTCCATCAGCAGGCCCGCGGTGGTAAACACCCCGGCTCCGATCATGTTTGCTACAACTATATTCGTCGCCGGGAAAATACCCAGCCTCCTTTCGAGCCTGTTATCCTCCATGCAGTATCCTTTTCTCTATTTTGAACGTTTATAGCTAATTGACATGCCCCCGCCACCTGTAAAAACCGTGGTTTCATAGTCGGTACGGCTTCTGAGGTACTGAAGATAATCATTATTCTGGCCCCTCCTGTAAGTACCCTCACTTATGTTGTGTGTTACATAACATCCGCCCTCCTTAAGTTTCGGGTCAACGGCTATGAAATAATTCCTGTACCAATCCTTGTCAGCATCGCTGAAGACAAAGTCAAATGGCCCATCCAGTTGCGGGACCAGGTCGTGTGCATTGGCAAGCCTGGCATCGATATAGTCAACCAACCCTGCTTTCCGGAAGTTCTCCAGTGCCCTCTCATGCCTTCCCCGGTCAAGGTCGACGGTTATAAGCTTACCTCCTGTTTTGCTAAGTGCCCATGCAATCCATATACCCGAAAGTCCTGTGGATGTGCCTATCTCGAGGGCGCTGGTGTAGTTGTTCTGTACGATAATGTCAAATAGTTTCTGACCGTCGGCATAGGGGACATTCATATCGTACCAGGTACCTCTTGTATCATCGAGGAATTTCCTGACCCTCGCATCAAGCTCAGGATTCTGTCTTGGATTCTGACCATAACTGCCCTGAGCCGCCATCATTATCAGAGCCAGAATAATTGCAATTTGTCTGACCGTCTTCATATCAAACTGGTTTTAATGATTACCCGAATTACCCGTGTTCGCAAAATGTTATCCAAATGTGGCTCTTATTCCCCTACCCCGTTACCGGATCGGATTGAATTAACAAATCTTTAACACAAGCAGGGGAAAAGCCTTAATCACCTGACAAACAATCGCAGGTAGTTGTTCCGGATTGTTTCTGCCAGGGCAGACTTGTCAATGCCGACAGCTTCAGCCGCCTTCAGGTATATGGTATCCATGGTCTCATCGAAACCGTCACTTTCGAGGAATATCCTTTCGGTCGGGACTTCCCGTAGGACCCTGCCCAGGCTGCCGTTGAGTACCGACTTAACCCACATTGAGAGATGGAAATTGCCTCCCGTAAGCTGGGCTGCCTGTTCGGGGCTGCCATTGAAGCCATGGATTATCCATGGCATTCGTGGTTTGATCCTGCGTTTTGAAGCCAACAATTCATCCCAACCCTTCACGCAATGTATAATAAGAGGTTTGGAAACAGAATCGGCCAGTTCTGCCTGAATCTCAAACAACTCCCGCTGAATTTCCACTGATGGTCCCCTGCGCATATCATACCCGGCTTCACCCACGGCTACTATCCTCTTGTCGGTTGCGATCGCCGCCAGCCATTCGATTTCATTCCCCCTGTAATCCCGGTTGATGAACCAGGGATGTATGCCCACGGAGAATGCGTCGGCTGTGTCATCGGGTATTTTACCCTCATGAAGCATCAGGTTTTCAACGGCAAATACCCCCTTCGCACGAATGGAGTCGTGGGTATGAATATCTATCAGATCACCGGGCAGTGGTTGCGGCATATCAGGACGACAATTTTTTCAGTCCCTTTTTCAGTCGGTTCAGGGTCTCCTCCCTTCCTATCCATTCGGCTATGTCGAAAAGGTGAGGACCTCTTGAAGTTCCCACCAGGAGAAGCCTGAAGAGGTTCAGCAGGGTTCCCGTATTATAACCTTTGTCAGCTATCCATTTCTTAACCATTGCTTCAAGGGCTGAAGATGTAAAGTCGGGCATCCCTCCGAGCAGTTCCGTCAGCCCGCTTATCTGGGCAGGTGAATCGGGGGTCCATCTCTTTCTCACCACCTCAGGGTCATATTGTTCGGGGGCCACGAAGAAGAAATCGCTCTGGTCCCACAGGTCCCTGACAAAATCGGCCCTCTCCCTCACCAGTGAGGTCAGCTTAACAACTTTGTCGAAGGGCACTTCGAAACCCTTGTCTCTGATTACCTCATTGAAGGCTACAGCCAGCTCTTCGTCACTCTTCCTCATCATGTGCTGCCTGTTGAACCATCTGGCCTTCTCCGGGTCGAAGCGGGAACCCGATTTGCCGACCCTGTCTATGGAGAAGCCGGCTATGAGCTCATCCATGGTGAACAACTCATGATCGGTGCCCGGGTTCCAGCCCAGTAATGCCAGCATGTTGACGAAGGCTTCCGGCAGGTATCCATCCTCGCGGTAACCCCTGGCGGTCTCTCCCTGGGGCCAGTAGAGCGGGAAGACCGGGAAGCCCATCTTATCGCCGTCACGCTTCGACAGCTTACCCTTGCCGGCAGGCTTGAGCAGTAGCGGCAGGTGAGCAAAGAGGGGCGGGCTCCAGCCAAACGACCTGTAGAGCATCACATGAATCGGAAGTGAGGGCAGCCACTCCTCTCCCCTGATAACGTGACTTATCTCCATTAGGTGGTCGTCGACGATATTGGCCAGGTGATATGTGGGCATGCCGTCCGACTTGAACAACACCTTATCGTCGAGGGTTGAGCTGTTAACGACTATGTCGCCCCTTATCAGGTCGCTGAAGTGGATATCTTCATTTTCCGGCATGCGGTAACGGATAACGTAGGGTTCTCCGGAAGTGAGCAGGGCCTTCCACTTTTCTGCAGGAAGGGCTAGTGAGTTCATGAGGGACTCCCTGACTGTGGTGTTGTAAATAAAGGTCTCGCCCGACTTCTCCCTTTCCACCCTCAGCGCCTCAAGATGTTCGGAAGTATCGAAGGCATAGTATGCATCACCCCTTTCCACCAGCATATCGGCATACTGCCTGTATATCTCCTTCCTGTCGCTCTGCCTGTAGGGTCCGTACGCGCCACCCTCCCTGATGCCTTCATCAATCTGTATGCCGCACCAGTCGAGCGATTCCATTATATATTCCTCCGCTCCCGGCACCAGCCGGCCCTGATCGGTATCCTCAATCCTCAGAATGAATATCCCGTTGTTGCTGCGGGCAAAAAGATGGTTGTAAAGTGCCGTCCTTACGCCTCCTATGTGAAGAGGTCCCGTCGGACTGGGTGCAAAGCGGACTCTTACCTTCTGTTTTGTCATCGGCAGACACTGTTGGTTCTGTGGTTTCAGCTGCAAAGATACAAAATAAAAAAAGGAGGCCATCCCTATGGACGGCCCCGCCGGAAGTATTATGAATAGCTGATTGATCAGAGAAGGCCCTTGCTTTGCTTCTCCCTAATAACCTTAAGCATGTCGGTGGTCATGGTGGCAAGATTATATTTCGGGCTCCATCCCCACTCTATACGGGCTGCAGTGTCGTCCATGCTGTTTGGCCATGAATTGGCTATCTTCTGCTTCATGGGATCGACGTCGTAGGTCATAACGAAACCGGGAATATGCTTTCTGATCTCCGCAGCTATGATTTCGGGGTCGAAGCTCATGGCGGTAACGTTGAACGCATTCCTGTGGATGAGTTTTGCGGGATCCGCCTCCATCAGGTTTATTGCTGCATCGATAGCGTCGGGCATGTACATCATGTCGAGGAAAGTGCCCATGCCGAGGGGACAGGTAAACTTACCGTGCCTGACAGCCTCGTAGTAGATCTCCACTGCATAGTCGGTGGTGCCGCCGCCGGGAAGGGTTACGTTTGAGATGATACCCGGGTACCTTACTCCACGGGTGTCAACACCGAACCTGAGGAAATAGTAGTCGCACAACAACTCGCCCGTTACCTTGGTAACACCATACATTGATGTGGGCCTCTGTATTGTGTCCTGGGGAGTATTGTCGAGCGGGGTGGTTGGTCCGAAGGCGCCAATTGAACTAGGGAAAAAGACGGCGCATCCCGATTCACGGGCTACCTCAAGTACGTTATAGAGACCGTTTACGCCTATGCTCCATGCCAGGCCGGGATTTTTTTCGCCGACAGCCGACAGCACGGCTGCCAGGTGGTAAATGGTATCGATTTTGTACTTCCTGACAACCGCTTTAAGTTCATCGATGTTGGTAGTGTCTACCTTTTCATAGGGTCCGCTTTCCGCGAGTTCTCCTGTTGGCAGTGTCCTGTTGATGCCGGCTACAACATTTTTGTTGCCGTATCTTTTCCTGAGCTCGAGGGTAAGCTCCGAACCTATCTGTCCGACTGATCCTGTAACCAGAATGTTCTTCATAGAGTTATTTATGTATTATGTCCGAATTATTGCCTCAATTTTTGAAAACGTGAACAAACATCCGCAAATATATCCCATTTTTTTCTGACAAAAATCATTAAAGGAACAAGTGATTAATATTATCAATGTTAGCAACAAAGTTGATATATTTGCCTGGCAAAAAGCGAAATCGGAATGTTAACCAAATAACACTAAACTCATGTACACACATTTTCAGGATTTTCTGAAGAAGGAGCTTACCTCAATTGAGGAGGCCGGCCTTTTCAAGAGGGAAAGGATAATCGTATCCCCCCAGGGAGCAGAGATACAGCTGGCCAGCGGTCAGAAGGTTCTCAATTTCTGCGCCAATAATTACCTCGGACTCTCGAGCAATAAAAAACTTGTTGAAGCGGCGAAGAAGGCCCTCGACACCCATGGCTACGGAATGTCATCGGTACGTTTCATCTGCGGCACCGGTGATCTTCATAAGGAGCTGGAAACCAAGATCGCAAAGTTTTTCGGAACCGAGGACACAATACTATATGCTGCCTGTTTCGATGCTAACGGGGGTGTCTTTGAACCCCTTCTGGGTGAAGAGGATGCCATCATCTCCGATGCGCTGAACCATGCTTCCATTATTGACGGGGTACGCCTCTGTAAAGCACAGCGCTACAGGTATGCAAACGCCGATATGGAAGATCTTGAAAAGCAGCTAATCCAGGCACAGGCACAGCGCTTCAGACTTGTTGTCACCGATGGTGTATTCTCCATGGACGGCAACGTTGCCCCCCTTGATAAAATCTACAAACTGGCAGAGAAATACAACGCAATGGTGATGGTTGATGAATCCCACTCAGCAGGTGTAGTAGGGCGCACAGGCCGTGGTGTGACAGAACTCTTCAACCTGAAGGGAAAGATTGAAATAATAACAGGCACCCTGGGCAAGGCCTTTGGCGGTGCTATCGGAGGGTTTACCACCGGCAGGAAGGAGATAATTGACATGCTGCGCCAAAGGTCAAGACCTTACCTGTTTTCCAACTCCATACCTCCCCTTGTTGCAGCTGCAGGGATCCAGATGGTTGACATGATGACCGAAACGAATGAACTGCAGGACAAGCTTCACAACAACACGAAGTACTTCATGGAGAGGATGCAGAAGATCGGATTCGATATCAAGCCCACTGCATCTGCAATCTGCGCAGTGATGCTTTACGATGCCAAGCTCTCGCAGGATTTTGCAGCCAGGTTACTGGAGGAAGGTATTTATGTCATCGGGTTTTACTACCCGGTTGTTCCGAAAGGGCAGGCCAGAATAAGGGTACAGATCTCAGCCGCACACGAGACTGAACACCTCGACAAGGCCATAGCCGCCTTCACGAAGGTCGGGAAGGAGCTGGGGGTTATAAAAAAGGCGTAATGACCGGTAAAAAGAAAACCGGTAACCATAAATAGAAAAGGGAGGCTCATACTGTAAGCCTCCTTTTTTCTTGGCTTCTTTCTGCTACTGGCAACGCTGCTGTTTCAATTTGTCGGTAAGCCGCAATGCCATTATGCAACTTTATTAACCGCATTTTGACGATCCACAGTCCTTGCAGATCAGGCAGCCCTCCTCATATACCAGGTTGACCGACTGGCACTGCGAGCACTTGCCCTTTGCCCTGGTTCCATTGGGTATATACCTCTTGAGAGCTCTCTCCACGCCATTCTTCCAATTGTTAATTGACTCACTGTCGAGCCGGAGCGACTGCACCAGGTTAACCACGTCATTTATCGGCATGCCATGCCTGAGCACTCCCGATATGAGCTTGGCATAGTTCCAGTATTCAGGATTGAATGCCCGTGAGAGGCCTCCCATAGTGTTCTTGTATCCGTACCGGTCGGTGTACTGGAAATCATACCGGGTGGTTCCATCCTCATCCTTCGTCTTGATGATCTTGCCCTTAACGATGCCCCTGGGTATAAGCAGGGTATCCTCATCAGTAAGGCCGGTGAAAATCTCATATGGCACGCCGTCGAGCAGGCCTACGAAGGCTATCCATTTCTCATCGTTGTTATTGAACCGTATTATGTCACATTCGAGTGCCTTGGGTCTCCTGGGTCTTTCTCCCGATTCCTTGGGGTTATTCTCATTTTTCGCAGCAACGAGAACTCCCGATCGTGATCCGTCGCGGTAAACAGTTGCTCCCTTGCAGCCCTCCTGCCAGGCTGTAAGGTACAGCTCGCTTACAAGCTCTTCGCTAACGTCAGAAGGAAGGTTAATTGTAACGCTTATCGAATGGTCGACCCATTTCTGAATGGCTCCCTGCATCTTAACCTTGGCAACCCAGTCGACATCATTGGCGCTGGCCTTGTAATATGGTGATTGCGAAACTATTGCCTCAATCTCCTGATCGTTCATGGTCTTCATGGCATCGGGATCGTAACCGTGTGCCACCAGCCAGTCGATCAACTTATGATGGAACACCAGGTACTCTTCCCATGAGTCACCGACCTCGTCAACGAAGGTTATCTTAACATCCTTGTCATTGGGATTCACCTTCCGGCGGCGCTTGTAGTAGGGCATGAAAACGGGTTCAATGCCCGAGGTGGTCTGAGTCATCAGACTCGTCGTGCCTGTAGGGGCTATAGTCAGAAGTGCAATGTTTCTCCTGCCGTGTTTGGCCATGTTTGCATATAGCACCGGATCTGCTTCCCTGAGCCTTTGTATGAATGGGTTATTAACCTCTCTCTCAGCATCATATATAGCAAAGGGGCCTCTCTCCATAGCTAGGTATGTTGACGCCTTGTAAGCTTCCAGGGCGAGTGTCTTGTGTACCTCAACCGAAAACTCCGTTGCCTCATCCGATCCGTATCGCAAT
>JAVEWX010000278.1:0-2501 GCA_034004335.1 Bacteroidales bacterium | reverse complement strand
CGGTACAAATTTCATTTACCCTGCAATCACAAATGTGGTTGACGCATGGTATTATGCACGGCTCGTTGATCTGTACGGTGATGTGCCTTATTCAGAAGCATGCTCCCCGGGTGTTACGCTTACCCCGGTGTATGATGATGATGCTGCAATTTACGCCGACCTTATCGTAAGGCTCGACACCGCAATAGCTATCTTCACAAGGAAGATCAGCACCGGATACGGGTCATCTTCGGCCGATTATTCATTCAAGAATACAAGCGACATTATGTTTGCGGGCAACTTTACCCAGTGGAGACAGTTGGCCAACACTCTTAAACTAAGGCTTGTGCTGAGAATGACAAACGTAAAAAGCAATACTGAACTTGCCGCTCTTATGAGCAACACTGCTTCTTACGGATTCCTTGCTGCTGATGCTACACTCAGCCCCGGCTACAGCGCTTCTTCAGGAAAGACTAATCCATTATGGAACACTTTCGGAAAATCGTATGACGGAACTGTAACGAGTGCAAATACCCAGTACTGTCTGAATGCATATTTCCATAAAAAACTCTTGTCCTACAACGACCCCCGTCTGAGACAGTATTTTCAGCCAGGAGTTTCAGCCTCTGGTGGTGCTATCATCTCAATCAGGCTGGGTACCGACGGAGACCTGACAGTTCAACCCAACACCACCGTTGCCGCAGGCTATTCATGGATACCCATTGCTGCTGACGGTAGTGCAGAAGGAACAACAAAAACAGGGAATGGCGCCCTCGACAGGCAGAAGATGTTCCTTTACGCCGAGGCATGCTTCCTTCAGGCTGAGGCCGTGGTCAGGGGCATACTGACAGGTAATGCCGGAGACCTCTACGAAGATGGTATCATTGCATCAATGACAGCTGCAAAGGTAACAAACGAGGCCCCCGACTTCTTTGTTGATACATATGTTGCCAGTGAGGATGTTGTCTGGGATGACGGCCTTGATCTGAACGATAAGGTGAAAAAGATCATTGTCCAGAAGTATATTGCCAACTACTTCGTCAATATGTTCGAGTCGTACTGCGATTATCGCAGAACAGGATTTCCGAACCCCAAGCGTCCGGATGATGCTGTCCTCGACTCCGATAATGAAATGCTCAGCTATTATCCTTCGGGAATAATACGCAGGCAGATTCCAAGGTTGTTCCCCTATCCTACTCAGGAGTTCACGCTTAACAAGGACAACGCTCAGGCTGCTGTTGACCTTCAGGGTGTAAGCTTTACCACCGACAGCTATCCGTTCGATGCCAGGGTATTCTGGGATACAGCACCTACCACAATAACATACTAATCCTACAAAATTGATCACAAATGAAAAAATCAAAAATAATTTTCATTGCACTTCTGGTCCTGGGGACATTGTCGCTGACATCCTGTCTTAATGACCTGGAAGATTTTATGGGAGGGTTTTCGGGCTCGCCTGCTCTTGCGGAGCTGTCTGAAGCTCCCAATCCGGCTACCGGGACCGTCATTCGCGAAATCATTGATCCCACTCAGCCGCTTACGGTAAAAGTCAGGGTTAACATTGCAGTTGCAGAACCCCTCGACAAGGCCACAACGGTTACCCTTGCAATCGATAATGCACTGGTAACGGCCTATAACACTGCGAGAGGACTTACCGGAGATGCTGCCGCCCTGCCAATGCCTGCAGCGGCAATGACAATTTCAGGTTATGATGTTACAATACCTGCAGGTCAGCTTGAAGCCGACTGGGAGATAATTCTTGATGCTGCACAGGTTCCTGATATTGTATTGAAAGTCTATGTTATTCCAATCAAAATTGCCTCGGCGACCAATGATGTTATCATCAGTGGTAATTTCGGGACACAGCTTATGAGAGTTATGTCAAGGAACAAGTATGACGGACTATATCTGTTGAAAGGCATGCACAACCGTGTTCCTTACACCTATCCTTACGAGACTGAAATGCAGATGCGCACGGCCGGTTCAAGTTCCGTTGCTTTCTGGTGGCCCGATGCCGGTAATTTTGGACATCCTATCGGTGTAGGTCCTGATAATGATCTGAGCTGGTATGGAACAGCAATTTCCCCGGTTGTTGAATTTGATCCGGTTACCAATTTGGTTACCAACGTATTTAATACTGGTGGTACCACAGTAATCACGATGTTTACCGGTGAAGGAGCCAATTCAAATTTATATGACCCTGCCACCAAAACTATCTACGTCAGCTGGAATTATGCCAATAATCCACTGCGTGCCTTCTTTGATACACTTACCTTCATCCGTCCAAGGTAATTTGTGAACAGGATATTTAAAAAGGGTGTCTCACAAGGGCACCCTTTTTTTATCAGTATTTTTCTTCCCCGAACCTCTTTTCAGCCCCACCACCGGTAAATTTTTACCGTGCTGCCTGCAAGTTGCAGTCTGTTTTAGGATTACAAACTGCCGTTGGTTCAGCCCTGGTAACTGTAACTACATTATCTCATTGCAGTACTCAACAAGTTTAATCACACTCTGATTGT
>JAVEWX010000097.1:0-11263 GCA_034004335.1 Bacteroidales bacterium | reverse complement strand
CCTCTTTACGAAGCATCCGGGGTGACAGAGCAATTTTCCTCCCCCGAGATGTTCCAGTCCGTTGCCGTGATCATAGTGTCCGTGACTCAGTACAATCATGTCAATGCCTTCTAGGCTGACTCCCATTACGGCAGCATTTTTAAGGAAGAGGTCGCTCTGACCGGTGTCAAACAGAATTCTCCTGCCGTCAGATTCGATAAGATAAGAAAGGCCGTGCTCCTCTGCGGTAAGTTCACCGGCATTGTTTTCTGTCAAAACGAATACTTTCATGGATGTTGTCATGGTGATGAATTATTTACGACTCTTCACATCAGACGTGTGCCGAATAGTGATTCGGGTCATATGTATCACGGTATTTATAGACGATCCTTTTAAAATCATCCCATGTATCACGTTTGAGTGAGGGGTCACGCAGCAGTGCGGCAGGATGGTAGACAGGCATGGTCACTCTTCCCTGGCATGAGATCCATTTCCCGCGGTCACGTGTTGTAGAAGATAATGTCAAAATAGTATTATCTCCATCACAAGTGTGTGTTCCTGTAAAATCACAGCATAAATAATAAGTGTATGTCCCTTGGTCCCATAAAGCACCATGTGCATTTGTTAAAGAAGATAATCTCATAACTCTATTGTCTGTATTTGGACAATCTGTTGTAATTTAACAACTTGCAGAAGAAATAAATCTTAATAAAAATACACTTAATACAATTAAAAAAACAAGATTAATACTCCTCTTGTAAGTGTTGCCGTCAGAGGCGATAATAATCAAAATGATTCAATAATCTGCACCAACTACTTTTAGAAGCAAGCTATCCATTTTTGTGTGCATAATTATCCTGATTTCATCATTCCAGGCATTGTGTCCACCTTCCGGCAGCAGAATTATATTTGAATGTATAGAAAGGCTGTCCATCGTATGCTTCAGCAATTTGACAGAACCATCAAGAAAAAAGTCGTCATTATCAGCAACAGTAATATTAATCTTTCCGTCAATTACTGATTTAAGCGTCCCTGGATTATTTGTAATCAACCTGTTAATATCATACTGTTTCCAGTGTTCAAATGCTTCAGGCGATATCCGACCGCTCATCCTATTGAACACCTGCTCCG
Source organism: Bacteroidales bacterium (assembly GCA_034004335.1). Classification (GTDB taxonomy): domain Bacteria; phylum Bacteroidota; class Bacteroidia; order Bacteroidales; family VadinHA17; genus SLNP01. Next base: position 10,153 of record JAVEWX010000097.1, on the reverse strand, counting down.
GCCTGCTGTTTTTATCCTTCCTGCCAAAAACCGCCTCAAAAGACTGATACTGTACACCTTCGCCAATTACAGACTCCATATCAGACCAATCCTTATTAGTAAATTTAATATCTGCCGATCGGGTGGCTAATGTCATATTCCCATTGGAATCGTAAAAAAGATTTGCCTTCCTGGCATACAGATTATGACCAATAAAATCCCTGAAGTCAACCGGATCGGGTGATCCGGCCCATACCATCCCGAATTCTTCAGGGTAATTCACCATCAGCCAGAGAGCTGCCCATGCTCCCGAGGATTGACCTACCATATACCGGGCGTTCGGATCACTGACTGCACGATACCTCCCTTCATAGGCGGGAATAAACTCATCAATGAAAGAGGTCGCCCTGGGCCCGTTATTTTCTGAATCAGCAAACACATGATATCCATACCTGCAGTCCTGGTTCATTATCACGAATATCTTCTCCTCTCCATATCCCCTTCCATATCTCTTCTGCTGGAAATCATTCTGCGATGCAGAGATATGAGTTGTGCCCCAACCCGGGAATACGAAAACCGTAGGGTAATATCTTGAACTATCGGTAAAATATGAAGGTGGAAGCACTACTCCGGCCTCCATGAAGGTTCCCGTATTATAGAATTCGCTTAGCAATGTACTCTCAACCTCAAGTAGTTTAACAAACTCACTCTCCCTGAAATTAATTCCCTTAAGAACATTACTTACCGTAATGGCTAATGAGTTTTCCTGCCCGGCAGCTACATGAATGACCTGCATATCACTGTAGCTGGTTCCGTTAACCTTCAGATTACAGCTGGTGCTGTCTAAATCCAGGATAACCCTTACAGAATAATAGCCATTCAGCTGATTAACCGTAGAAAGGAACCCTGCTGAATTCTTATCATCAATAATCAACTCTTCACCGGGCATCCAGTTGACAAAATCACTTCCGATTGCAATAGAGGGGAGAAAAGGGCCAGGAATATCAGGATCGGCCAGTGTATCCTCCGAGAGTAAAATCAAGGCTCTTCCTGAGAGAGGTTCATTACTTACATCCTGTGTAAATTTCAGAGCGAAGTGGGTGTTATGTCCTGCATTATTCCTGTTATCACAGCCCGTAACGGTCAACAGAAACAACCCAAACAGGACAAAACTACCTTGCAAAAAGTTTTTCATGTTTAAAGTCTTCGTTAAATTAAGAATCTTTTCAGGTAAATGACATGGGTTGAATCATTTTGCTGCTTCAGAGCCAAATAATTCCTGATGGTGGCATAAACAGACAGAAAAAAAAAGTCCGGCAACAGACTGCCGGACCATTTTTGTCGGGGTGATCCGACTTGAACGGACGACCCCTTGCACCCCATGCAAGTACGCTAGCCAACTGCGCCACACCCCGATGCTGAGGATTCTCTCTCCTCAACGGCTGCAAAAATAATCAATTATTTCTTTCCGCAAACCCTCCTCAGGTTGTTTTTACCAAAGCAACAACCACCAGCTTTCCTCAGTGCAAATAGCTGAAAAAAATACTACTTTTGCGATTTGACGGCAACCCTGCCTTGCAAGGTTCCGGTAAGCAAATTGTTTTAATTCAAAGCAACACAATAGCATGGAGTTATTCAAATCATTGAATCTCAAGGAAGAGGACAGCCAAAACCAACCGGCAAAAACCGAAAGGGTGAAATGTCTGATAATAGGCTCAGGCCCTGCCGGATATACGGCCGCAATCTATGCAGCAAGGGCAAACCTCAGTCCCGTGATGTACACCGGCCTGCAAATTGGGGGGCAGCTCACCACAACAACCGAGGTCGATAATTTCCCGGGCTACCCCAACGGCGTTACGGGACCGGAAATGATGGAAGACCTCAAAAAACAGGCAGAACGGTTCGGTACGGAGGTAAGGTTCGGCATAGCAACGGATGTTGATTTCAGCGGTCCGCTACACAAAGTAATCATAGACGGTACGACAGAGATACTCGCCGATACTGTGATCATAGCTACCGGCGCCACTGCAAAATACCTGGGTCTCGATGCCGAGAAAAAATACGCCGGAATGGGTGTTTCGGCCTGCGCCACCTGCGATGGTTTCTTCTACCGCGGCAAGGATGTGGCAGTAGTCGGCGGCGGCGACACGGCCTGCGAGGAGGCCACCTATCTTGCGGGACTCTGCAATAAGGTCTACCTCATAGTAAGACGTAATGTCCTCCGTGCCTCCCGGGCCATGCAGGAAAGAACCTTCAACACCAGGAATATAGAGATACTGTGGGAACACCAGACCGTTGACCTGTTCGGCGACAACGGAGTGGAGGGAGCCCTGCTGGTGAAAAAGAAGGGAACACCCGAAGAGGAACAGGTTAAAATCAGGATCGACGGCTTTTTCCTTGCCATCGGACACACACCTAATTCGGAAGTATTCAGCAAGTTCATCGAAACCGATGCCGCCGGATATATTAAGACGGTCCCGGGCACTACCAGAACAAGTGTGCCGGGTGTCTTTGCCGCCGGTGACATCCAGGACCCGCACTACCGTCAGGCCATAACGGCTGCCGGCTCGGGATGTATGGCAGCAATAGACGCCGAGCGTTACCTGTCCTCACTCCAGGGCTGACAGCCTGGCTTCGGCAGCTATGTAGCCGAATGAGGCCCACGAGCCGCCAGCGAATATCCTGTCGAAATACACCCGTGCCGTGGCAGTGTCACCTGCATGGTAAAGGTACCAGTTGCCCAGTCCGTACAGCATGGCATCGTTCATGATGTCGGAGTAGTCCCCGCCGGTAAGCTCATCAATGCTTATCTCCCCCTTGTAGAAAAGGCATAGCTTATGATAGGCCTGATTTTCAATGACATTCATGCTATCAGTTACCGCCACGAGAGCTTCCGCTGCCTCCTCATCCCTGCCCAGTTCACGCAGTGTCATGTATATCCAGTGGAGGGTTGCCACCGTCATGTCATCATTAACGAACACCGCCCTGTCGCGCGTCCAGGCTTCAAGCGCCTTCTCAGGCTCACCATCCAGGTAATAGGCCAGCCCGAGGTGGTAGAAGATGTTTGACTTAAGGGTGCTTACCGGTAAATTCATGGCATTCGGCATGCCATCGGGTTCCACCTCATCGGGTGAGAAGGCAGCCAGCAGGAAGGCTTTTTCAAAGTCATCGACAGCACGCCCGAACTGGCGAATGGTTATGTACCTGTGTCCCCTGTGTCTCTGCATCCTGGCATCAGCAGGATGCTCACCAATGCCTCTTGTAAATATTCCTATGGCCTCGCGGTACCTTCCGCAATAGGCAGTCCAGCGGCCATACCAGATCAGCTTGTCAGCATCATTTTTATCCGCTTTCCATTCTTCGCGGGCGCGTCTGTATTTCTCGCTTACCGACGGTGTCGGCTCCGTTATGTAAAGCGGTTCTCCCTTCAGGGTGACGGCCTCGGCTCCCCTGGGAACGGCTGGTAATATCCTGCTTTTCCTGTGCCCCGGTTCACATGAGGCCAGGAGGACAACCAGCACCACAAAAACTGCAACATGTCTGTTCATGAGTAGTTATTTTCGTTATTCATTCAAGTTAATAGCTTACTTCTTACCCTCCAGCATCTTCCTTAGACCCTCAATCTCATCGCGCAGCCGCGCCGCTTCGATGAAGTTGAGTTCGGAGGCGGCCTTCTCCATGGCCCTCCGGCTCTTTTCAATACTTTTCTCCAGGGCTTCACGGCCCATGAATCTGACCACGGGATCGGCAGCTATGTCAGGCTTCTCAGGCTCTATATATGCTTTCATGGCAACGCCCTTCTTCGACAGCTCCCTCATCAGCGACCCCTGCTTCCTGAATATCTGGCGCGGGGTGATCCCCATCTTTTCGTTATACTTAAGCTGCTTCTCGCGTCGCCTGTTCGTTTCATCAATTGTCTGCTGCATGCTGCCAGTAATCTTGTCGGCATACATTATGACGAGCCCGTTAAGGTTCCTGGCTGCACGGCCTGCCGTCTGGGTAAGCGAACGTGCCGACCGCAGGAATCCCTCCTTATCGGCATCGAGTATTGCCACCAGCGACACCTCAGGCAGATCAAGCCCCTCCCTGAGCAGGTTGACGCCCACCAGAACGTCGAAGGCCCCGCCTCTCAGTCCCTCCATTATCTCAATCCGGTCGAGGGTGTCAATGTCCGAATGGATATACCTGCAGTTGACCCCGTTTCTTTCGAGGTACGCCGACAACTCCTCCGCCATCCTCTTGGTGAGGGTGGTCACCAGTGTCCTCTCCCCTTTCTTTGTCCGCCGGCTTATCTCGTTCATCAGGTCGTCTACCTGCCTGACGGCCGGACGGACATCGACGGGCGGGTCGGGCAGTCCCGTCGGCCTGATAACCTGGTCGACGAATACCCCTTCGCTTTTCTGAAGCTCATAGTCAGCAGGTGTGGCGCTCACGTAGATGGTCTGGCCCGTGAGGCTCTCGAACTCCTCCAGCTTAAGTGGCCTGTTGTCAAGGGCTGCGGGCAGCCTGAAACCATAATCCACGAGGGTCTGCTTACGTGAGTTGTCCCCCCCGTACATAGCCCTTATCTGTGGTATGGTGGCATGACTCTCGTCAACCACGGTAATGAAGTCGGGGGGGAAGTAGTCGAGCAGGCAGAAGGGCCTGGTTCCGGCCGCACGACCGTCGAAGTAGCGGGAATAGTTCTCAATGCCGCTGCAGTATCCCAGTTCCTTAATCATCTCAAGGTCATAGAGCACCCGCTGCTCAAGCCTTCTCGCCTCCTCAGCCTTTCCCACCTCTTTAAAAAATGTTGTCTGTGCCCACATGTCGGACTGAATGCTGCTGATGGCGCTGTTGATCCTCTCCCTCGTTGTCACGAAAATGTTGGCCGGATAGATCACATACTCGCCGAACGATTCAATACGGTTCCAGTTTATGGGGTCGAGGGTTTCAATTTCCTCAATTTCTTCCCCCCAGAAGGTGACCCTTACAACGGAGTCGCTGTAGGCGGGGAAGATGTCGACGGTATCGCCCGTAACCCTGAAGGTGCCGCGCCGGAAATCGATCTCATTCCTTGAATAGAGGCTGTCGACCAGCTTCCGCAGCAACACATTGCGACCCATTTTCGAGCCCGTGGAGATATGAACGGTATTGGAGTGAAAATCCTCGGGATTGCCGATGCCGTAGATGCATGACACCGACGACACCACAATCACATCGCGCCGGCCCGACAGGAGCGACGAAGTGGCACTGAGCCGTAACTTCTCAATCTCCTCATTTATTGACAGATCCTTCTCGATATAGGTGTCCGTCACCGGAAGGTAAGCCTCCGGCTGGTAATAGTCATAGTACGAAACGAAGTATTCCACCGCGTTTTCGGGGAAGAACTGCCTGAACTCTCCGTATAGCTGCGCAGCAAGAGTCTTGTTGTGGCTGAGCACCAGCACCGGTCTGTTGATCTGCTCAATGACGTTTGCAATGGTAAAGGTTTTCCCGGAACCGGTCACTCCCAGCAATGTCTGAAAGGGCACTCCTCCCCTGAGTCCGGATACAAGTTGCGAGATAGCCTCCGGCTGATCACCGGTAGGCACGAAGTCACTTACCAGCCTGAAATCCATTACCTCGGATCATCTTTCCTGAAAACCACGAACACAGGGAGATGGTCACTGACCCCTTCATTCCATATATCTCCCGAGTATGTCCGGCCGGGACTCCTGAAACCGGTTTGGCTGTCAACCTGCAGCAGGTCATCGGAGCTGTGGACCCTGCCACCCTCAAATAAGGTATAATAGCCGCCGGAGTTGCGCAACAGCGAGAATGACACTATTATCTGGTCAAACATCTGCCAGGCGCCGTTCCAGGCTATGGTTCCTGAAGCACCCGTGTTGTGACTGTCATACATCAGGTTGTACAGGTCGCGGTAAGTGTAGTTAAGGCGCTTATTTGTGGCATTCAGAATCTGCATCAGGCTCCTGTTTGTGGGCTCATCGTTGAAGTCACCCATCACAATTATCCGGGCATCATTCTCAAAGTTGAGAATGTTGTCTATGTCCTTTCTCAGTTCGGCTGCAGCAACTATGCGTCTCATCTCCGACTCCCTCTCATTTCCCGAGCGTGACGGCCAGTGGCAGACATAAACATGATACTGGTTACCGTCATCAGCGACACCTTTCACATAGAGCATATCACGTGTCCTGTCATCAGGTGCGAAGGTAAAAGTCACGGGTATCGGCCTCGATTCCGTTACGGTAAACTCATCGGGCCTGTAAAGAAGTGCAACGTCAATACCCCTTTCGTCGGGACTGTCGAAATGGGCAACCTGGTATTTCCCCCCCCTGAGGGGCGACTCCCTGACCAGGTCATCCAGCACCCTCCTGTTTTCCACCTCCGCCAGACCTATCAGTCCCGGCAATTCATTTTTATTGAGGGAACCAAGGGCTCCGGCAATGCCGCCAAGCTTCCTGTTGTATTTTTTGTTGTCCCACTGCTTCGCCGACAGTGGCAGGTACTCATCATCACCTTCACCCTGATCATCGGTGGTGTCAAAAAGGTTCTCGACGTTGTAGAAGGCTACGGTGAATCCCTGCTGTGCCGGGGGCATCTCCTGTGCCGCCGACAGCAACGGGACGAGGAAGATGAAAATGAGAATACTACACTTCATGATCCGCATATTTAAACAATACAAACCTACAAAAAAAAGAAGAGGCTCCCGAATGGGGCGCCCCTATATTTTGCGATATTCTGATTGCTTTTATCCGAGGTATCCCTTCAGGAGCTTGCTGCGTGAAGCGTGACGCAGTCTCCTTATGGCTTTTTCCTTTATCTGCCTTACGCGCTCGCGTGTCAGCCCGAACTTCTCGCCTATCTCCTCAAGGGTCATCTCCTGGCAGCCAATGCCGAAGAAATACCTTATGATGTCTCTCTCCCTTTCGGTAAGAGTAGCCAGCGATCTCTCTATTTCCGTGGACAGCGATTCGTCGAGCAGCATTTTGTCGGCCACAGGTGAATCGATATTGGGCAGAACATCGAGGAGACTGTTATCCTCCCCCTCTATGAATGGTGCATCAACCGACACATGCCTTCCCGACACCTTCATGGTATCGGTGATCTTCTCCTTGGGGAGGTCGAGTACCTCAGCAAGTTCATCGGGAGAGGGAGTCCTTTCATTCTCCTGTTCAAACTTGGAGAAAGCCTTGTTAATCTTGTTGAGAGAGCCCACCTGGTTGAGGGGGAGTCTCACTATCCTCGACTGCTCGGCAAGAGCCTGCAGTATTGACTGGCGTATCCACCAGACTGCATAGGATATAAACTTGAATCCCCTTGTCTCGTCGAACTTCTCGGCGGCCTTGATAAGGCCCAGATTACCCTCGTTGATAAGGTCGGGCAGACTGAGTCCCTGGTTCTGATACTGTTTCGCCACCGAAACGACGAACCTCAGGTTGGCCTTGGTAAGTTTCTCAAGGGCTGTTCTGTCACCCTTCTTGATCCTCTGAGCCAGTTCAACCTCTTCCTCAACCGATATCAACTCCTCCTTGCCTATCTCCTGAAGGTACTTATCCAATGAAGCACTCTCACGATTGGTTATGGATTTGGTTATCTTTAGCTGTCTCATTCTGCCTCCCGGAAAAAATTTGTGCGAAGATAATGCTTTATTTACTAATAAACAAAAAAAGAAATGAACAGTTCGATATCAGTGATACTTATTTTTATATCACTGATATCGAGCTACTTATATAGTGATGCCTTTAGTTCCTAAACTGAAAACTAAAAAATGTTCCGTTAGATTGGTATCCCTCAATTGAGCTCAGGGTTCTTTCACCCGACGTAGCCCTCCTCACATCATCAGCACTGGACACCTTATTTCCGTTAACGGAGGTAATGATATAACCTTTCTTAATGCCAATCTCATTGAAACGGCCTTCCGAGATTTCCGCGACCTTCACGCCCGAGTCTGTCCTGAAACTCCTTCTCTCCTGCAGCGTCAGAGGCTCCAGTGTGGCGCCGAATACCGTGGTTCCGGCCACCTGTGCCTTAACCACGTTGGTGTCTCCCTGCAGGTTCTTCAGGGTTACAGTAAAACTACGCTCCTTGCCATCCCTCACGACAGTAATGTCAACCTTGTCACCGGGACGGTAGCGGCCAATTTCCTCCTGCAGTTCGCCGGTGGCAGGAACAACCTTGCTGTTTACCCTGAGGATAACATCATTTTCCTTCAGGCCGGCCTCTTCCGCGGCACCCCCGGGCGTTATGCCGGTAACATAAACGCCGGCTACTGCCGGAAGCTTCTGTTCGCTGGCAATTTCAGCCGTTACGTCGGTAATATTCACCCCTATAATTGCCCTCTGTACGGCTCCGAACTCCTTAAGGTCCTCATACACCTTCCTGACGATGGTGACGGGCACGGCAAAGGAGTTACCGGCATAGGCCCCGCTGGGTGATACTATCGCTGTGGTGATCCCCACCAGCTCGGCCCGCGTATTTACAAGGGCGCCACCGCTGTTCCCTACATTGAGTGCTGCATCGGTCTGAATAAACGACTCAAGACGGTACTGGTCATCGAGCAGCCCGAGGTTCCTGCCCTTGGCACTGACAATACCCGCAGTAACCGTTGATGTGAGGTTGAAGGGATTGCCCACGGCCAGAACCCACTCACCAAGCTTCAGGTCATCGGAATTGCCGAGCCTTATCCAGGGAAGGTCCTTCTCCTTGATCTTCAGCACCGCAATGTCGGTACTCGGATCGCGACCCACCACCTCTGCCTGGAATACACGTTTGTCATTGAGAGTCACCTCAACCTCCTCAGCCATCTCAATAACATGGTTATTGGTGATGATGTATCCGTCATCCGTTACTATCACCCCTGAGCCATACCCCCTCACCTCCCTCGACTGACGCTGTGGTTCGCCATAGAAGAACTCGAACAGCGGATTCGAATATCCTCCGTAGCTGACGGTCGATTTGGTTTTGACGTGGACCACTGCGTGCACCGTCTGTCCGGCAGCAAAGGTAAAATCGACGGGATTCTGCTGCATGGGCATTGAAGTCAGCACACCCGGCAGTGCTGAAACTGAAGTGTCGGTATGATTTTGTATTGCAGCAGCAGCCGGTTTCTCAAAATATCTCGTATAGATGAAAAGTGCCAGAAGGGCTCCCGCGACAGCCGGCACAAATGCTATAATTATTGCCTTTCCTTTCATGGTTCTGTATGTTTAAAAATTAATACTCCGGTTAAGCGGCATGTAATCTATCAAATTCCATGCCTTCACAAAAGATTCCTATCTTTACAACCGCAAAACAGGAAATTTGTTATGCAAAAGTCCTCAAATTTCGGGCTATAATCACCCAGGAATGTGAATTTTAACATCAGTTTAACACCGGTGAAAGTTGATTTTAACAAATATGAGGGAACGGGCAATGATTTTGTCATCATAGACAACCGTAGTCTTTCCTTTCCTTCAGGCAGGGAGATCATTGCCGGCATCTGCCACCGCAGGTTCGGAATAGGGGCCGACGGTCTTATTCTTATCGAACCCTCTGATGAAGCTGATTTCACAATGCGTTACTTCAACTCCGACGGCAACGAATCAACCATGTGCGGCAACGGAGGAAGATGTACCGCCCACTTTGCCATGAAACATGGCATTGCGAAAGCTTCAATGAGATTTATGGCTGCCGACGGGATACACCATGCCTTAGTATCGGACAGTGTGGTAAACCTCTCAATGTCAGATGTCACCGGCATCACCGGCAGCGGTGATACCCTTTTCCTGAATACCGGATCACCTCACCTGGTGATGTTCGTCGACGACACCGGGGCAGTTGATGTTAAATCGGAGGGACGAAGGATAAGGTACTCTGAGCAGTATGCCCCGGACGGCACAAATGTGAATTTCGTTTCGTTAAGGGAGGGTAAGATTGTTGTGAGAACCTATGAAAGGGGTGTTGAGGATGAAACCCTTTCATGCGGCACCGGGGTGACAGCATCTGCCATTGCTTCAGTGGTTTCAGGACATTTTGACAGTAATCATGTCATGGTTGAAACCAGGGGAGGGATCCTGTCGGTAAGCTTCCGTCGCGATGGCCCGACGGCACGTGAAATAATGCTAACGGGGCCGGCTACTTTTGTATTTTCAGGTGAAATTGAACTCTAAATATTATTAGCCATGAAACAAATATTCTTAACTGCAGCAGC
>JAVEWX010000277.1:0-2528 GCA_034004335.1 Bacteroidales bacterium | reverse complement strand
GACTCCTCCAATGCAGGCGGGGTCTCTATGGCTGTATCCACTATGACCGGGGCATTGTAGAATACATTATAGATACCAAGTCCCCAGGCTTCATGACTGGTGACATGATCCGCAACCTTGTATGACGCATAGCCGTTGGTTCCGTTGTGAGTCCAGTCTTCAGCAGTGGGAGGATCATAGGGCATCTCGCTCTGATAGAAGAATACCCGTCCGTTATTTCCGTTCCATAGTGTCTGGTACTCCTGGAAATGCTCATTGAAAAGTCCGTAAACAGTAACATTATCGCCGTTTACCGTCAGTCCGTTAGCTCCCCTGTTCCTGTCCCAGCCAACACCTGTTCCATGGTCGGCACGCCAGAGCCATACGTGATCGATAATGACATCATTGCTGTTAATGACAAGACAGCTTTCTGCTGATCCTTCAGCAGGTCCTCCTACCCTGAAGAATATGTCATAAAGAAATACGGGGTTTGAAGCGTGACTTTTTTCTGATCCCCGCTCTCCAACAACAAAGAGCTCCCCTGAGGGTATCCTGTCGGCATCAATTGTTAATCCGCAGACAATAACTCCGCCTTCATCGGATATCTCAACAGCGGCGTTCCCGTTTACGGGGATCAGTGTTGCCAGTCCCGTTCCCATGACCACAGTCCCGGGCCGGGTGATCTTTATACTCTCATTAAGGAAATATCTGCCCGGAGTGATTAACAGATTCTTTCCCTTTCTGAGTGCGGAATTTATTGTTGAGGCATCATCGGTACCCTGTCGTACAATATAAAATTTCTTCAGTGGAATTTTTTTCCCGGTTTTTCCGGGTTCTGTCCAGCCGGGGCCTGCGGAGTTATGTCTGATTGGAGGTATCCTTACTTCAAAACCCTTCCTGCCTTCAGTCAGCCAGGGTTTTTCGCGAATTACCGGAGTATAATCAATGGTTGTATAGGGTCCTTCAGGCCAGTTCTGAGCCGGAGCTCCGGGAACACCCATGAACATCATATTCCAGTTACCCCCGACCCAATTCCCGATGCTGCTGTTCCTGGTAAACCATTGTTGCTGCGGACCGGAGGAGATGGTGCCATCAACTTCAGAATCGGCCAGAAAACCTCCGCTCGCATATCCCTTATCGAAGAGCTGAAGGTTGCCCTTCACATGAACCCGTCTCAGCGGCGCTGCCTGTGATACACCCCAAACCATTGTTGAATTTTCCGACGGCACTACAGTCAGGTTTTCAACGGCTCTCCAGAAGTTTGTAAGAACACTGTTCCCGTGAGTGGTATTTGACCTTACGGCGCCTCTTATAACGACATCTTCCGGCGATTCTCCAAGCCCCATAACATGCATGTAGTACTCAACCCTTATGTCGAGGTCATATATTCCCGGACGGAACATAAGGGCAAAGCGGTTAAGGCTGAACTCACTTCTGCGGGCACTCTGCCGGGCAAAAATTGTGTCTATAACCGATTGTATTTCAGTATTGTTCATTGAGGTGTCAAATACAAAGACATTTTCCCCTAACTCCTGCAGCTTGTATTTCCTGGTAAAGGAAGGCAGTTCAGCACTCTGCGACAGAAGAACGCCAGTTCCAAGAAACAGGATTATTGCTGATAAAACACGATTGAACGATTGCATAATTGGACGCTTGCCCGCCGTAACGCAGTGAAGGTGGGATTGCACGATCTATATCTTAATAAACATCTTGTTTTTAAATAACCAGTAGCACAAATACCACATCGCCAACCATACCAGCAGGCTTGTGATGATTGCTGTTGTCATTTCCCCTCCCCATGAGAACAACAGGACGCTGAATGGTTTTACTATCCTGGTCAGAAAGTCGGCCCCGTTCAGTGAAAAGAAGAGATAGATGAAAATACTGTTCATACCAACTACGATAAAGAATTGAGCTCCCTTTTTGAAGAGTTTCATAACATCGATCAGCCAGTAGGAGAAGGCAAGTACCAGGATTGTCCATCCGCCGCTCACGAATACGAATGAAACAGTTGCTATCCTCTTGATTATAGGAGTAATGTTCAGCAGGTCGAGAGCATATCCGACTGTCAGAGCGCAGACTCCTGCAATAAGGAGGGTAAGCAATTTCTGCCTTGCAGGCTTTGTGCTCATAAGCAGTTTGCCGCACAGAACGCCCCAAATGGTATGGGCAGTGGTTGAAATAACGTTTAAAGTTGCCCATGATGTCCTGTGGCCAACGCCTTCAATTTTAAGGTTGACCCATTCTCCCAGGTTCTTCCACATCTCCCATGGCTGATTGTATCCGTCAACAGGGAAAAAACGGTAGGCAAGGTCGATGAAAAGAAGGAGGGCAAGTGAAAAGATCAGCTGGAAGCGGACACTTTTGTGCATGATAAGGAAGGCAACAATGTAGGTTACAGACAACTGGGCCAGAACATTCTGAAACCTGAATACAAGTTTTCCTGCAGATATGAAATAAAGGGCCCAGCCGAAGAAAAGGAGAAGGCCGGCACGTTTGAAGGCATGAAGTGTGATCTTTTTCATGCTCTCGCCCTACCTGAGCCTGTT
>JAVEWX010000276.1:0-2535 GCA_034004335.1 Bacteroidales bacterium | reverse complement strand
ATATGCAGGAAGGTTTCTCCGCCATACCCGGATCGAAGAATCCGGCTCACATAAAGGAGAACATCGATATCTTCGATTTTGAGCTGAGTGACGGGGAAATGGCGAAAATGCGTTCACTGAACAAGGACAAGCGCTTCTTCAACATGACGCTGGAGCAGCTTGACAGGATGGCAACCCGCAGGTTCTGAGTGATTGCCGGGCCCGATCCAAAGAAAGCAGGGCTCGACCTGATTGAAAAGAGTCTCAACAAGAAAAGAGAATAACCCGGTTATGAGAAAAACCAGGATTACTGCATTGACCCTGATTGTGCTGGTCTTATCACCCGCAGTCGTTCATTCACGGAATGGAACAGATGAAAGGAAAGTGCTCAGCCCTCGCCAGGAAAGTATCATTGCAATCGCCTCCCTTACGGCAAAAGGCGAAATGCCGGAGCTGAAGAGAGCTCTGAATGAAGGCCTCGATGCAGAGTTAACCATCAATGAGATCAAGGAAGTCATTGTACACCTCTATGCCTATTGCGGCTTCCCGAGAAGCATCCGTGGCCTGCAAACCTTCATGGAGGTGGTGGATGAACGCAAAGCCCGCGGTATAAATGATATTGTGGGCCCTGTGGCCTCACCCATAGATCAGGAATTATCGAAGTACGAGAGAGGAAGAAAGGTTTTGAATGAACTGACAAATACTACACCCGGGACCCTGACGGGATATGGAGCTTTTGCCCCGGTTATCGACACCTTTCTGAAGGAGCATCTGTTTGCGGATATCTTTGAACGGGATATCCTTACATATGCCGAGAGGGAACTGGTAACCATCTCGGTGATAAGTACCATCGGCGGCGCCGAACCCATGCTCCGCAGTCACCTTGGGATATGCCTTAATGTTGGCCTTAAGCCAGCGCAGCTATATCAGTTCGTCAATGTCATTCAATCTTCCGCAGGTAGAAAAGCGGCCAGGGCAGCCGGAAAAGTATTGAATGAAGTTCTGGCAAACAGGAGGTAGATATGTATGACCCTGAATATCAATTAAGATGAAGAATATAACTATTGTTGCGGCAGTGTTAATATCGGTTATGATGATGAGCTGTAACAAAAATCAACCTGGCACCGCACAGGCAGATACGAAAGTACCGGTCTTCGCCAGGGGAGAAAAAGTAACAAACAATTACTTCACTGGCGATGTATGGGTTCAGATGCTGGTTTACGGCGACACAATCCATAATATTTCTGCAGGCAATGTAACGTTTAATCCTGGTGCCAGAACAAACTGGCACATACATCCGGGAGGCCAGATACTGATTGTGACGGAGGGTAAGGGCTTTTATCATGAGAAGGGCAAACCCGCTCAGACAATCAGGAAAAGTGATATTGTAAGAATTCCGCCCGCAACTGAACACTGGCACGGTGCAGCACCCGACAGCAGCATGGCGCATATTGCCATCAGCACAAATTTGCAGCAGGGCAGTGTTGTCTGGCTTCTTCCGGTTTCGGATGAAGAATATGACAGCGCCGTTGTGAAATAGCAGTCTATCAATCCATTTGCTGAAGCATTATTCTCCAGGGTCGATTCCGCCGTAACTGCAGTAGATGTCAAATCCCGGGTAGCTTTTCAATGACAGGCCTGTCGCCGGCTCCCTTACGCTGACCTCGGTGAAGTTCGGGTGATGATCCCTGTATCCTGTGATTGACTTACAGGCTTAATGATAATGACATCGACCGGGCCGGGGAGGCCCCTCAGCGGGCATATGAGAAGTGCTGCTGCCTGATCTTCCAGGCATCGTCAATCTTTTCAAGGACGCCGGTCCATCTGGCGTTCTCCCAGTTTGCCGGCTCCCCCTTCCATCTGTTCCAGTCGTTGAGATGACAATAGAACCAGGCGACATCTCCACTTTTAGAGAAATTTATGCGCAGATCTGAGATTTCAAATCCTACTGCCTGGAAGTCCGGACTTCTGAAAAACTCTTCAGTAGTCCTGAAATCGTCTTCACCAATGGCTACCCTGTCTGTAGGATTAACAACAAGGTACGTTGAGTCGAGGCAGATAGTTGACCTTAACAGGTCAAAGTCCTTGGTGGGTGCCCAGCCCAGGTTATTGCGAATAGTCTGCTCTACCTTTGCCCTCTCAGCAGCAAGGTCTGATTCCTGAATTACCCGGTTGCCTCTGCCGCAAGACGCAATTATCAGGAGGCCGGTAAAACATAAGAAAAATGATGACGAGCTTCTGCCTGAAGTTTTCATTGATCCAGTTTTAATTTATTACTCATTCCAATGATTTTCATTACATCTCACTATTAAAGACTGCTCTCTTCTGATTCATCTTCGAATTTAAATCCTGTGTGATACTTTCGAGTCTTTCACTTTAGGGGGAACGGAATGTGGAAACCTCTATTTCAGTCACCCATGAGTCCTGAACCCTCCTGTATAATGTCATCCATGAACATATGAAGGATACTTCTCGGCTTGTACCATCATTCAATTCCCTTACACCCCGGACCGAAACCCTGGCAATAACCCAGCCAACGGTCCCATCTTCAGAGAG
>JAVEWX010000275.1:0-2551 GCA_034004335.1 Bacteroidales bacterium | reverse complement strand
AATTCAACCCCTCAGCAGGGCGATTTACCGTCAGCCAGGTGGCAGCATCTGCGGCATCAATCTTCAGCGAAACCCAGTCGGCCTGCATGAGCTCAAGGCGAACCTGCGGATCAGAAAGCATTGATGAGTTGGTGATCACAGCAACAGGAATGCCCAATCCCTTAAGCGCCTCTATCGACTTTCCGAGATTGATGTCAAGGGTAGGCTCACCGTTTGATACAAAGGTCAGGTAATCAGGCCTGTCTTCTGCCCTGAGTTTATGCAGATGCTCCTCTGTTTCCCGCAATATCTGTTCAGGCATGAAGAAAGACTGACGGGTCAGGCTCGGATGCCTTGTTTTTCCAACCTGGCAATAGATGCAACTGTACGAGCATACTTTTGGACTGATAATATTGTTTATTCCGAGACTTTTGCCAAGCCGCCTGGAAGGAACCGGGCCAAAACTTATCATGGTGCCTTATTTTTTTGTTTCTTATTCTCAATCACATCATTGTAAGCGACGTAACTGCCCTTTTCGACCCCCAGGTATTCAGCAATTACATCACATTTAACCATAAGCAGGAAGAAGATGCGTCGGTCATGCTCCCCTATTAGTCCTTCAAGATTACCCTGTCCTTTGGAGATAATCAGATCAGCCTCCTCATAGCAACGCCTGAATTCGTCACCAGATCTTGCGACAATAGTTGTAGGGGCATCATACCCGCTGGAGATCACTCTTGTCAAAGAGGTCATTCCTACATACTCGGCATCTTCCATGGTAGCATCATTGATAGCCGGCGCCCCTCTGACGGAGAAAGTGAGTCCCGGATGTGCAATTTCACTGACAAGCAGCTTGTCAAAGACTATCTCACCCGCATTGTCACCGATATACAGCACCTTCGTCGCCTTACTCAGTGCCTCCCTCAACTGCCGGGTATGATCAACAGCAAAACCGGAGTTAAGTACCTTATCCACCGTGCCATGCAGATCGCAATGATCATGTACCGCAAAGTCGATTATGTTGCCGGCAATAGCAAGCTTCATTGCAGTTATTAACGGGTCGTCAGAGTTCCTTACAAGATCTTCCAGATCATTGTACATCGCCAGGACTGTATCATTGCTGTCCCGCTTGACAGCTCTGTAAGGGTCAGGATCATTCAGGACCGACCTGTAGAGACTCTGAATATCGCGGGCACATTCCGGAGCAGAAATACCATACCATTTGTCATTTACGATCTTCAGCAGGCCATGTGTAAACTCCTCCTTGTCTGCTACAGGTATATCAGCCTTTTCAAGCCTGTTGCCGTAGGATTTCATGAGGCAGTAGATGCAGCGATAATCAGATATCATCTTTAATATATTTCCAAAGTTGGGATTCAAGTCAATACAAAGATAATGAACATATGCTCATAATGTAGGTGGTATAAAATCGTAAATTAGGTTTAATCTTATGCCGGCCACAAAAAAATGACTCTTTTTGATGAGTTGAACTGACTGTAATAATGGATTTTAATCAGAACCATGAAATAACTGTTTAATCAAAAGAAAATTATTTTATCTTTGCACCCGCAAAAGGTCCCGTAGCTTAACTGAATAGAGCATCTGACTACGGATCAGAAGGTTACAGGTTTGAATCCTGTCGGGATCACTTAATAAATCAGGCAGTTACGAAATAAAAAAGTGACTGCCTTTTTTCTTTGCATACACAAACGCATACACAGAAACGCCCGAAACGAACGGATATTTTTTTGTGACGAACGAAAACCCCCGGAGCGGATTCTCCAGGGGTGCACCATTGAATTAAACAAGAATTGAAAATTATGTCTTCTTAACAAGCCAGGGCGATCCCGGCCGTAACATTTCGATATAAGTATCAGCATCAGCCTGACAGCTGCACTGCTTTTCTGTGATCCCCGGCCGGTCCAGGTTGACAAGAAACAGCATGTCTGCGAATCCGGGCTGCATCCTGCCTATTTTCATCCTGAGACTGCACACTCCCTCCGGCACCGTCACTTCACGGTATAACTCACCATCGACGACAAGTCGGACAACGTGCGGCTTCATTGGTGCGTCAAGAAGTCGGTTTATCTTCTGCCGGAGAATCTGTTTTCGGTTCATAGTGCTGTGAGTAGGGGGATTATTTCTTCTGCTGCCTGTTCTGACGTCACAGTGACGGTCAAATCATTACCTTTAATTGGCACCTCTCTGTAAAGTCGTGGCTCCTTAAAATCGGATTTGATCTTCTTACTGATCTCATCCGGGCTCAGTGTGCTGGTCAGGACCCATTTAAGGTCACTGTCATCAATAAACACATTTAACGTGTGGGGCGTTCCCGTCGACAATAGCTCGTTTATCTTATTTCTCAGGAGTTGTTTTCTCATGCTGAAATAGTTTTACAAAGGTTTCTGCCGTCTCCCGGTCAGCCGCCTCAATTCTAAGGTTCTTTGCTGAAGGGAAGGTTTCAAGTTTAATTACTTCGCCTGTGGGCTGGTCGTCAGGACCAGGCACGATGTAGTAGATTTCAATCCTTCCCTCCGGGTTCTCACCCGTGATGAGTTGATGAAGCTTTCGT
>JAVEWX010000096.1:0-11837 GCA_034004335.1 Bacteroidales bacterium | reverse complement strand
CAAAATTCGCACACGGACTCTACGGAACGATGATGAACGGCGTGCAGGTTGTCGACATGATTCTCGACAGGAAGTTCAATAATGGAAATTCCCTCTTCATTCCCGACAAGGCAGCCCAAAAGTAGGGTGGACTGGGGGGAAGAAAGCCTTCAATAGTTCAGTGAAAAGGTAACGCCACCCTAAATATTTATGTTCATCCGGCTTCCGTCCCACATAACCTTGCGGGTCACACCCGAAGGCAAAAACAGTATCTCCAGCTCAACAGGCTTAAACTTATAGCTGCCAAACTGCTCGTGGGATATCGAAAGTATCCTTCTTCCGTCATCCCAGACGAATTTTGAAAGGATATAGTTACCATTGAGGTATTCCTGTGAAATGCCGTCATCACTGTACATTGTGTATTCGCCGGTGGCTCCGGTATAAACCCTGATGGTCATCGGCCCCGTAACCTCCTCACCTGTATATTGCCTGACAGGGTCCATTGGGATTATTGACCCCGCCCTGACATACAGTGGCATAGTCTTCAGATCTACCTCCCTGGCAATAATTCTTCCCCCCATTTCAGCCCTGCCTGTCCACCAGTCATACCACAATCCTTCAGGCAGGAACACATCGCGCGACACTGCCCCCTTAGTGTATACGGGTGCAACAAGAATATTCCTGCCCCACAGGTACTGATCGCCAATCTTCCTTGTTCGGATGTCATTTGAATAGTGTAGCCACATGGCTCTCATCAGGGGCATACCTGTATTACGTGCCTCCCACGCGAGTGTATACGTATAGGGCATCAGCTGGTAACGAAGCTCGGAATACATCCTGCATATCGGTTCTATGGCCGGATTATTCAGTTCAGAAGGCAATGGATTAGCCCTGTTTTCCCTCGGTCCCATCTCACTGAGTCCCCACCCCCATGGCAGCCGTGTCCACCAGGTACGGCCATGCGAACGGAATGAAGGGCAGAAAGCCCCGAACTGAAACCACCTGGTGAAGAGTTCTCCCGTAAGCTCCTCGTTGGGATAGAAACCACCTATGTCGGAACCCCAGAAGGGTGAAAGGCTCAAGGAATGATTTATTCCTACAGCTATCTGTCCCTCCAGGGTCTTCCAGGCCGAGTCGGTGTCGCCCGACCATACCCAGCCGCCCCACTGTGCAATGCCGGCATGACCGTTCCTGTGAAGACTCCACGGACGTACATTGGGTGTAGTATACAGCGGACCGACATAGTAAAGCTTGTGCCTGTTAACCCTCTCAAAAAGATTAAACCAGTCTCCCTCATCGGGCCACCACGCATCAACACCTGCTTTAACCAGGTCAGTGTGCTGCAGCCAGTAGTCGAGCATATGCGACTTGTCAACAACCTCTCCGGGCGCGGGCGGGATATTTCCAGCTATTGTCGGAAGCTTGTCGCGGCGCCAGGGAACAATATGATTGATAACCTTTACATTCATCCCGTGAAGGTCAGCAATGACATCCGCCGGATCCCTCCTGAATACCTCGGGATTGAAATCGAAGGAGGGCTGCTCGGTGTTCCAGCCGCGGGGACAGAATCCCGTACCAAGGTAAATGACGGCATCAACAGGTATCTTCTTCTTTCTGAAGGTTCTTACAATATCCAGCATCTGATCTTCATCGACCAGGGTACGGAGCGACTGCATGTAACCCAGCGACCCTCTGGGCGGCAGAACGGCCCTGCCGGTCACCTCCGACCACTCCTTCATAGAGACTACAGGATTGCGGGCATTGAAAACGAAGATGTCAAAAAATCCCGGAATTATGCTCTCTATCGGGGGTCTTCCCTGCATGTTCCTTGTTACCGGCCCGTCGATGCTGTCGCTTCTCTCTGCCGGCGGTTCCCATGGAATGAAATTGCCGGCAGCACCCCTGCTGAGATCAACCTCCACCCACGGTGCAGCGACATAGAGACCCCAGCCTCCGGTGCCTACCAGCGCAGCCACCGGGTTGCGCGAACCATAGGCATTAGCCTGCCAGCGGGGAACCATGTCGTGGTACCGTCCAACCCTGTTAAATTCAATGGCTCTCTCCCTCCAGTTTCCCGACATCCGGGGACCACCCTCCCCCATTCCCAGGACCGGCTCCCCGTCGTTGATGAATGATACGCTGCCGGTATCACTGAACTCAAGGCTCTGTATGAGCCTGCCCGATCTTTCGGAAACCGAAACCGTCAGCGGCAATCCCGTCACCTCCACTCGCAGGTTACCCGTGTTAACCGCGACAGGTTTGCTGATGCTCGTGATCCTCAGTACAGGGTCAGCGTAACTCCTGCCCTCAGCAAGCAATGGCGTTGCCGGTATGACACCCTTCATTGAGAGGGGCATAAGGGTTACCCGCACCGAATTCTCCCCGGCAGCCCTTATCTCCAGGGTCGCCGGCTCACCTGCCGACATCACCTTCTGGGCATGAACCTCACCAAATGCAAACAGCAGCATCGCAACTGCCGTAAAAACTGCCAGACTTATTCTAAACTTCATTTTGCAGTATTTTTCTATTGTTTATGTGTATTCTGTACATTTATTCACAAATTAACACAAAATCAGTATCAATTCAAAAGAAAATCTGCCCCCCCCGGGCAGGTCACGACAAGGAACAATGAGGCAAGCTTTTGAAGTGGAAAGAAAATGTTTTTTCTTAGCTTTATTGCCTGTAACCGATCATTAACGCCGGAGAAACCACAATAAAAACAAAAATCAATCAATAAAATGAAAATCAGACTATTAATTACCCTGACAATCCTTTTTGCACTGCATGCGCCCTCCTACACGCAGAAGCTCTACTTTCCGGGAACCGAATGGGAAACAAGGAAGCCGGAGGAGATGAAGATGAACAGTATGTGGCTCGACAGCGCTGTCAGCTATGCCATCCATAACGAAAGCAAGATGGAATATGACCTTAACGTAGCCATACTGAAGGGATACGGCAGGGAGCCGGGATTCAGGATAGTGGGGCCGGTAAAGAAGCGTGGCGGCCCGGCAGGCCTTATCATTAAAAGCGGGTATATTGTTGCCCAATGGGGCGACATCAACCGTGTCGATATGACCTTCAGCGTAACGAAGAGCTTCCTCTCAACCATCGCGGGCATTGCCCTTGACGATGGCAGAATAGCCGATATTAATGACCGGGTAAACCAATATGTATGGGATGACACGTTCGAAGGGCCTCATAATTCTGAAATAACCTGGCTGCACCTGCTGCAGCAAACCTCCGACTGGTCGGGAACCCTTTTCGGGCTTCACGACTGGGCCGACAGACCCCCTTCAAGGGGAACGATAGACGACTGGAAGAGGAGAACCCTCAACCAGCCTGGCACCAGCTACAAATACAATGATGTGAGGGTTAACCTGCTGGCCTACTGCCTCCTCAACGTTATGCGGGAACCGCTGCCTGTCATACTGAAGGAAAGAATTATGGATCCCATAGGCGCCTCATCAACCTGGAGATGGTACGGCTACGAGGATTCGTGGGTCAATATTGACGGCATAATGATGCAGTCGGTAAGCGGCGGGGGCCACTTCGGCGGCGGACTTTTCATCAGCGCTGCCGACCAGGCAAGATTCGGACTGCTCTTCCTCAGAGAGGGTAACTGGAACGGTAAACAACTTCTGTCGGGTCAATGGGTCAGCTCAGTGACCAACACGTCTCAGGCCAACAGGACCTACGGTTACATGTGGTGGACAAATACAGGCACGCCATGGAAGGGGGTTCCCGAGAGCGTTTACCATGCCGACGGCTTTGGAGGTAACTATATTATCATTGACAGGGAAAATGATATCGTTGCCGTGGTCAGGTGGATTGACTCTCCCCGGATAGGAGAATTTATGCGACTGGTGGTAAAAGCAGCCGGAGGGTGATACTTAAGGCATGGATTTAATACCGGCCAAACTAACTAATAATTCAGTAAATTGACTTTAACGGTATCAATACTGTTACTCCTCATCGGACTGCTGGCTGCCGAAGCCGCAATCCACTCGCACCGCCTGGCAAAGATCGGTCTCCGCATAACGGTTTCAGGAACAAGAGGGAAGACAGGTGTTACCCGTGAAATAGCTTCCGTGCTTCGTGCTTCCGGCAGAACTGTGTTGGCGAAGACAACCGGTTCGGAGGCCATGTATATCCTGCCCGACGGCTCCCGGGAACCCGTTCGCCGCCGTGGGATTGTTTCAATAATAGAGCAGAAGAAGCTCGTTGCCCGTGCAGCAAAAATGGGAGCCGACTCTCTTGTTGCCGAAGTGATGAGCATAAGGCCCGAGAACCACAGGTTTGAGTCACGCAGGCTGCTGAAACCAGGCATCACCGTCCTCACTAACTTCAGGGCCGACCATCTCGATGTGACAGGAGAAACAACCCGGGAAACAGAATCGCTGTTTCTAAATGATGTCTGCAGGGGAGCAACCATTTTTGTGCATGAAAATCACCTTACCGGATTCCTGAAGAAAGGGATTGAGGAAGAAGGGGCGGCAATTGAAGTGGCACTGTCGGGTTGTTCCACGAAGATAACAGGGCACCCCGGCCCAACTCCCTTCCGGATAAGGGAGAACAGCGACCTGGTATATAAAGTGGCCGTGCATCTTGGCATCAGCGACAATGAGATTGCCATGGGTATAGTAACTGCCCGGCACGACACGGGAAGAGCTGAACTATTCAGGTTCAGGCAGGGATCCAAAACTGTCTGGTTTGCCAATACCTTTGCGGCAAATGATCCGGTATCGACAAACATTATTATAGACCTGATGCTTAAGGAGTCAGCCATACCCTTCAGACATATTGCAGGACTACTGGCACTGCGAAGCGACAGGGCAGAACGCACCCTGCAATGGATAAGGCAGCTGCGACAAAACTACCCCATAAGCTTCGACCCTCTCTTCGTTGCCGGATCACACAGGAATATTGTGCGCAGAAAAATAGCAGATGCCATTCCCGTCAGGAGAATGTCTCCCGGGGATATGACCTGTCACCTGGCTGCCGGCTGTGAAGACGGAACAGTGGTCTTTGGTCTGGCAAACATAGCCGGTACCGGCAGCGGCCTTCTTGATTACTGGCGCGAAAATTGTGAAAGTATTAATCAGCATAACGAAACATAAGAATGGGTTATGAACTTCTTTTCCTGGGGCTGTTGCTGGCGCTCGGCTTCATAGCACTGACGGGCTACTACCCCGGAGGCATGATAGTGCCAGGGTACCTCGTTCTGTTCGTAAACCACCCATACAGGATGGCAGGCACTCTCGCTGCCGCACTGATCACCTGGGCACTGTATGCCCTTGCATCACGATACCTCCTTCTTTTTGGCAGGCGCAGGTTTGTGTTCCTTATCCTGTGCGGAGCTGTCTGCTCACTAATTGTTTCACAGATAGTTCCCTCCATATTCCCCGGTTCAATCGACTACAGGGTAATCGGACTCGTCATCCCCGGACTGATAGCCGGCAACTTTGAACGTCAGGGTATCGCCATTACCACCGCATCTATGGCTATTGTGATAGCTGCAACCTGGTTTGCCTGGAACCTGTGGTTCCTGATAACATGAAAATGATGAAGAAATCAGGCCCCCTTACGATAAAAGACAAGATAATACTGGCCACCGGACTGTTTTCGCTGGTGCTGCTGACTGTTTCTGTTGTCATTGCGGAACGGAACCCTGCTTTCATGCCGGCCGGAATCGAAAATCAGGCATACGACCACATGAAGAGATGCATCGAAACCATTTCTGAATCTCACAGCCTGATCGGTCCGGAACTTTCTGAACTCACGACAACCCTGGGCGACAGGGCCGCAAAACAGACTACCCTGAATCCTGCCTTCGCTTCGCTGATAGTCAGGCTGCTTAGTGATGCCGGCGTCAGAAAAGGCGACGCCATAGCCGTGGGATGCTCAGGGTCATTTCCCGGGTTGCTGATAGCGGTACTTTCGGCTTCCGCCGCCATGGAGCTGGAACCCGGAATAATACTCTCGCTCGGCGCCTCATCATTCGGAGCATCCGACCCCGATTTCACAATACTCGACATGCACATGCTCCTGCATGAAAAGGGACTGACACAACACCTCCCTCTTGCCGTTTCGCCGGGGGGCGACCTCGACATTGGCAGGGAAATGGAACCGGAAACTGTCAGTCGTCTGGTCGAATCAGTACCACAGTATGGAATACCGTTGATCTTTGAGGGCAACCTGGTCAGAAACAGGGCAATAAGGGACTCTATATACTTCAGCGGGTCCGATGACGGAATAACAGCATTCATAAATTCCGGGGGCGGATATGCCAATATGGGTACCAGCTCCCTTTCCCTGCTCCTTAAACCCGGAATTGTAAGGAAGGCGAAGATGCCTCCCCCCGAATCAAGAGGTGTTATTCATGATATGCTTGAGAGGAGGGTCCCGGTAATTCATCTGCTTTATATAAAAGGGATTGCAACCAGATACAGGATACCATGGGATGAATGATTCACCCCGCAATGAGGTAGCCCGGCTGATTAATAACAGCAATGTAAATGAAGAACATGTATACAATATTATATAACACAAAAAAGCTCAAAGGGATTGAAAGTACATTTTGCTATCTTTGGGATGTCAACACCAGTTTAACCTGATTCAATAATAAATACCATTATGAAAACTTTTATCAGAATAGCTGCGGTGCTTGCTGCACTGCTCATCTTCCCCGACATGATGGCCCAGAAGGCCGGACAACCCGTAATGCTTACCTCCTGCGGACAGAGTCCCGGCCCCGTAAGGCTGAGGATATTCATGCAGAGGCTCAGCCTCGATTTTGAATACAAGGAGATGGCAACTGCCCAGGATCTCATTGATGCAAAAAATGCCGGCAAACCATTCAAATCGGTAATAATCGTCACCGGTGCCAGCCTTAAGGGTATGGGAGCAGCCGGAGTTTCAGTAGATGATGAGCTAAGCAGAACTGCCGCCCTTATTGCCGAGGCAAAGAAACAGGGGATGAAGGTAATAGGAGCCCACATAGAGGGCATGGCCAGGCGCTCAGCCGGTGCGGCTGCCGGTGATAACTCCGATGAACTTTCCATCGATGCCGTCTGTCCCAACTCCGACATGATGATCATTAAGAACGAGGGTGACTCCGACGGACGTTTCACAAACATCTCAAAGGGCAAGAACATACCCATGTATGGCTTTGAGCTGAACAACGACATTACGGCAGTACTCGAACAGGTCTTCATCAATAAATAGCCCTGCCGTGAGCATGTTCACCAGTGCCTCGCTGATACTGGCGCTGATGGTGGTTGTGTACATCATCGCTCAGAGAATAAAACTTTCCACGGAACTGTCGATGTTTGCCGCTGCCCTGGCAGGGGCATTCGCAGCCGGAGAGTGGTTCCCGGCCCGCCATATAGCGGAGGGAGCCATAACCTACCTCGATATTAACCTTATCTTCATTACAGCCACCCTCTTTATGAACATACTGAAGGAATCGGGAGGTGTCGCCTATGCGGTAAGGGGCATACTGAAAGGATTCCACAAAAGCAGGGCTCTACTGCTTATCCTCCTTACATTCCTGCTGCTGATACCCGGAGCTCTCACAGGCGCGGGAAGTGTAACGGTTCTCATCACAGGGGGAATGGTGGCAGTGGTATTAAGCTACATGGGAATACCCCGGATAAGGGTCGCCGCAATCATTTTTCTCCTGGCCGGACTGAGTGCAGCTGCACCACCTGTAAGCCTGTGGGCTATGATGACGGCAGCAGGGGTTAATATGCCTTATGTCGGATTCTTCTGGCCGCTACTGGTTCCCTGTGTGATTGCAGCCCTTGCAACCATCTTCATACTCGGATGGAAGGGTACCGACATCGACCTTGGCAAAGCCTTCGATGAACTGCCGGTTCCTCCGCAAAAGATGAACTGGACACGCATAATAATACCATTCGTGATCTTCTTCGGACTGATACTGATGGGGCGCAGGTGGCCCTTTGAAACGCCTATTGTAGGACTGCCATTTATGTTCACCATTGCCGCAGCTGCATCGTGGCTGCTGTCACCCGTCAGGCTGAATGTACCACAAATTTTCTCCAACACCCTGAAACAGCTGCTGCCCCTTATCGGAACACTTACCGCAGCGGGAATACTGGTGCAGATCATGACTCTGACCGGCGTGAGGGGCCTGCTGGCAATTACCTTTATCACACTTCCCACCTTCCTTGTAATCGGAGGCCTTTTCCTTTTCCTCCCGATTACCGAAGCGGTACTCATGTACGGCGCTGCAGCCGTTTTCGGAGTGCCTCTCGTCCTGCTTTTCAACACCATGGGACTTAATCCCATTGTTGCCCTGGCAGGAATGAGCATTATATGGCCTCTCGGCGATGCACTTCCCCCTACAGCCATAATAGGACGCCTCTCGGTCAGTGTAACCGGCGTAAAGGAATCCTATGGAAGGTTCCTCAGACAGTGCATTGTCCCTGCCATACTGATCTGCATTATCGGAACCCTAATGGTTATTTACAGCAAGCAGCTTGGATTTCTCACAGGACTTTAACCGGTTAAAACCATGACTATACTGAATACAATAATATCGGTCTTCTACTTCATCCTGGCAGGCGTTATAGCTGCAGGACTGATCTACAACCTTATCAAGTCGAAGGACTGGAAGGAGGAGGTACTATACATCCTGGTACTCATACCCTTCCTCCTGAGGGTTTTACTTATGAAATAATGCCTGGTATGAAAGTCAGCACTATTACTCGCAAACTGATCATAGCAGCCCTTGGACTGCTGATACTTACCGGCGGATCGATAAGCTTCTGGCGCCACAGGCATTATGCCGAACCGGTCGTGGCCGGCGAAGGAGTAACACAGGTTAAGAAGCTGGGAGAATATTTTGACGGCATTGCCGGAACCGTTAACGACTGCAATGTTTATTTCCTCGAAGGAAAAGAACCGGGAGCCACAATGATGGTAATGGCCGGGTCACACCCCGAGGAGCCGGCATGCAGGCTCGCCGCATGGATCTTCGTCGAAAATGCGGTAATCGAAAAAGGGAGGCTGATAGTGATCCTTTCCACAAGCAGGAGCGCCACCACGGTAACCCGCCCCAGCGGAGCCTACCCCCAGTTCTTCAATATCCCTACTGAATGGGGGAAACGTACCTTCCGCATGGGTGACAGATGGACGAACCCGCTCGACCAGTGGCCCGACCCTGAGGTTTATATTCACTACCCCAGCAGGCAGAACCTCGCCTATGTCGATATACGAAACCTTAACAGGGCATGGCCCGGCAGACCTGAAGGGACCCTCACGGAAAGGACAACCTATGCCATAATGGAGATGATCAGGAAAGAGAAGGTAGATGTGGTCATCGACC
This sequence comes from Bacteroidales bacterium, assembly GCA_034004335.1. Taxonomy (GTDB): domain Bacteria; phylum Bacteroidota; class Bacteroidia; order Bacteroidales; family VadinHA17; genus SLNP01. The sequence continues at coordinate 2,509 of JAVEWX010000096.1, read as the reverse complement.
TTCATGAAGCCGAACTTCAGTACCCGGTCATCAATACCATCGTAACCCACGAAAAGGGCCAGGACCTTGCCACGCTCGTGTCGATGATGATAGCCGACATGGAGGGCTTTAGTCTCGGAACGGAGTTCTCCCCAAAAACACTGCACGGACTATCTCACCGTGAGATTGGAGACTATTCCGATGCCATTTCCCTGCTCTTCGAAGCCCCCGAACCATTCCTCGATGCCACAAGAGGCATTACCGGTGAGAAACTTCTACTTGAGGGCAAGGACGAATTCGTCGTTAAGGCAGGCAAATACGGATTGCTCTTCTCGCCTATCGACTCAACCGGATGGCACATTGACACCAGGGTCGGCAGACACACCTCAACGGTGCTGCAGACATTCGAAAGCTGGAATGAAGACAATCCCGGCAGGCAGCTGGTATGCTATAATATACCCAGGTATGCAGATGTACGGAAGAACGGAACAGGATACTATCTTAAAAATCCCGCCGAAAAGGGAGTCAGATTATATTATGAATAACGGTAACCGGTAACCGGTAACCGGTAACCAGTAACCGGTATTCGGTAAACAGATAAAAAATATACCAAGAACACGTAACCCGTAACCCGTAACCCGCAACACGTAACACGTAACACGTAACGCATAACTATAAAATAACCAACCCGACATGACTATGAAAAACCAGACAAAACCGAACCGCTGGATGATGACAGCAATATTGCTGCTCCTCCTGCCGGCATTTATCAGTGCACAATTCATCCAGCTAACGGAAGAAGAGGCATCATGTACAAGTATCATGGTAGGCAAGCTTGCCTCCACCGACGGATCGGTAATAACGAGCCACAGCTGTGACGGCAATTACAGGACATGGCTCAATATCGTTCCGGCAGCAAAGCACCCTGCAGGAGCAACACGCGACATCTACTGGGGTAAGATGCACACCGAAACCCCCTGGGATATGCGCAGGGTATCGATTAAAGGCAAGATTCCCCAGGCTGCAGAAACATACTCCTACCTCAACGTCTGCTATCCCGCCCTCAACCAGAAATCACTGGCCATAGGAGAGACAACTATCAGCGGAAGACGCGACCTTATGAACGATGACGGCCTTTTCGTCATCGAGGAGCTCCAGGCAGTAGCCCTGGAACGCTGCACCACGGCACGCCAGGCAATAAAACTGATGGGTGACCTGGCAACCACCTACGGCTATGGCGATGGTGGCGAATGTCTTACCCTGGCAGACAAGAACGAGGTATGGCACTTCGAAATATTCGGTGCCGGGATGAACTATAACTCTGCCGTATGGGCTGCTGTAAGGATACCCGACGATCATGTGGGTGTTTCAGCCAACATACCCAGGATAAGCACCATAGACCTTAAAAAGCCCGACTATTACATGGCATCGGAGAACGTATTCTCACTGGCTGAAGAGTATGGCTACTGGGATCCCAAGAGCGGTGAACCCTTCAAGTTCTGGAAGGCATACGGCGGTGGCCGCAGGGCTTACTCAATCAGGGAGTTCTTCATACTCAGCACACTGGCCCCGTCACTGAATCTGACACAGGATGCCGAGGAACTGCCCTTCTCGGTAAAACCCGAGAAGAAGATCAGCGTACGCGAAGTGTTTGCATATTTCAGGCAGACATACGAAGGAACTGAATTCGATGCAACGAAAAACCTTGTCATAAGGGATACCCGCAGAAGACCTGGCGAAGCTGCTCCTGCTGAGGGCGCAATGATGAAGAGCCCGGTGGCAAACCCCTTCATGGGTGCCGACACGCGCAACCTTATTAACGCACTTGCTCCGGGCACTATACAGAGCCAGAGAACAATCGCCATATCGGGGTGCTCCTACTCACAGGTCATACAGGTACGCGGATGGCTGCCCGAAGAAATAAGCGCCATAGCATGGTTCTCCTTCGACAATCCGGGTGAGAGTCCGAGAATACCTATCTACGCCGGCACTCTTTCCCTGCCTGCAAGCTTCGAACTATGCGGACAGAAGAAGTACAGCGAGGAATCAGCCATCTGGCATTTCAGGCGCACCAACAGGCTGGCAGAGATCAAGTGGGGCGTAACCCGCTCCTACATTGAGGGCGGTGTTAAAGAGCTTGAAGATAAAGCTTTTGCGGAAATTCCGGCAATCGACAAGATAGCACTCGACATGTACAATGCCTCCAAAGGCAAGCCTGCTGAACTCGACGAGAGGGGTAACCCGAAACCCGAAGATTACCGCGTGTTCCTGACCAACTATACCAACGACTTCGCAAGAATGGCAATGAAGAGATGGTGGGAAATGGGGGATCTCTTCTTCACACTGTTTGCAAGAGGGCTCTAGAAAGGTGGTTTGATTAACGAAAACAAAAAACCGATCAGATGAAAACTGTATTCAACAGGATATTTCTGTATTCCTTCTCCACCCTGCTGGTGTACCTTCTTACCAGCTTCACGGGGTCTGCACCGGGTTACAATACCGGACAACTCTATATCGAGTCGGAGAGCTG
>JAVEWX010000274.1:0-2621 GCA_034004335.1 Bacteroidales bacterium | reverse complement strand
ATGCCTGTGGCATGGCCTGTGACGAGTCTCTTACCCGGGCCTGGACCAAGGCTCTTGCCGGTGATCCGGTTTCTGCCTTCGGAGGTATTATTGCGGCCAATCGTACTATTGACAGGGCAACGGCAGAGGAGATAAACGGCATCTTCTTTGAGGTTATCATAGCACCCGGTTTTGATGCCGCGTCACTTCAGATACTGAAACAGAAAAAGAACAGGATCATTTTGAAGATCAACAAATTTCCCTCGCCGGCATTTAGCTGCAGGACGGCTCTCAACGGCTGGTTGTGGCAGGAGAAGGATTCATTAAGTATTGTAAATGATGAACTGGTGTGTGTGACCTCCCGGAAACCCGATGAAAGAGAGTCCATCGACCTGGAATTTGCAAACAGACTGGTGATGCATACTAAATCGAATGCCATTGTAATTGTCAGGGACAGACAGCTGATAGGTTCGGGAGCCGGCCAGACTTCAAGGGTCGATGCGGTTAAGCAGGCTCTTGAAAAAGCTCAGACTTTCGGATTTGATACTAAGGGAGCTGTGATGGCTTCGGATGCCTATTTCCCCTTTCCCGACAGCATTACCCTGGCAGCTGCGGCAGGTGTTTCGGCTGTGATTCAGCCCGGAGGATCGGTGAGGGATAAGGAATCCGTTGAGGAATGTGACAGGAACAATATTGCTATGATCTTTACAGGACGAAGGCATTTTAAACATTAGACGAAAAAATAATTCATAAACCGATGGGACTTTTTTCATTTCTGACACAGGAGATAGCTATTGATCTTGGTACCGCAAACACAATAATTATCCATAATGACAAGGTAGTGGTGGATGAGCCCTCGATTGTGGCTATTGACAGGGGCTCCGGGAAACTCATTGCCATAGGGGAGGAGGCCAGGCAGATGCATGGCAAAACACACGAGAACATACGTACCATCAGGCCGCTACGTGATGGCGTCATTGCCGACTTCAACGCTGCTGAGCAGATGATCAGGGGGATGATAAAGATGATAAACAAAGGGCCACGGCTTTTTTCTCCCTCCCTGAAGATGGTTGTCTCCATACCCTCAGGCAGTACTGAAGTTGAGATCAGGGCAGTACGCGACTCATCTGAACATGCCGGGGGACGCGATGTGTACATGATATACGAACCCATGGCCGCAGCAATAGGCATTGGACTGGATGTGGAGGCACCCGAAGGCTGCATGGTGGTTGACATTGGCGGAGGCACGACTGAGATAGCTGTTATTGCCCTGGGCGGGATCGTCTGCAATATGTCTATCCGTGTGGCTGGCGATGGATTTACATCAGACATACAGTCATACATGAGACAGCAGCACAATGTCAAAATAGGAGACCGCACAGCCGAAGATATTAAAATTGCAGTTGGAGCTGCCCTCCCTGATCTTGAAAATCCGCCCGCCGACTTTGTGGTAAGGGGACCGAATATTATGACTTCCCTGCCTGTGGAGATATTCGTTTCATACCAGGAAATAGCTCACTGTCTCGATAAATCACTGTCGAAGATAGAAACTGCTATCCTGGGAGTGCTTGAACAAACCCCGCCTGAACTCTATGCCGACATTGTCTCGAAGGGGATATTTCTGGCCGGGGGCGGTGCACTTCTCAAGGGGCTCGACAAAAGGCTTTCGGATAAAATTAACATACCTTTCAGGGTTGCTGAAGATCCGCTGCACTCAGTTGCACGCGGAACAGGTGTTGCTCTTAAGAATGTCGACAAGTTTCAGTTCCTGATGAGGTAATATACCCGACTGAATGAGGAACCTGATAAGTTTTCTTTCAAGGTACAGTAATCTCATCATATTCCTATTCCTGGAAGCGATTTCAGTATGGTTCATGGTGGAAGCCGGAGGCTATCAGTCATCCCGCTTTGTGGGGGGAGTCAGAAATACTACCCTTTACCTTGAAAGAAAGATAGGCGGAGTCAAAGAATATATGGGGCTACGTCACCAGAACAGGGTCCTTGCCGAGGAGAACCTCAACCTTAAGAGACAACTGGAACGTTATAATTCATTTTTCCAGCCGGGAATACCAGCAATTATACCTCTGTCTGACAGCATGGTTTATTCCTACATCTCGGCAAGGGTTGTCAATAACTCGGTCAACAGGCAGAGGAATTTCTTTACCCTGGGAAAGGGAAGCAGAGATGGTGTGAAACCTGAAATGGCGGTAGTCGGTCCGGATGGCGTAGCAGGAATCGTGGTTTCGGTTTCAGAAAATTTTTCCTATGTGATGTCACTGCTTAACCTCGACTTCAGGATGAGCGTGAGACTTAAGAAGAACGGATATTTTGGAAACCTGAGATGGGATGGACATGAGGTTACTAAAGCACTTCTCACGGAAATCCCCTGCCATGTTGATATTTCAGTTGGCGATACGGTTGAGACCAGCGGCTTTTCCTCAATTTTCCCGCCGGGTATCATGGTAGGAACTATTGGAGGCTACGATGACAGCCAGGGGGATTTCTACGTTATCACCATTGACCTGTCGATGGATTTCCGCAAACCGGCGTACCTGTAGGTAATAGGAAACCGGTTAAGAAAGGAACAAACCGGATTAGAGAAGGAGTAGGCCACAGATGAGTAATGCGATAGTTCGTTATGC
>JAVEWX010000273.1:0-2627 GCA_034004335.1 Bacteroidales bacterium | reverse complement strand
AGTGTGCATGGGACGCGATGCCTGGATAGTCGGTGATACCACGAATACATGTTTCTGGGTTGACCGTGAATCTCTGCTGAAACTGAAGAAGAGGCGCAGAACAGGTGAAAACTCCAGGGAGGTTGAGTTTGCGCGTTATGAGAATATAAATGGTTACCCGGTTGCAACAGAGATCAGGTTTTATGATGATACCGGAGCTCTTGAAATGGTTGAGAAGTACTTTAATATAATCCCGGAATGCAGGGTTCCGGTTCAGACTTTTAACCCTGATGAGTTCAAAAATGCCAGGTGGTGATTACCAGGCTGACAGGCAGGAAGCGACGATCCATATTCCGGCACAACTGATAAACCAAATCAATTATTCAAATGAGCAAATTAGAATTGAAAGCCGACCCGACACTGGGAGATTTCCAGGATTATGTAAGAAAACTTGAAGATGAGCGGGGCTTTACGCAGCAGAATGCAATTGAAAAATGTCTCCTGCTGGGAGAAGAGATTGGAGAGCTTTTCAAGGCTGTCCGTAAAACGATGAAGCTGAAGACAGATGTAAATGCAAACATCGGCCCGGTTGATGAGGAAGTTGCCGATATCCTCATTTACCTGTGTTCAATAGCCAACCGTTTTGATATTGATATTGAACAGGCTTTCCGTAGAAAGGAAGAGCACAACAAAAAAAGGACCTGGAAATAGCCAAATCTGTATGAAAAATATCCTTTATTGTATCGTTATAGTCGCTTCGCTTTCAATAACTTCCTGCCTGCCAAACCGCCAGGGATCCGTTGATCAGGCTGAGGTCAGCGGCGATTACCTCGGACAGGTAGTTCCGGGTGACAGTGCAAGGCTCTTTGCTCCGGGCGTTATCTCGACGGGCATGACTGAGCGTGATTTTGCCATCACTCCTGACGGTAATGAGATCTTCTTCTGTCGCGAGGCCGGCAAGTTCAGGTATGTAACAATATTTTATGTTCGCAGGGATAATGATGTGTGGTCATTCCCTGAGGTTTTCGAGTTCTGCACCAATCCTGCATACAAGTATGTGGAACCGCATATCTCCCCTGACGGGACGAAGCTGTATTTCATCTCAACCATGCCGGTTTTCCCGGCAACGGAAGGTAATGAAGACATCTGGGTATGTACAAAGGCCGATGGCAAATGGACGGAGCCCCGGAACCTCGGTGCACCTGTAAATACTTCCGGCAAGGAGTTTTTTCCGTCTGTGACAGTTGACGGTACAATCTATTACACTCACATGGATACTGTTGCCAGGGAAGAGTTCATATATCGGTCCAGGCTGGTTAACGGGGTTTTTCAGGAACCTGAGAAGCTGGGGCCGAACGTAAACATCGGAAATGCCAGGTACAACGCATTTGTTGCGGCTGATGAAAGTTATATCATTGTACCGGCATACGGTATGCCCGACAGTTTCGGTGCCACCGATTATTACATATCGTTCCGTGATAGCCTCGACAACTGGAGTCAACCGGTCAATATGGGTCCGGAAGTCAATTCTGCTTATCCCGGGGAGTGGTCAGCATCAGTTTCCACAGATGGGAAGTACCTCTTCTTTATGTCGGACCGGATGGGCGGAAAGAGCCTTGAAATGCTGAGTACGGAGACGTTGCAGTTGTTTCACAACTCACCGCAGAACGGCAACCCCGATATTTATTGGATCAGCTCCTCGGTGATTGAAAAACTCAAAGAAAAAGGTTACTGAAGCAAAGCGCCGGTTTTGAGGCATAAAAGCTGCTATGGCGGTCATTGCGTAAGATAAAGAATGCTTTTTAATTGATAACTACGGTAATATTTGCCAGGGATGAAGAACATAGTATGGTCAACAGGTCACGAACTGATTCTTGGTGACATAGTTAAAACCAGAAATTGTGAGTTGACCGATGCCAGCGGCAACCAGTTCATTGATATGGAATCGGGTGTCTGGTGCACAAGTGTCGGGCACTGTCACCCCAGGATCAATTCAGTGATGGTATCACAAATCCGGAAAGTCATGCATACAGGATTTAATTACTGTAATCCAATCTTGGAGACGGCTGCCGGCAAAGTGCTGGAAATAACTGATTTCCCGGGCGGAAGATGTGAGTTCCTGTGTTCGGGCAGCGAAGCGGTTGAGTACTGTATCAGGGCAGCAAAAGCAATTAAGCCGGATGCCATGGTGCTGACATTCTCTGACTCATACTTCGGGGCATACGGGGAAGCCGCCAGGCAGGACAATAAGGAATGGTACCGTTACAACCGGCATGGTTGCAGCTGTGATACCGGCGGTGAAGGATGTCTTGGTGAGTGCCGGGAATTCGCGGAAATCCCGTTTGACAAAATCGGCATCTTCCTTTTTGAGCCGGGAAGCTCGTCGGGACTGGTAAATTTTCCGTCAGTGAAACTGATTGAGAAAATTTCTGAAAGGATAAGGGAAAACCACGGCTTTATAATTATAAATGAGGTTACCACGGGGGCAGGGAGAACAGGAAAATGGTTCGGGTTTCAACACTATGATCTGAAGCCTGATATGATAGCCATGGGAAAGGGAATCGGCAACGGGTATCCTGTAAGTGTGGCAGCCTTTTCCGCCAGGGCGGCAGGCCTGCTTGAGAAGCATCATTTTCACTACTCCCAGT
>JAVEWX010000095.1:0-11928 GCA_034004335.1 Bacteroidales bacterium | reverse complement strand
TTACCCTTCATGCCCTCATCCTGGTGTTGCAGGTACTGTTGGTAACGGTCACAGAATATTCTGAATATGCTCCTTGATTTTTTCAAGCTCCTCTTTCATCATGACTACAATCTTTTGTATTGAAGCATCATTGGCCTTTGAACCGATAGTATTTATCTCCCTTCCCATTTCCTGGGCAATGAAGGAGAGGCTTCTTCCGTTCGGATCTGTTGCATCAAGTGTTTCAGCGAAATATTCACAATGTTTCTTTAGTCTGACCTTCTCCTCATTGATATCGAGTTTCTCGATGTAAAATATCATTTCCTGTTCCAGCCTGTTGCTGTCGGTTACGGCAATCCCGGCCAGGTCTTTCAGGGAGGCTTCCATTCTGTCCCTTATTCGTTTTATCCTTTCACCTTCAAATGGGGCTATGTCGTTCAGGTATCCTGTAATGGCTTTTACTGACCTGCGGATATCGGATTCAATTGACCTGCCCTCATTAAGACGGTAGACATCAACCTGGCTTATGGTGTCTGATATAAGTTGCCTCAGTGCCTGCCATTCCTCCTCTGACAGTACCGGTTTCTCCGATCTGACCGATTCGGGCAACCTCATTATTATTCCGAGAAGCTGGTTGTCATCAGCCATGATACCGATATTGCCGGTTATCTCCTTCAGTTGATTATAGTAATTCCTGACAGCATTTCCGTTTATCACCGGGATGATTTCGTCCTCAATCAGATCGTGTGTAACTGTAAGGTCTACCTTCCCCCTGGTGAGGGATTGGCTCAGCATGTTCCTTATCTCAATCTCCTTTTCCCTGTATATCCAGGGTAGTTTTGTATTAAGATCAAATTGCTTGCTATTGAGTGCTTTAATCTCAACTGACAGCTTCTTCTGACCCGTATCGGCTGAGGTTTTGCCATAGCCTGTCATGGATCTTACCATAGCGTATTCTTATTAATAATATACAACCAGAATACTCTGGCAAGGCAAAGGAAGTCAAATTAATATTTCAATCAAAACAGGCAGTCTATAATCTTGCAAGTCTTACCGTAAAGTGGCGCATGATTGGTTGTTCGGTGACGATTGTGAAACCTCTTTTTATTTCTTCACGCTGCCTGTAAATTCCGATCAGGGTCTCAGCCACGTAAGCCAGGTGGTTGTCGGTATATACCCTCCTGGGAATTGCCAGCCTGAGGAACTCATTTGCAGGATATCTGTTCAGTCGTGTCACGGGGTCACGGTCGGCGAGTAATGCTCCCACTTCAACTCCCCGTATTCCGCCGGTAATGTATGCTTCAACTGCAAGGAGCTGGGCCGGAAATTCTTCCCGGGGTATATGAGGCAGGAATCTTAGCGCATCAATGAATATTGCATGGCCACCAAATGGTTCCTGCAGGGGAACGCCAGCCTCCTTAAGCATGGTTCCAAGCATGTTGACCTGCCTTAACCTCGACACCAGGTAATCGTAGTCCGTACCTTCATAAAGGCCCCGGGCAAGAGCGTTCATGTCCCTTCCCGACATGCCCCCATATGTAATAAAACCCTCATACATAATGCCGAAAACTGAAGCTCTTCTGAAAAGTTCCCCGCTCTTCATGGCAATAAAGCCTCCCATATTGACAATAGCATCCTTCTTTGAACTCATTGTCATGGCATCGGCATAGGAAAACATCTCCCTGACTATTTCCCTGATGCCTTTGTCGCCGTAATTCTCTTCCCTCATCTTTATGAAGCAGGCATTTTCGGCGAAGCGCGCTGAATCGAAAATCACCGGAATACCGTACCTGTCGGCTATCCTCTTCACCTCCCTGATGTTCTCCATGCTTACGGGTTGCCCTCCGGCCGTGTTGTTGGTAATTGTAATGAGAATGAAGGGTATCCTGCCGGTTCCATTTTTCCGGATTACATGTTCAAGTTTTTCGGTATCAATATTGCCCTTAAATGGAAGAATTGCCGTGGTGTCGTATGCCTCCCTGATGGTGCAGTCTTCTGCTATGGCTTTCCGGAATTCAATATGCCCCTTGGTGGTGTCGAAATGGGAGTTGCCCGGGATGATATCACCCTCTTTGACAAGGGCGGAGAACAGAACGTTCTCAGCAGCCCTACCCTGATGGGCCGGAAGAAAGTATTCGAAGCCTGTGATCTCGCGAATTGCCTCCTTCAGCTTGTAATAGGAGGAGGCCCCGGCATAACTTTCGTCACCGACCATAATTTCGGACCATTGCATGTCGCTCATTGCCCCGGTTCCCGAATCAGTGAGCAGGTCAATGATTACCTGGTCTGCCCTCAGGTTGAAGAGATTATATCCTGCTTCCTTTATCCACTCCACCCTTTCACTGCGGTGGCTGAAATGTATTGATTCAATCATTTTGACCTTGTAGGGTTCAATAAACGGGAGATTCATATCAAGATGTTTAATAACAGTAAATAAGGGATTGGAAATTAAAACAAAAACAAGGTAGTTTGCCTTACGATGTCTAACAGGGCAGGAAGGAGTCCCTTTTTTTGATATTGCGGTATATCTGGACAGCCAAAAAGTCCGTTATAGATAATGAAATCATGGGCAGACTTCAATTTTGCGTAAATTTATGATCATTAGGCGAAAAATGAAAGGGAAACCGGTTCAAATCTTCAACAGGATGAAAAATCAAAAAGGCAGCGTCATTATTTCCGCATGTATCTTCCTGACCATGAGCTATTCTCTTGATGCCCAGATTAAGGAGAGGGAAATAGTGACGATACCCCTGAAAATTGATACTACCACTCTGAAGGGCATTTCAAGGGAAATACTCGACCAGGAAGGTACCATCCATTTCACCACGGCTGAAGCAATAAGGTTCCTTCAGGCTAAGTACAGGGCAGATTACTGGAAGAATAGTCGCGACTCTCTGCGTCAGTATCTTAATCAGCTTATTTTTTATGCTGCCCACGAACCAGTCCGGGATGTTACAGGTTATCTCAGTGACTACCCGTATGAGTTTATAAAGATCCCAGCTCAGGATTTCTATGTATGGGATACTATCAGGATAAGGTTACCATCGGGACATGAACGCGATTCAGTTGCATTCAGGATAATGGAAGAGGCCCTTGTCCGTGCCGACTCAACAGGATTAAGGGGGCGTTTTGATCATGGTAAAATTGCCGAGTCACTGGGAGAAAATCTTCTCCTGAAGGGTGATACACTTCTCCTGGTTCTGGTTGACACCCTCAGGGAGGTGACTCTGACCTCCTCCTCATTTCCCTTCAGGGGATACAATCACCCTTTTATAGGTGATTCCATTCAGGCGGCCATAGAAGAACTTATAAGGCACCTTCAGCGACCCGATTCTGTGGAGTTGATGCTTACAGGAAGCGCCAGCACCGAGACTCCCTTCTGGCTTAACTCCCAGAATAACCAGCTTGTGAGATTCTGGCTGAGGAATGAATATGACGATTCGGTAACCGTGTGGGTTGGCAGTACCGAATACAATACCATCGGTCTCTATCTCGAAAACAACATTATGTTCCGCAGGCCCTCCAAGGCTATTAACATGGTAGATGCCCGTATTGATCTACCGGTAGTGGACAACAAGACTTTGCGCGAGGTCCAGACATTATATGTGAAGCCCGACTATTGGAGGTTCAATTCCGAAATGTCATTTGTCCTGAACCAGGCCTATCTTACCAACTGGGTGAAGGGGGGCGAAAGCAACATTTCCTCGGTAATGGATTTTACTACCAATGTAAACTATCTGAACAACTCCAGAAAGATCCTCTGGTATAACCAGGGAAGGTTTAAACATGGGTTCATCTCTTCCAGGGATTACGGCATAAGACGAAACGTTGATCTGGTAGAGTTATCCTCGAAGCTTAACACCAAGGCTTTCGGTAAGTTTGACTTCAGCAGTACGGCACTCTTCAAAACCCAGATGGCAAAAGGGTACAACTATCCCAAGGATAAGGATCCGGTCCTGGTATCGAGAATACTAAGTCCGGCAACCATTACTGTCGGGGTCGGGCTTGACTATAAACCCAACAAGGAAACTTCAATAAACTTTGCGCCTCTTTCCTATAAGGGTACATTCGTAAATGATACGGTTCGCGTTGACCAGCAGAAATATGGGATACCGGCAGACAGGAAGGCCCGCCATGAACCAGGGGCAAGCCTTCTGGTCAATCATAAGTTCTCTCCTTTCAAAAATATAACTATGACGAACAAGCTGCAGTTGTTCACTAACTTCATTGACAAGCCGCAGAATGTTGACATCGACTGGGAGATGATTGCCACAACAAGTCTTAACTGGTTTACGGATGTGAGAATTAATACTCACTTTATTTTCGATGACAACACCAAGACTGTAGAGTATGATAAGAATGGTGATGCCATACTGGGCGATGACGGAAAACCCAAGAAAACAGCACGGATTCAGTTCAAGGAGATAATAGGATTTACCCTGGTTTTCAGGTTCTGAGCCCTTCCCATGGAGGGAGGATTGGTCGCCGACCGGCGCCGGCATAGTTCTTCCCACCTTGAGGCCGCGGTACAGGAGCGAGGCCATGCTCCTTGCTCATTCCCTGAAAGTGAAATTTCAAAACCATTATTATTAATTCTTTATTTTTCTGTCAACGTCCTGAATGGTATTGTCGGGTAAAATAATTATTGCTATATTGGGCAGGTATTAAACAGTTGAATCTGCATGCGCTGGCAGCAGACCTGAAACTAAAAGCATATTAACTAGAAACATCAGATATGAGGAAATTTTTACTCTTGGTTATGGCTATTATTGCTGGTAGTCATGCTAACGGCAATGTTACATCCGAAGTTACCAATTGCATAGGGGCTGACGGAGCCAAGGGTGCTCCGTTGAAGGTTGCTATTTATAACGACGATGGAGTGTCCTCCGGGGGACCTGTAAATCTTGCATTGTGCCTTGCAGATCCAGAAAAGTTTGCGTTCACAGAGGTGAACGGGGCAAGCATTCGCGAAGGGGTCCTTAATAATTTTGATGTTGCCATCTTTCCCGGAGGGAGCGGTTCAGGCCAGGCTGAATCACTGATGGAGCAGGGACGCGACTCAGTGAGAGCCTTCGTGGCGCGCGGTGGCGGATACCTCGGTGTCTGCGCAGGTGCCTACTTGGTAACAAGTCACTACTCGTGGTCACTCAATATATTGAATGCCAAAGTGTTGGATACATCACACTGGGACAGGGGCAGGGGAACAGTGGAGGTTGGTTTTTCCGATGCCGGCAGGAGGTTTTTTAATCTGCCAGAAGAGACAGTCAATATAGAATACATGCAGGGGCCGCTCCTTGCTCCCGCAGGCATTGATTCTATCCCGGGATATATTGAGATTGGTAAATTCAATACCGAGATTGCTCTTAACGGCGCTCCGGCATATGTTATGACAGGCTCAACGGCGGCAGCTGCCAGCTGCTACAAGAAAGGCCGTGTCTTTGCCATGTCACCTCATCCGGAGGTTACCGATTCGCTTCGGTGGATGATAGCAACGATTGTTGAGTGGCTTGGTGGTGATGATGACTTTGCAACCATAACCTCACCTATGTATAATGAGGAGTGGCAGGTGGGCAGCAGTCATAAGATTGGATGGGTATCATATGGCGGTACCGACGAAATGAAGATAGAGTATTCTGTTGATAACAGGGTTACATGGTTTTCTGTCAGCCCCGGTTCCGGCAGCGGATTTGAATGGACCATTCCAGATACCCCTGCCGAAGGTGCGGTTATCAGGATTAGCTCTAACAACAGGACCGGTATTGCAGACAGTATTCATGTAGATATCATACCGGCTATTAAGCTCATCAGGTCGCTGTCGTCAGGTAACTGGAGTGATCCGGCAACCTGGGCGGGGGGAGTAGTTCCTACTCAGGCCGATGACGTCATGATAGATGCAGGCCATGTTGTGACGGTTGATGCCGCGGGCAGCTGTAGAAATCTCTCATTCGGGAACGCTGATTCAAAGCTCGGCCTTAATGCCGATTTGAGTATCTACGGCGATTTTATGCGCTTTGATACTTCGGTTAATCCATTTTATACTACCCAGTCTCTATGGACCGCCGGGGCAAGGATTGTCTTCCGGGGAGACCGTTTGGTACAACGCATTGGCAATCTTGGGACCACCTCAACGAATCCTTATCCGCTTCGCTTTGACCATGTGGCTATAGATAAGAGTGCCGGCAAGGTTGTCACTGATGGTGAAGCCAACGCCAAAATTTCCCTTGGCAACAGGCTCGAGATAATTAATGGGATGTTTGAACTTACAGCAACTCACGATATTGAGGGAAGGCGTGTGCCGGGCGACACCACTCATACGGCATTCTACATATACCCCAATGGCTGGTTCAGGATGCAGGGAGGTACTTCTCATATGAGGGCAGGTAACTTCATAGGAGCCAACAGCGGCAAGCTGGGCAGGATGATTGTTCAGGGAAAGGCCACCCTGTCACCAGGTTCCACAAACAGGACAAGCTTCGAGGGTATTGACATCGAGGATGGAGGTTTTGTAGAGGTGCCGGTGAATTTCGGCGTTGCTGCCAACAGTTTCAATCCTACCGTAATAACAATTAAAACCGGGGGTGTTTTCCGCAGCGGTACGACAACTAATTACTGGTACAACAACACTACCACGGCCAACGCGGTAGTCATCAGGGATGGAGGAGAATACTGGGCATCGCACGGTGCTGAATTGCTTCCTCCCAACGGTGGCATTACCCAGGAGAGCGGCAGCAGGATGAGGTTCAGCTATGGCAATGTAATACTTCCACCCTCATTACCAAGCTATTACAATCTTATTTTCTCGGGAACCGGGACCAGGAAGCCGGGTGGTAATGTAACCATCCTCGAGTCACTCGAACTGTCGGGGAGTGTGACATTGTATGACAGCACTTTCGTATACTCGTATGCCCCTGCCGCTGTATTAAGGTACGGAGGTGATGGTTTTGCCGAGCCTCAGATCACAACCGATACAGAATGGCCGGTATCAAATGGCCCTGTCAATGTTGAGATTAATAATCCGGCAGGAGTAACTCTGCATGCCCCACGAACCATTTCCGGCACCCTGAAGCTTGTTACCGGCTGTTTCGACATAGGAGCCTATAACTTAAAAACAGGCAATACTTCAGGAGCATCGGCTGATTCCTGGGTCGTAACTTCTTCTACGGGCATGCTGGCAGCAAATGTAGGTGGTACTATTCTCTTTCCCGTTGGCACAGCCTCCTCTTATCTGCCTGTTCAGTTCACCGGTAATAATGCCGGCCATGATATCATGGCTAGGGTATCATCCAGCATTTCCAATCCCCTTGCCGATGGTACCAGGGCCGTAGGGCTGGAATGGCATTTCACTGAAGCAGTACCGGGCAACAACACCGGCAGCCTCACTCTCCAGTGGAATACGGTCAACAACGGGCCGGGCTTTAATCCTGCAGAACCGGTAAGCATTGGCGTCTGGAACGGAACTTCATATGATCTTACCGACGCAACTGTGTCGGGCAGTGATCCCTTGAGCGTTGCATACGTGCTTCCTTCGGTATTGCCAGCCGGCCCCTTCGTTGTTGGCAACAAAGATGCTTTTCCCACTACCGATATCTATGTCCCTGCTACTGGCGGTCTCAGTATCTACCCCAATCCTGTCGGCGATCATCTGGTTCTGGGTATAGAAGGTGTTGATAATCAATTGGTAGAAATATACAGCATGACCGGGACCAGGGTAAAAACCCTGTCTCTGTCCCCGGTATCGGCTCTGATGAATGTTTCAGATCTGCCAGGGGGTATGTACATAGTAAGGACGACAGGGCAGGGAGGTCCTGTCGCGGGAAAGTTCATTAAGAAATAATCTGGTGTGAATAAGGAAGATCAGATATTTTTCTGATAGATACGGAACCTTCTGATGATCCTGCCGCCTATTCTTTCGTATTCTGCCCTCATTGGTGCATTTGTCTCGAGGACGAGGTGGCTGTCGAGGGTGGTCATGCCCTCCCTGATGGCCGAGTTGAGCATACCGGCTCCCATAACAACATCGAGGCCCTTACCCCTGTAGTCCTTCAGAATTCCCCCGAGCAGCATTATCAGGTTCTTAGTTTTTTTGGAGGAGCGCAGTATATGTAAGATGCCGAATGGAAACAGTTTACCGCGAGATCTGATTATGCCCTTGCTTATATCGGGCATCCCGATGGCAAAACCCACCAGGCGGCCATCAACCTCAACAGCCTTTATGAAAGCCGGATCGAGTATCGGGAGGTAACGGCCGGCAAGTTCCGATTTCTCCTTGTCAGTCAGAGGGATGAACCCGTATATTTCGGTAAAGGTCTGGTTCATGAGTTCCAGCACTTCCATGATGTAGGGCTTCAGTTCCTTCTTACTGGCAAACTCAATGAGCCGGGTGTTCCGGGTCTCCTGCATCCTCGACATGATCCTATCATAGGAGGGAGGAAGGCTCTGGGGTATGTCGGCTACATAGTCGACCAGATCGACTTTCTTCTCAAATCCGCAATTTTCAACAAGCAGGGGGAGATATTGAGAATTAGTGGCGGTGGTAAAAATTGAAGGGAACTCAAAGCCTTCGATCTGCAATCCCTGTGGGTCCTTGTCAGAAAAACCAAGAGGGCCGACCAGTCTCTGCATCCCTTTTTTACTGGCCCATTCAGCCACCGCATCAATCAGGGTTGTGACCACATCCTGGTCGTTGACCGACTCAATGAAGCAGAACCTGCCATCGTTTTCTGACCTGTATTCATTGTACCTGTGTGAGATTATTCCCATTATCCGGCCAACGTACTTCCCGTTGAGGGAGGCAATGTACATTACTGTATCGGCATAGGTGAATGATTTGTTCTTCCTGCTGTCGAACAGTTCCCATTCATCCATATATATTGGCGGCAGCCAGTTCCTGTCATTGGCATGAATCCATGAAGGCAGATAAATGAAATTCTTCAGATCCCTTCTTCTCAGTACCTGGCTGATTGTGACTTTCCCCATTCCCAATTTTTCATGAAGATAGAAAAAATGTTGATATCCCATATACGGCGACGCCGGGATGCAATTTTTCTTAGAGGCCTTGTCATTTAAGGTACAGGTCGAGGATGACGAACAATGCAAAAATGAGGCCTGCTGCACCGTTGGTGGTGCTGAAAGCCAAAGTAACCCTGCTCAGGTCGTCATGCCTGACTATACTGTGCTGGAGTACCAGCAGTCCTGTAAAGATGAGGGCTCCGACCCAGAACAGGTAACTGCCATTTCCCGCCAGTCCGGCCGCAATTACCAGGATCGTTGTCATAACATGTGACAGTACTGATAATCTGAGGGACTTTCTTCTCCCGGTTAGTGCAGGCAATGAAAAGAGATTGTGTTTTTTGTCAAACTCATCATCCTGGAGAGAGTATATTATGTCGAAGCCACCCACCCAGGTAAGAACAATACCTGAATAGATCAGCGGAAGGATGTCGAACCGTCCGGTAACGGAGATATATGCGCCGATTGGAGCAAGACTCAGACCAAGCCCGAGAATGAAATGACACAGTGATGTAAACCGTTTTGTGAAGCTGTAGCCAAGGATTATTGTCAGGGCGACAGGCGACAGGATGAATGTCAGCCTGTTGATCATGGAAGTGGTGAAGATAAATAGCACCGAGCTGATGATGACAATAGACAGTGCCTCCCTGCGGCTTATTATGCCGGAGGGTATCTCCCTGTTCTTTGTTCTGGGATTCATTTCGTCATACCTGTGGTCGGCATATCGGTTGAAGGACATTGCCGCGCTGCGGGCGAACACCATGCACAATACAACGAAAATGAGTGTTCTGATACTGAATTCCTGACCGCCTTGAGATGATGCA
The DNA here is from genome assembly GCA_034004335.1 of Bacteroidales bacterium. Classification (GTDB taxonomy): domain Bacteria; phylum Bacteroidota; class Bacteroidia; order Bacteroidales; family VadinHA17; genus SLNP01. The sequence goes on along the minus strand of JAVEWX010000095.1, from coordinate 2,116 downwards.
AGAAAAAATCCTGCCAGTGCGAAGGGCAGGGCGAATATAGTGTGACTGAATTTAACCAGTGAAAAGTAGTGCTTCAGCTTTTTACCGGCAGTTTTAATCATGAACCAAGAGTTTTCATGTACAGGTCATACTGACTGTCATTGAATGCAACCAGGTATACAGTGTCGGGGTAGTGTTCCTTTGAGAGTATTCTTTTGAGCTCTGTAACAGCAATAAATGCGGCCTGATCGGCCGGGAAACCATAGATGCCTGTTGAGATTGCAGGAAAAGCGATGGTTTTCAGTTTTTTCTCACTGGCTATTCTCATGCAGCTCCTGTAACATGATGCCAGAAGGGCATGCTCATCGCCGGCGCCTCCCCGCCAGACAGGTCCGACGGTATGAATAACATACCTTGCCTTTAGATTATGGCCCCCGGTTATTTTTGCCTTCCCTGTCTCGCAACCGTTCAGCTGCCGGCACTCTTCCAATAGTCCGATGCCGGCAGCCCTGTGGATTGCCCCATCTACACCTCCCCCTCCCAGAAGCGACCGGTTAGCCGCATTCACTATCGCATCGGTATCAATAAGGGTAATATCTCCCTTAATTATCTTTATTCTGCTGTCGGGGTTCATTTTCTCACTGTTGCGCCGGCAGATTTCTCGAATGCCCTGATGAGGTTGTTCATGATCTTCTCAATGTTCTTTTCATTAAGTGTGCGAAGATCATCACGCAGCACGAAGCTGAGAGCATAGGACTTCTTGCCCTTGCCCAGTGATTCATGCTCGTAAACATCGAAAAGACCTACCTCCCTGAGTATAATCTTTTCAGTCGAAAATGCAATTTTTCTCAGTTCTTCATATTTCATGTCACTGTCAACCAGTAATGCCAGGTCACGTTTCACGGCGGGATATCTTGGCAGTGGTCTGTGCAGTATTGTATTGCCTTTTAGCATCGAAATGGCTGTTCCCCAGTCAATGTGCCCATAGCAGACATCCTGTTTGATATCAAACTTTTCGAGGTATTGAGCTGATATCATTCCGGCTGATGCCAGGAACCTGCCACCAACTGAGTAGGTGAGTGATTCAGAGAAATACTTCTTGTCTGAGCTTCCCTTCACTGTACTGTCGGGGTCAATCCCCAGACGTTTTAGTACCATCTCAAGGAATGACCTGAGGAAGAAGAAGTCTGAAGGTTTGTCATCACTGTTCCAGACTTTTGCAGTTCGCATTCCGGTTATAAACAAATCAAAGTCTTTTCTTTCGCTATAACTTGATACGGGATCGGAAAGCTTCACTCCGGGATCCCTGAAGTAGCAGGTCCCGAATTCAAAAAGTCTCAGGTTGAAGTTTTGTCTGTTGTTATTCCAGGCTATGGCACTCAATCCTCCGGGGAGGAGCGACTGTCTCATGGCATTAAGGTCACTCGAGAGCGGATTAGCCAGCCTTACAATTTTATCAGGTTCAAAGTCATCATTATTCTCGAACCATGCCGATGGCACCAATGAATTTGACATCATTTCGTTAAAGCCGTTGGCAGCCAGCATGTCGGCTATGGTATTATATGCCTTCTCGCGGTCGGGTTTTTCAATGTATGAAAGCGTCGATTTAAGATGTTCGCCGGTTTCCACGTTATTGTAACCATAGATCCTCAGGATCTCCTCAACCAAATCGGCTTCACCCGAAACATCAACCCTGTAATTGGGTATCTGCAGTTCCATCCCCTCACCACTCTCCGAAATAACTATAAAATCAAGCGATAAGAGGATCTTCCTGATAATGGGGATGTCAATGACCTTGCCAACAAGCCTGTTTATGTTTCTATAGGATACCTGAACCCTCCTCACCGGAGTCCTGACAGGATAAGCGTCAACTATATCAGATGATATTTTCCCGCCGGCTATTTCGCGGATAAGAAGGGCTGCCCTCTTAAGTGCAGTGACGGTTATGTCAATATCGGCACCCCTTTCAAACCGGAATGAGGCATCAGTATGTAGTCCGTGCCTACTCGAAGTCCGCCTCACGGCTATCGGATTAAACCATGCCGATTCGAGAAATACATTTACCGTCTTCTCCGTTATACCGGAGCCTATCCCCCCGAACACCCCGGCAATGCACATAGGTTCACTATCATTGCAT
>JAVEWX010000272.1:0-2636 GCA_034004335.1 Bacteroidales bacterium | reverse complement strand
TAAGCTTCATCATTGAAAAAGTTATAATTGAAATCCAAAAATCAGTACATCATCAACCTGCTGCGCCTTGCCCTTCCAGTCGGTAAAGGCAGTCTCAAGGGCCTCTTTCTGAAGGTCCATTGGCAAACCTGCCAGTGAAAGGATAACCTTCCGGAGGTGCTTATGCTTGAATTTCTTGTCAGTCAGCTCCCCGAACTGGTCGGCATAACCATCAGAAAACAGGTAGAATGAATCTCCCGGCTCAGTCTCAATCACCTGGTTTGTGAAAGGATGTTCCTTCAGGGGAGCAAGGCCGATTGTCATCTTATCGGATTTAAATTCGGTCAGTTCGCCGTTCCTTACCATTATGAGAGGGCGGTTTGCCCCTGCGAATTGCAAGGTACCCCTCCCCTGATCAACTATGCAGAGAGCTATATCAATACTGTCGTGGGTTCCTGATTTCTCCCCTGTCTGATGCAATGCCTTCATCACTTTTTCCCTCATCATATTAAGGATCCTGTTGGCTTTGAGATCAGCCTTCGACTGAAGTATGTCGTTAAGAAAGCTGATCCCGAGTATGCTCAGAAGTGCTCCGGGAACTCCATGCCCTGTGCAGTCACCTGCTGCAATACACAAATATTTCCGGTTATGGAAAACATAATAAAAATCGCCGCTGACAATATCCCTGGGAAGAAAAAGGACAAAGAAATCCTTCATAAGTCCTTTCAGTATCCCCGGATCAGGCATAAGAGCGTTCTGAATAATACCTGCATACCGGAGACTGGCAAAATGATCATCGAGCACCTGATTCTGAACCAGTGAAACCAGGTCGCTTTCATTCATCCAATCATGTTCCATATATCACTCTGCGAAATCAAAATTTTAAAGATACACTATTTTTATTTTTCAGTTTAAGTGGATTCCGGGCAGCTTCTATTTCTTTATGGTCAGCAATGCAATATTTTCAACATGATGGGTATGCGGGAACATGTCAACCGGCTGGACCCTGGCAACATCATACTTTTCCGACAGGAGCCGGATGTCGCGTGCCTGGGTGGAGGGATTACAGCTTATGTACACAATTCTGTCCGGAGAAGCTGATAATATTGCTGCAATCACACCGGCATGCATTCCTGCACGGGGAGGGTCAGTGATGATCACATCGGGAGGGCCGTTTTCGTTCATGAACTGTGTGGTGAGGATCTCCTTAATATCGCCTGAGAAGAAGCGGGTATTTGCAATATTGTTGATCTGCGAATTCAACCTGGCATCCCTGACAGCCTCTTCAACATATTCAATTCCGACGACCAGAGAGCAATAAGCGGAAATGTAATTTGCAATTGTGCCTGTTCCCGTATACAGATCATAAACGGTTTCGGTGCCTGTAAGGCCTGCAAAATCCCTGGCATACCTGTAAAGATTAAGTGCCTGAAGGGTGTTGGTCTGAAAAAAAGATTTCGGACCTATCCTGAATTTCAGTCCGTCGAGTTCTTCGACAAGATGATCGCTCCCCTTGTAAAAAACTGGTTCCTGGTCGGTCAGCGAGTCGTTTTTCTTGGTGTTAATGATGTAGAACAATGAGCTTATCCGGGGGAACTCCTCAGCCAGGTAGTTTAGAAGGCCTTCCCTCCGCTCCTTTTCATCGAGAAAAAAGACCACGATTACCATCACCTCTCCCTTTGCATTGGTACGGATTATCAGGTTCCGGAGGAATCCGCTCTGCTGCCGGAGGTTGAAGAATGGAAGACATTTTTTATGAGCATATCTCCTGACCGCCTCACGGATCGCATTTGAGGGTTCGGGCTGAAGATGACATTCCCTGATATCGAGAACCTTGTCGAAAAGACCGGGGATATGAAAACCGAGAGCATCTTCCTTTTCAAAATCGGTGTCGGAATTTATTTCCTCTCTTGTAAGCCAACGCCTGTCGGAGAAAGTGTATTCAAGCTTATTCCTGTATCTGAAGGGTTCAGGCGACCCTTTTATAGGGGCAACAGCGGGCAGAGATACCTTACCTATCCTGGAAAGATTATCGACTACCTGCTGTTCCTTGAATCTGAGCTGAAGTTCATAGGGAAGATGCTGCCATTTGCAGCCGCCGCAAACTCCGAAATGTCTGCAAACCGGCTCTATCCTGTCGGGAGAGTACTCATGAAACCTGACCACGGTTCCTTCGAGGTACTTCCTTTTCTTTTTTCTTACCCTGATATCAACCACATCGCCAGGTACCAGCATGGGCACGAACACAACCTGGTTATCAATACGGGCAAGTGCGTTCCCTTCAGCACCTATTGCAGTTATCCTGACCTTTTCAAGTATTGGAATTTCCCTTCTTCGTCCCACTTCAATCAAGCTTTGTATTACAGTACAATCAATTATCCCTGAGGTTAATTATGAATTTCAGGCCTTCAACCATAAAGGGCACTAATGCATCACCATGATCCAGACCGGGAAGGATCATCTTTGTACATACTGATGCCGGCGTTCCATGAAGGATCATCAGGTTATAGAGGGTCTCGGTATTGAGGACACTGACCTGAGTATCAGCCCCGCCATGGACGAGCAAAACTGGAATATCTGACTTATAGGCCCTGGCGCTGTTCCATGCCAGGGAGGCAACTACTGTCTCATAGGCCGCCAAGCTGCCATTATTTATG
>JAVEWX010000094.1:0-11964 GCA_034004335.1 Bacteroidales bacterium | reverse complement strand
TTTTGCTGCAATTTCACAGATTACATCCACGGCTTTCTGCATTGATTCAAGGGGTATGAACTCATATCTTCCGTGGAAGTTATGGCCACCCGTAAATATGTTGGGGCAGGGGAGGCCCATATAGGATAACCTTGCCCCGTCGGTTCCGCCTCGTACCGGCGTAATAATTGGCTCCATGCCGCATCTGACTATGGCTTCCCCGGCATATTTCACAACATGCATGAAGGGTTCTATCTTTTGCCGCATGTTGAAATACTCATCACGAATGTTAACGGTAACTGTACCATCTCCGTACCTGCCGTTAAGCCAGACCGCCAGATCTCTGATTGTCTGTTTCCTGCCCGTGAAATCCTTTTCGGAGTGGTCGCGTATCAGTATTCTCATAGATGTTTTGTCGACGGTTCCGTTGATATCAAAAACATGAAAGTATCCCTCGTAGCCCTCTGTATGTTCAGGCTTTTCGGCCTGTGGAAGGAGCCTGCAGAATTCCTGTGCCACACCTATGGAATTTACCATCTGGTTCTTGGCGCTTCCGGGATGTATGCTTTTACCCTGAATGGTAACTGTTGCCGTTGCTGCGTTGAATGTCTCATATTCAAGCGATCCAACCTCGCCGCCATCGACTGTATAGGCAAATTCGGCGCCAAACTTATTGACATTAAACTTGTTGGCGCCTCTTCCTATCTCTTCGTCGGGAGTAAAGCATATCCTGATATCACCATGGGCGATACTACTGTCACTCATCAGTATCTCTGCTGCAGTCATTATTTCAGCTATTCCCGCCTTGTCGTCAGCCCCAAGCAATGTGGTTCCATCGGTAGTTATTATTGTCTGTCCCACATATTTTCTCAGGTCGGGAAAGTCGGAGGGTGAGAGCCTGATGTCTGCCTTCTCGTTGAGAACGATGTCTGCGCCGTCATAGTTGCGGGTTATCTGTGGATTGACGTTATCACCTGGCATCTCAGGACTGGTGTCGAGGTGTGCTATGAATCCGATTACCGGGGTTTTGGCGGCAGAGTTACCCGGGATTGTTCCGGTGACGTATCCGTTGCCGTCAATTTCTGCATCTTTAATGCCCGCTTCCTTCATCTCCTTCACCAGGATCTCTCCGAGGATGAGTTGACCTGGGGTGCTGGGACAGCTTTCCGATTTGTAATCTGAGGCGGTTCCGGTTTTAGCGTAGCGGATGAATCGTTCGAGGAGTTTTTCCATTTTTGGTGACTGTCGGGAGTGAATAAAGATACAGATTTTATACAAATGAATGACCTGCCGGAACCCCTGTTGTAAGACCGGAAGCTCAGGCAGGTCATGTATGATGTTTGCTGCAGGTCGGGTTTATCTCAGAAGGATGTTGCCCAACAGTACCCTGCCGCTCTTCCAGAATGCCCTGAAATATGGATTATCTGATATGTATACCACTTCTCCGCGACCAATACGTTCTGATCCGATGACCAAGGTGTTCTTTATGGTCTCCTTGTATTTATACCCGGCGAATCCCGATACAGGCTCCGACTCGGTAATGTATCCGATGTTACTGCCTCCGTTAAGATAAGGCATACCGCCTGAGCGCTTCATCACAAACCACTCATTGCCCAATCCGAAGGCATAGGGATGGGTGGTGTCGACTTTAACCCTGTAGAATGCCCCTGATGATCTTTCCGAGATTGAATATCTCCTTGAATCCTCGTAAACTCGCAGCAGTTCAGGATCATCGCTCTTTTCCTTCTTCTCTTTTGCCTTCAGTTCTGCTGCCCTGAGGTCGGTTGCCTTGCCAAGTGCTGTGGTCTTCTCAGCGCTGAACAGCGATGAGGCTGACTCGAGAGCCAGAACCTTGCCTCCCTTCTGCAGGAAGGCCATTATCGGATCTTTGTACCTGGTGTAATTGCCTGAGGTAAGAATCATCACATCATAATCGGATAGGTCGGCTGATGCAAGGCTGGCTGCATTGACAATAGTGACGGGGTATTTGAGTTCCTGCTCAAAGAAGTACCACATTTCGCCCACCGAGCCTGCCGAGGTTCCTTCACCGCCCGGCATGACTATTTTAGGGGCTTTCCGGGCACTGCTGTAATCCGATCCGAAATCCTTTCCTGAGTCGACCAGTCCGGTTGAAGAGGTAAAAAGCTTAACGCCTGTCTCGTCAGCAGCTTCCCTAACCAGCCTGTCGAAGGTCGAGGGTATATGGGTATTGTCTCCCCGTGCTATAATAAGGGAGCCTCTTTCGAACTTATCGGTTCCTGAAGTAAATGATTTCTGTGCTGACCGTACGCGGATATCCTTCTTGTAAAGTTCGGCGAGAAACCTAACTTCGTCAAATCCCTTCCAGTTTACCATGTAAGCATATGGCTTCTCTTCCGTTATGTTGTTGACAGGTTTTTTGAATTCAACCTTGCCTTCTCCCATGTCGAGTTTCTCTCTTACGGCGAAGCTGCGGAGGTTGAAAAGGTAGGGAAGTGACCATGCCGACAGGTCATAGGTTATGGAGTCGCTGGCCTTGCTGTCGGGTTCGAAAAGGACTTTCACGAGGTGACCCTGCGGCTGGTGGGCTGAGATCAGTATGTCACCCTTCTCAATGGTAAGGTCTGCTTCCTTATCCTTCAGGTAATCGAAAGCCTTGAATTTTTTTCCCACACCGCCAGCATAGCCGTATCTTATGTCGTTTTTGTCGAGCAGATCGAGCAACGACCTGACGGCAGAAGTCTCATTCGATCCCTTGATTATCACCGACTTGTATTCGAAGGGTGGGTTTGTGCGGGCCGTTTCGTAATATTTATTGAAACCTTCAAGCAGTTTCTCCCTGTTTTCATATGAAACCTTGATCGTAGCCATGGAGGCCATAAAATGTCCTTCGATTCTGTGTTCCAGAGTTATGGTATCGCCAATAGTTCTTTCCGATGCTATCCCGGCACCTCCGCCCCCGGCCTGTTCAAAGGTGAATCCCATGGCGCCGTTAAAAAGCGGCCAGGTATCGCCAAAGCTCGGACAGAAGAGGTCGAAGCTCTCCTTTGTGTAGTAAAGCCTGAATTTTTCATCGAAAAGTTGGGCATTGCTCTTTCCCATCAGTTTATGAAAGTCGCGCTGCCATGTTGTTATAACTTCGTGCCAGGGATCGGCCCCGGGGGCGAAGAAGAAATTCGAAGATGATCCCATTTCATGGAAGTCGGCGTGCACATGCGGCCTGTATCGCCGGTATAGTTCAAGCCTCAGGCAGGTTTCGGTCTGTGTCTGCCACGTCCAGTCGCGGTTAAGGTCGAAGAAATAATGGTTCGACCGCGAGCCGGGCCAGCCTGAGGATTTTTCCCACGAGGAGGGATTGATATCCATCGTGAGCGGTTGCAGCATGCGGTACTGGTTAGTGTACCTGTCGCGGCCGTCGGGATTGGAGCATGGATCGATAATAATGATGCATGAATTAAGCCACTGTTCCACGCCTTCGAATTTATTGGCGGCCAGGGTATAGAGGGTCAGCAGCGCCGCTTCGAGGCCTACTGATTCATTACCGTGCACGTTGTAGCTCAACCATATTATCGGAACCTGGGTTCCCCCGAACTTGTCGTCGGTCAGTCCGGTCTTTGCCATGTTGTTCCTGCGCAGCTCCTCCAGGTTTTTCAGGTTTTCGGGCGACGATACGAAACAGACGCCCAGCTCACGTCCTTCATAGGTTGATCCGTACCTGAGATACTGGGCATTTGGTGAAGATTCTGCAATATATTTGACGTAGGCCATGGCCTCATGATGATAGGTGAAGGTCGATCCGGGTTTGTAGCCCAGATACTCTTCGGGTGATTTGATAGACTGGGCATCGGCCCCTGTAAGCAAGAGCCCTGCGGCTATCGCGGCAAGAAATAATTTCTTCATATACCTCTGTTTTTTTTGGACTGATAAATATATAAATAAATAGTTGTCGGAGATGTTGGCGTAAGTAATGTTGTTGATGCATGCAGCCATCCCAATTGGGTTATTAAAACCGGAACCCCGGGATGATGGGCACCAGACTTCTTGTGCCCGAAAATGACCACTTGTTTTCCTATACTACTCCTTGGGAAAAAATATTCACAGTCAGGTATATTTCAATGAACTTTGGAACAAAATGACTGTGTTATCTGTGAGTTTAAGGTGCGATGCCGGGTTTTATCCCTCAAATAGCTCATTCGTATTCAATATTGCCTAAATTTGATATAATGAACATGGTTAGGCAAAACAAGTTTAGCACTTTCCTCTCAGGTCGAGTTACTAAATACCCGGAGGTATATCCGGTTCAGGGCAATGAAAGACATTTTTGAAAACAGGCCACGACTATTCTGGATATTTCACACCTCAGGCTGGATTTTACTGGCACTGATGATGGGAATTATACAGTTGTTTAAATTCACCTATTCCTTCAGATCGACGTTTCTCTATTTCCTCACCTACTTTATCGGATTCTGTCTGACGCTGGGTTTGAGGTATTTCTACAGGTATATATACTCCAGGACGAGGTCGGTGGTGTCAATACTGTTTATCATAATCATCTCCTCACTGATAGTTAATACCATCTGGGAACCGATAGATGTACTTGTCAGCCAGTTTTTCTGGACGCCCGAGGAGCTGGCTGAACAACTGAAAAGGATAAGATCACTTACATTATATGAATACTATAAATCCAATCTTATATGGTTTATGTTCATAATGGTATGGAGCACGCTTTATTTCGGATTGATAAACTGGTTTGACCAGGCAGAGCAGAGGATAAAGACAGAACAGGCATTGCGTCTGGCAAACCAGGCACAGCTCAGGATGCTCAGGTATCAGATAAACCCGCATTTCCTCTTCAATTCCCTTAATTCAATCAAGGCACTGACCTATGAAAATCCCGATCAGGCCGTTCTGATGCTGACCGAACTCTCGGAGTTCCTGAGAAGTACACTGAGGTTTTGTGACAGCATATACATTCCTGTTCGTGAAGAGATTGAAATGATAGAGAAGTATTTGTCGATAGAAAAGATAAGATTTGAAGAAAGGCTGAATTATGAGATCAATTATGACTTCAGGGTGATGGAAAGGGAGATTCTCTGTTTTATAACCCAGCCGTTGATAGAGAACGCAATAAAACACGGACTGTCTGCCAGTCCGGAAGGTATTGAACTTAAAATTGATTTTTCCGAGTCAGGTGACAAACTGGCTATTGAAATAACCAATACCGGCAATTACCAGAAAGAAACTGAATCGGACGGGATGGGACTGAAGAACATTACCGAACGACTCGACAATGCATACGGCGACAGGTATGTGTTCCGGATTTATGATGAATCTGGTCGTGTAAAGGCAAGGTTACTAATACCCGGGGGAAAATGACCTGGTCTGCAATAATTATAGATGATGAACGCCTGGCAAGGTTGGCTTTGAGAAAAGACCTTGAGAGATTGCCCGAGATAAGCCTTGTGGGTGAGGCTTCGGGTATCTCCAGTGCAAAAGATCTGATTGGCAGGGTACATCCCGACCTTCTTTTTCTTGATGTACAGCTTGCCGACGGCAACGGTTTTGATCTTCTGAACCAGATTGACTTTGAAGGCAGGGTAATCTTCATTACCGCTTATGATGAATATGCAATACGTGCTTTCGAAATAAATGCTGTTGATTATCTTCTCAAACCGGTATCCAGGAAACGCCTGAAGAGTGCCATCGCAAAGTTGCAGGAGAATGATAAGTCCGTGCTGCATGAAGTACCATCCAGACTGGAATACAACGATCGTCTGATGGTAATGCACAGGAAATCTGTTAATTTCATAAAGATAGACACCATAAGGTCGATACATGCATCAAGGGAGTATTCCTATATAAGGGCAACCGACGGCAGGGAATACCTGACATCAAAAAGCATCACCGAATGGGAGAATAAGCTCCCTGAGCAATATTTCTGTCGCATACACCGGTCTACTATTGTAAACTTCGACCAGATTATGAAGGTCAATCATAATATCACCGGAACGGGTGAGGTGATATTGCAGGGCTCAACCGAACCACTGGCCATATCGAGGAACTACTTCAGAAAGCTGAAGCAGAGGTATGGCGCCTGATCCATCCGTCTGAGACCGATTATCCACACCTACCACTTGTAGCTTTTTTCTTCTTCTTGCAGTCTGTACGTGTCCTTTGCAGAATCAGTTTTTTTATTTAACCGGGTTGATCGAAATTTGATGATGAGAAAACCGTTGGCATTGTGCCATAATGATGAGAAAGCTTTGCTGAGTGATTAATAAACTGATGAACCACTTGAGAACAGAAAGGATGGGGAAACAAATTACAATTATCATTGCGGTCATACTGCTCATAACCATTTTCTATTCCGGGGGCGGAATTGAAATAGGTTATGATGCTAACCGCTCCATGGTCTCGAAAGGCGGAGTTAGTATGCCCGCAGAAGCGATATATGAGGAGGGAGGCTGCCATATTCTTTCGGTAGACTTCAGGAGGAACATACTGATGTTCTTTGAGGTGAGGGCAGGGTTTGACTTCTCGGGAAGATCCGTTCAGTTCACCATGTTCCTTGCAGGGAAGAGGAGCGGTCGGAAACCCGGATTTGCGCTTAAGCTTAACTCGGTCAGTCAGCCTGATACAATAATTTCGGGTTTGGGATTTTGTTTTACACTTGAGGAAAAGATAAGGTTAAAGAGTATCTCGGTTATGGTTGATCCTCTTATTGCCAGGCTTGCCCATTTACCATTCAGCCATGAAGAGAGATATCATCGGATGGGCAGGTCAGACCTGATCAGTTTTCCGGAGTACCGGCATCAGCTATCTGATTACTGATAACCTTGGTATCAGCTTATTACCCTGATGCCGGTGCTTATTTTTCCGGCCGTTGGTTTCAGATATGAAAGAAGCTTCCGAGATTGCGACCCCGCTGAAGCCTGTAATACAGGAACATCAGAATGGCCGCTACCGGTATCAGTGCGGCTGTAACTACAGCCGACCATCTTATGATAATGGTTCCATGAAGGTGCAGGTCTGTAAAGATCTCGATCACAACACAAAGCATGTTAATGGCTATGATTGACACAGCAAGAATGTTGAAGCCTCTGCCTTTTGCAATGACGGAAAGCAGTGATATTACCCCTGCAAGAAGAAAAAAAGCCAGGGTGACAGGCAGGGCTACATGAACAAACCAGCTGTTCTGTTTGTCGAAAAGGTCAAACAGCATAAGCATGCCAAGGGTTACTGCCATCTGCATGATGAGCAACAAGGTCAGCCTCCTTCTCATAAACACCAGCAGAGTCAGTGTTAGCCACACCCATGCGACCGATGTTAAAGGGTAGAGGGACCATGAGATGCCCTGCCCGAAGAGGAGATCAAGTACAATGGATATGGCAATCAGGGATATTGACAATATGCCTGACAGCTCCCATGCATATCTCAGGGACGACCGTCTTGACGCCCTCAATATTGCTCCGGGACTCTCACCGTGTGATGCCACCTCGTCGGTGCCGCATAACGGGCACTCATCATAACCCTCATCGAGTAGCACCCCGCATTTTTCGCATTTCTTCATTGGCCCCTATGATTTTATTAGCCTGACTTCTATACCCTCACTTGAAAGAAAGCTGAAGAAACCTTTCTCCAGCTCACGTGTTGCTGCTATTGAGGCAAAGGTAATCCTCATTTTTTCTCCATACGACGCCACTCCGCAATTGATTTTTATTTTTTTGTTCGGCGGGGGAGGGATGATGGTGAAAGCTTCCGCATGCATGGCCATTTCAGGAGGCAGCTTTAAGTTGCCCAGGTTGGTCAGAACCCCTGTATTCAGTCCTGAACCATAGGTGTGATAGGCCATGTAAAGAAATAGTTTCTTGATGAACACAGGTAAAATCCTGATTAAGAGGTTTCTTTCCTTGCCTACATTCCTTCGTATAATTCTTCCTATTCTCAGTGGTTGGGTCTCAAGTCTGATGAAGTGGTGTACCGACCTGGCAATGTCTTCAAAACTGTAACTTCCCAGCCTCAGGTCGAGCTCAGGCATCACAAAGAGGGAGAAATTCCTCATGGTCTTGCTGCCAAAATGATTCCTGAGGTTGACCGGGATCTGTACCCTCACAATGCCCCTGCCTTTTTTCCCGGGAAGCCTGCTGAAAATATCCTGCAACACCTTCAGGTACACCGATGCCAGGTACTCGGTGACGGTGAGGTTATAACTCCTTGCCTTCAGCCTTACGGCTTCTGAGGGTAGCTCTGCCGTCAGAAGTCTCAGACGTGGCCTTCTGTTAAGACTGAAGGGAAGATGCATTGCTCCTGGGGGATTTTCAGTCGCAGGTATCTGTTTGTTGAAATGCCTGCCAAAGGCATCTTCATACTCTGCCGGATCGGGCCTGGCATCGGGACTGACAATTCCTTCCGGCAGGGAACTGATCTTTCCGGTATTGGTAAGATATTGATAAAGAAAGGTTTTCAGGAACTCAAGGGCTCCTCCTCCATCGGTGAGTATATGCACGAACTCGATCGACAATTCCTTCTCTTTCACGAGGATCCTGTACATGACCTCATTAGCCGAGCCGACGGGAAATCCGGTACAGACCTCTCCAATATCGGCATAAAGACGTGGCTTACCCTGGTTCCTTTCAAGGTAGAACCAGAAGATGCCATTGCTAAGCTTTACGTTGAAGTAGGGAAACCTTGCGGCAACGACGGGAATTGCGGCAGCCAGCGCGGAATATACAATATCCTCCCTGAGCAAGACCGATATCCTGAATACGGCAGTGAACTCACCACCAATGACTGCCGGGTATATTTTTGCAGCATTGTCGAGCCGAAACCATTCCGGCTCTTTTTGTATTGATTCCTCATGATTCATTGCACCCGGGTCAGGATGTAAAAGTAAGAAAATATTAAATTTGTCGGTGTCCGGTGTCCGGTACCCGGCTTCCGGCTTCCGGCATCCGGCATCCGGCGACCCTGAACCTTGAACCTTGAACTGAGCCCCGACTTGTCGGGGCGAGCTCACGACCGAAGGGAGTAAACCAGTAACCAGTAAAACCCCGTAGGGGTTGGATATCAATAGAAAAGGGGCCTCCCCCCCATGTAAGCGCCGCGCAACGAAGAACGAAGAACGAAGAACGAAGAACGAAGAACAGCATAGGATATAGGATGATATAGTTAAATAGTTATAAAACAGTAAGATATGAAGAGATTTGCATTTTTGATTTGCGGATTGGCCCTGATTTTCTCATCACATGTTGTGACGGGTCAGGGACAGCAGGGACGGCAGATTGCACCGCGTATAGCCGGATGGCTCGACGATAACAGGTATATTGTTCAGACCATTGAAAAGGGTGCCCCCGTCGTTAAGAGCGTTGATGCCCGCAGGGGCACTGAACGTGTAATACCCGACTGGAAAAGCGAAAGGGACATGCTGGTTGATATGCTGCCCGGGAGATATTCCCCCGGACCGGCAGACATAATAAGTCCCGACAACAAGAGTGTTCTGATAGTGAAGGAAAATGACCTCTTCTACCTGTCGGCACTGACGACTAAGGAAATAAGGCTCACCAACGATACGGCAGAAGAGGTAAACGCCAGGTTCTCTCCCGATTCCAGGCGTGTAGCCTATACAAAGAAAAGGGATCTTTTTGTGTACGACCTTGTGGAGATGAGGGAGATAAGGCTTACCCATGATGCCACCGACAGGGTATATAACGGATACGCCTCCTGGGTTTACTTCGAGGAGATACTGGGAAGGCCGAGTCGTTATGCGGCATTCTGGTGGGCTCCCGACGGCTCGAGGATCGCATATCTGCATACCGACGATAATCCGGTGCCCGACTTCACAATAGTACGGCTCGATGAGGCCGATGGAGTCAACGGCACGACGGAGGTGACTCCTTATCCGAAACCCGGAGACCCTAATCCGGTTGTCAAGATGGGTATCGCCGAAATTGCCACGGGCATTACGACGTGGGTAAAGACCGACACCGGTATCGACCAGTACATAGCCTGGCCCTTCTGGACACCCGACAGCAGGCAGTTGGCAGTTCAGGTGCTGAACCGCGATCAGAACGACCTCAGGATCATCCTCGCAGATGCAACTACCGGCGACTACAGGGAGATATATCGTGAAACCCGGCCGACATGGGTCGATTTTTTCGAAGACACCTATGTGATGAATAATGGCACCGGTTTCATCTTAAGAAGTTACCGTTCCGACTGGGAGAACCTCTATTACTACGACTGGAACGGTAACCTCAGGGCAGCTCTTACCTCTTTCGGTTTTCGTGTTACGGGCATAGAAAAGGTTGATGAAGCAAAGGGTCTGGTGTGGTTTTCGGCAACCGGACCGCAGTCGACCGACAGGCATATCTACAGGGTAGGACTTGACGGCAGGAACCTGGTACAGCTTACAGCGGGTGAAGGCACCCATAACGGTTCCATCTCGCCCGGAGGCAGCTACCTTGTCGATACCTGGAACAGCCTCACCGATCCGGGCGCAACGGAGGTGATAGACAGGCAGGGGAAACATCTGCGCGAAATATACCGCGCTGAAAAGCCGGTATTTGATCCCGCCATCCATGCCCGCATTGAGATGGTGCAGATAGGGACCTCCGATGGCCTTTTCAATATGCCTGCCATCATCAAGTATCCGGTAAATTTCGACCAGTCGGCCAGATACCCGGTAGTATTCACCATTTACGGAGGCCCCGATGCCGGCAGGGTCCGCAATACCTGGATTAATCCCGTGGCCGACTTCTATGCACAGAATGGCATTATTACGATATCTGTCGATCACAGGGCGTCGGGTCATTTCGGAAAGAAGGGGCTCGACTATATGCACCGTAACCTTGGTAAATGGGAGATACTCGACTATGCCGATGCTGTAAAGTGGTTGCGTTCAAAGCCTTACGTCGATGCGTCGAAGATGGGCATAACGGGAGGATCATATGGTGGCTATATGACCTGTCTGGCCCTTACAAAGGGAGCCGGTTACTGGACTCACGGTGTAGCCAGCGCCCCTGTGACCGACTGGAAGCTATACGATAATGTATACACGGAGAGATATATGGATGAGCCGCGCAATAATCCGGAGGGTTATAAGAACGGTTCTGTTCTCAGCTTTGTCGGCTCCTTCAGCGGCAGGTTGCAGATTGTTCATGGCGATGTTGACGACAACGTCCATTTGCAGAACAGCATTCACCTTATATCGAAGCTTCAGGATGAGGGCAAGCTTTTCGAGTTCATGATTTATCCCGGGAACCGGCACGGGCTGACGGGTACCAAGAGGACTCACTCGACCACCATCGCCAACAACTTCTGGCTCAGGGAATTCTTTGGCAGGTAGCGGATTGCGGATGCCCGGTTCCGTGGATCGGAGCATTGACTTTTACCATAATCGGTTAACTTTGGAGGTGCATTTAAAGCACTCTCCTTATGAATAAACAGGCAAAAAGGCTTGCTGCCCTCAGAAAAGCCATGAAGAACGCAGGACTCGACGCCTGCATAGTACCGATTACCGATCCCCACCTGGGTGAATATGTGCCTGGCCACTGGCGGGTCATTGAATGGCTTACAGGATTCACGGGTTCTGCAGGAACCGTTGTTGTCACCCGTAACTTTGCCGGACTCTGGACCGATTCCCGTTACTTTATCCAGGCAGAGCAGCAGCTTGCGGGTACAGGTTTTGATCTGGTCAGACTGCGCATACCACACACCCCTGAGTATATAGAATGGATTGCCGATAATCTCAAACGCGGCTCTGCTATTGGAGTTGACGGCAGGGTGCTGTCAATAGGATTGCTTAAACAGCTTGAGAAGGCTGTGGCCGGGAAGAAGATTACCGTTAATCTTAATGTGGACCTGGTAACGGAGCTATGGACAGACAGGCCACCCCTGCCTCTTTCCGGGGCCTTCGGGCACCCGTTGAAATACTGCGGCGTGGCAAGGGCAGACAAGATCAGTACCGTAAGGGAGAGGATGAAGGTGCTGGGGGCTGATCTCCACCTG
>JAVEWX010000271.1:0-2684 GCA_034004335.1 Bacteroidales bacterium | reverse complement strand
TGACAGGCACCTGTCACTCCTGATACAGTAAAAAGAGAAAGAGGAGACAATTTCTCGCCTCCTCTTCAGTGTTAACCCTAAAACTAACCTAACCTATGAAAAAAACTCCATCTATATTATTACAATTATCGTGCCATAACTGATGCAAATATCAGATAAAAATTCATACCCTGTTCTTAATGATATGTTAATATATTGATTTTTAACATTTTTTTAATAATTTGTATTTTTTACATTGCCTCTGAACCTGTTAAAGAACGTTAAGTCTATGTATTAAGGTTTTAACAGATTATTTTTGTTAAGATATGAAGCGCTCATATATAGTTCTCCTGGCTATATTCTTTTTCCTGGCCATATCTGCCCTGGTAATAATACAGGTCAGTTGGATCAACAATGTAGTGAGCGCCGAGGACCAGGAGTTCCGGTTTGGTGTGAATGAAGCCCTGAAAGAGGTGGTATCAGAGCTGGAGAAAGCTGAAACCTATAAACGCATAATGAGCGGTATCAGTCCTGAGCCGCTGCCACAGGATAACGGCGAACCATCAGGTCTGTCAGAGCAGAAATCAGCCGAGGAAAAGCTTCTCGAGAAATACGGCTTCGATCCCGGTGTAAGGTCAGTAATAATAAGCAGGGCCGGCTATACTTACCTGCTTGATTCCGACAGCCTCGGTGTTGAATCATACTTTGAAAGTGCCGAACCTGATGAACAGATACTCTCTGCCGGAGCCACCAGCAGGATGACCAGCAAGATCATCTCCATTGAAAACATCGTAAGCAGGATACTTCATGAGACGCCTCCCCTGCGTGAACGGTTCACGGCAGATGAACTGAACAGCCTGATAAGGAAATCACTTGACGCTGTGGGTATCCATCTTGAATATAAATGTTCGGTGCGCGGCGCCTACGGCGACATAATCTACAGAACACCTGACTATACGGAAAGCAGCGGTGCCAACAAGTATCTCCGCCAGCTATTCCCTAATGACCCGGTACCGGGAAACAATATCCTTTCGATATATTTTCCCGAGGAAGAAGAGTACAAGTTCCGCCAGATCGCATTCATGGCCAGCGCATCCATGCTGATAGTCCTGCTGCTGACACTGCTTGCCACAGGAACATTTATTGTCATCTTCCGTCAGAAGAGGCTGTCAGAGATACGAAGCGACTTCATCAACAACATGACGCATGAGCTTAAAACACCGATAGCAACCATATCACTGGCATCGCAGATGCTTGCTGACCCCTCCATCCCCGAGAGCTCACGCAATACCGGCAGTCTTGCCTCTGTCATCAGGGAGGAGAGTAACAGGCTTAAGGTGCTGGTTGAGAGGGTGCTCCACACTGCCATCTTTGAGAAAGCCAGTCTTGAGCTTAACAAGCAGCCGGCTGACCTGCATGCGATCATAATAAGATCGGTTGATACCTTCAAACTGCAGGTAAACGGGCGCGGTGGAACCATCTCAACATTCCTCGATGCTTCCGACCCGATAGTGACAATTGATGAAGCCAACTTCTTCAACGTAATGCTCAACCTCATTGACAATGCACTCAAATACAGTCCTGGTACACCTGAGATTACCCTGACTACCGCAGCATGGCACAGGGGTATCGTCATCACAGTATCAGACAACGGAATCGGCATTCCGCGCGAGCACCTGAAACATATCTTTGAAAAGTTTTACCGCGTTCCCGCGGGAAATACACACAATATCAAAGGATTCGGCCTTGGACTCAGCTATGTGAAGAAAATCGTAGAAGAGCATTACGGCACCATTAAAGTGGAGAGCCAGATCGCAAAAGGAACCCGGATAATCATTCACCTTCCAAAAGAACAGCCAAAATGAAGAAAATCTGCATCTTACTGGCAGAGGACGATCCCAATCTCGGGCAACTGCTGAAGAATTACCTTATTGCAAGAGAGTACGATACAACACTTGTCACTGACGGTGCACAGGCTATGCATGTCTACAGAAAAGACAAATTTCAACTCTGCCTTCTTGACGTCATGATGCCCGAGCTTGACGGCTTCACACTTGCGAAAGAGATAAGGGCGCTTGATCCTCATATTCCCATCATCTTCCTTACAGCAAAGAATCTCAAGGAAGATGTGATTGAAGGATTCAAGTCAGGGGCTGACGACTACCTGACCAAACCGTTTTCAATGGAAGAGCTGCTGTACCGGATTGAGGCCATATTGAGGCGTGCCTCAGGGAAACGGGCCGATCCGCCGGCAACATCTTACACAATCGGAAGATTCTACTTTGACGTGACGAAACAGCTGCTGACCTACAATGATCAGTCGCAAAAACTCACTACCAAGGAGTCTGAGCTCCTGGAGCTGCTCTGCCGCCACCGGAATGAAGTGCTTGAGCGTAATTTTGCACTTAAATCTATCTGGATTGATGACAACTACTTCAATGCCCGGAGCATGGATGTTTACATCACCAAACTACGCAAGTACCTGAGCAGGGATGAAACCGTGGAGATCCTGAATATCCACGGTAAGGGCTACAAGCTGCTATGCTGAGCTGGTATAAACCTTTTATGCAGCGGGTAGGGTACCGGAGAAGTTAATACCCCGCCCGGATAATCCGAACGGGGTATGAGTCTAGGTTAGTTTCAGGGTCTTTCGACTAGCTTAATATTTTCTTTTCTAAGCCCAACGATGCGCTAAGTTAGTATAA
>JAVEWX010000093.1:0-12224 GCA_034004335.1 Bacteroidales bacterium | reverse complement strand
GTAGAAATTCAGGCATGTAAAAGAGTCAATGAGCAGGATAGTAGCAATAGTCGGAAGACCTAATGTGGGCAAGTCAACACTCTTCAACAGGCTGACGGAATCGCGCGAGGCAATTGTGGACGAGGAAAGCGGGGTTACCCGCGACAGAAACTACGGCCAGGCAGAGTGGGCAGGAATCGGATTCTCGGTAATCGACACGGGAGGATATGTTGAAGACTCTGAAGATATATTCGAAGAGGAGATAAACAAGCAGGTAAGGCTTGCCATTGATGAATCGGACCTGATACTGTTCATGACCGATGCCATAACCGGCGTTCACGACCTCGACATTTCCGTGGCAGAGCTTCTGCGCCGATCGGGTAAGGAGGTTATACTTGTCGTCAATAAGACAGACAATCCCGAAAGGCTCTTTGCAGCCAGCGAGTTCTATTCTCTCGGCATTGGTGAATACTTCGCCATAAGTTCAGCCAATGGTTCCGGAACCGGTGAACTTCTCGATGAGATTGTCAAACGGCTACCCAGGACTGAGCAGGAGACAGGCGACGATCTCCCGGTAATAGCGGTCGTCGGACGTCCCAATGCCGGCAAGTCATCACTGGTAAATACGCTGCTCGGGGAAGCCAGGAATATTGTCACCCCCCTGCCGGGTACAACACGCGACTCCATTTACATTGAGTACAACAAGTACAATCACAGGTTCCTGCTAATAGATACTGCCGGACTGAGGAAGAAAACCAAGATAAGTGAAGACCTGGAGTTCTATTCTATATTGCGGTCGGTAAGGGCAATTGAGAACTGTGATGTCGCGCTGCTGATGATAGACGCAACACGCGGACTTGAATCACAGGACATGAACATCTTCTCTCTCATTATCAGGAACAATAAAGGACTCATAGTTCTGGTCAACAAGTGGGACCTTGTGGAAAAGGATTCCAACACGGCAAGGGATTTTGAAAAGGCACTGAGGTCAAAAACCGCTCCCTTCACCGACTACCCGGTGCTGTTCATCTCAGCAACGGAAAAGCTGAGGATCTTCAATATCCTTGAAACCATCGAGAAGGTTAACAACAACAGAACCAGGAAGATACCCACACCTCTGCTGAATGAATTCATGCAACAGGTCATTACTCAAAACCCGCCGCCTGCAATAAAGGGTAAATACGTTAAAATCAAGTATATCACCCAGTTGCCCATACACTATCCGGCATTCGCCTTTTTCTGCAATCTCCCGCAGTATATCAGGGATCCATATAAACGCTACATTGAGAACAGGCTCAGGAAGAATTTTGACTTTTCCGGCACACCGATGAAAATTTATTTCCGAAAGAAATAATAACATCGACGTTCCGGGGTTTTAATTGAAACCGGTATAAGCATGAACAGAGGAATTCCTTTTTTGGCAGTCATAATAGCGGCAATGTCATTACTGGCAGTAAGCTGCATCGAAATAGAGAAGCTTCCCCCCGAACCCAGGATTGAGTTCATCAGTTTCACTGTATCCGACACTACCGATATCCTTGGTAATACGGGAAAGGCCGGAAAGCTTAAGTTCTACTTTGAGGATGGTGACGGCGATATTGGGCTTAATGAGAGTCCCACCTCTACCGATGAAAGCAGAAATCTCTTCCTTACTCTTTACAGGAAGGTTGAAGGCGTAATGACACCAGCCCTTCCGGGAGACCCTCTGCTGCCCACACCCTACCGTATACCCTATATAGAAAGGCTTGGACAGAATAAGATTGTGAAGGGAGAGATAACTGTTGTCCTTCTATACCTCGATTTCAGTGCAGAGGATGTGATAATGTACGATTTTTATATCCAGGACAGGGCAATGCACCCTAGCAACGTGGAGTCAACCTGCGAGATAGCAATCAATAGTAACGGCACCTGTCTGGCTGAAGAAAACCGCTGAATCAGAACCTGATTCCCATGAACAGAATATCATCTACCTGTTCATGGTCCCCCTTCCAGTCATAGAAGAACCGGGTAATATAGTCCTTCTGCTCATCCATTGACATGGGCATGATTTCCTCTATCAGCTTTTTGAGCCTTGCCACCTTCATCTTCTTACCGTCATCACCCCCGAACTGATCGGGAAAGCCGTCGGAAAACAGATAAATGGCATCTCCTTCATTAAGATAATATTCCTGGTCAGCAAAAAACTTTTCGACATAGGCTTCACCGCCGACAGACGACCTGTTGCCCTTAATATATACAGGTTCCCCGTCCATTATCATGATTACCGGCCTCATTGCCGAGGCAAACCTGACATGACGATTCTTAAGGTTAAACTCGCAGATTACCATGTCCATGCCGTCATTTGAAACCCCAACATCGATATTCCGGTTTAGCGTCGAGAAGATTTGCTCATCGAGGAGCGATAGTATTTCGGAGGGTCGTGTGACGTTTTTCCTTGTTATTATATCCTGGAGCAATGTAGAACCAATCATCGACATGAAGGCTCCCGGCACTCCGTGACCCGTTGAATCGGCACAGGCGAGAATAAAGCGCTCTTCCCCTATTTTATCGAACCAGTAGAAGTCGCCACTGACTATATCACGGGGTATGAATATAATAAAGGCATCCCTGAAGGATTGCCTCAGTTTGGCAATATCGGGAAGTATACTTGCCTGTATTCGCCTGGCATAATTGATGCTGTCTGTAATTTCAAGGTTTTGTTGTTCAATTTCCTCCTTTTGCTTTACAACTTCACTGGTTCTCTGCCTCAGCAATTCCTCAAGATGTTCTCTCATCCTTATCTGGGCAGCCTCCCTGACCCGTATAATCACTACGATGGCTCCCGACATCACCAGCAATGCACTGATGGCAAACCACCACCTTCGCCAGACAGGCTTCCTTACCGTAATCTCAATCACACTGTCTTCGAGCGATGCGACCCCTGCCTCGTTGACTGCCTCAATAGAGAACCTGAAGGTGCCATCGGTAAGCCTGTAGGTAATATTCCTGACATTTCCCTGGTCGCTCCAGTCGGTGTCATAGTTGTCGAGTCTGGTACGGTAGCGTACAAGCCCGGGATTTGAAAGACTTATTCCAACATAATCTATCCTGACGACATACCTGTTATAGGGAAGCAGAAGGTGGGGTGTAAAGGGGTAGACCCTGTCGTTGACCGTTATTGAAGTAATGTTCAAGCCGGGCGGCACCACGCTCCTGAGGTCCTTTTTCCTGTCATAGACTATAAGACCATTGGTTGTTCCGATGAATACGATTCCCCCTGCCGATTCAAAAATTGCGTTATGGTTGCAGTCTCCTCCTCTTGCAAAGGAGGTTGAGAATACTGACATTGAACCGGTTACCGGATCGAAACGCGAGAATCCGCGCTCATGGCCTACCCATAGTCTTGACTCCGAATCTGCAAGGATACTGTAACAGAAATTTGACATCATGCCATCGGTGCTGTTGAGGGTATTCACTGAATCCCCGTTGATATAAAAAACTCCGTTACCGTTTGTGGCGATCCAGTAGCTCCCGTCGGGAGCCTGTGTGAATCCCGTAATAATGTTCCTGACGCTGCCTTCAATCTGAATATTGCCGGTTGTTATGCCACCATCCATGTCAGCATAATAGATATTGGCGGCTTCAGTGGCAATCATTGCCCTGCCCGAAATGTCGATGAAAACCTGGTTTATGTTGTTGTGCGGCAGTTTATCGGTAGTTGTGAATTTCCTTACTGTACTCCCGTTTCTCCTGTTTACTACAACCACGCCGTTACGTGTCGAGAGCCAGATGTTTTCTCCGAACGATGTAATTGCGGAGATATAATTCTCGCCCGAGTTGAAAGAACGGTAGAACTGTTTTATGATGCCATTGCGATCGCGGAGGTAAAGACCTGCACCTCCGGTTCCTATCCACAGCGATCCATCATCTCCGGCGTAATAGCTTGTTGCGGGAACCCCCGACGTAGATGCCGTCACCGATTCAAAACGGGTTGCAGTACCCGTGAAAAGGTCAAAGTGATGCAGTCCCGTAGTGCTGCCGAGAAGATAATCACTGCCGTTACTTCCTACGAAGATAATGTTGTTGTCCTCACCTGATAAACCAGGCTGATAAAATGTGAAGGCTTCCGATACCAGTTGATTGAGTCCCTCTCCGTACAACCCTATCCAGAAATTGCCCTCATTATCCTGGAAAACGACCCTGGCATCATCTGCCGAGAGTCCCGTTGCCGAGTTATATAATCTGATGTTTGTAATGTTTGAACCGCTTGTGTCAAAATGGAGTTTAATGACTCCCGAGCCATAGGTTGACACCCACAGGGATCCCTCTCTGTCGCTGAATATCGACTGTACCCTCAGGTATGAAAGATCTTCGTCGTCAGAAACCGGCAGGGCCCTTAGAACTCCATCATCGGGGCGGACCAGGAAAACACCGTTGCTTTCGGTACCGGCAAAGAAAACCCCTCCGGCCGCAGGCCTTACTATTGAGGTTACCTTCGTATATTCTATGCCTTCAACAGCAGCCTCTTTCACCAGGGAGTCTCCCCGGAAAGACATCAGAAGAAGGTTTTCATTGGTTCCGGCAAGAATGGTATTTTCAGATGCAAAGCCCAGTGAATACAGCAGGACGCCCCCGGGGGCCGCAAGATGTCTTAATTTGTTATTGTCACCGGCAGCCAAAACGTATATTCCGTTATTCTGTGTAACCACGAAAACATCTCCCTCAGGGCTCTCTTTTATATCATTGATCCTCTGTGACCTTACGCTGTCGATCGATGCAAGTGTGTTGCCAGTGTAACAGTGGAGGGAACCGTCACTGCCGCCGACCCAGACGACACCCCTGCTGTCGCGGAACAATGTCGTCGGGAACCTGAGAGACCCTGAATCGGGGAAGTTAACCTGTCTGAAAATAAAACCGTCATATCGGAAAAGCCCATTGCCTGTTCCGACCCAGAGAAAGCCGTCATTATCCTGCGTGAGTGAATAGACTACCTGGTCGGGCAGCTCCGGAGGACCGTAATGCCTGAAATTGTATTTCTGTCCGAACAGGGTGCCTGACCCTGCAAGGAGCATTATTATGAGGAAATGTGCTGAGAAACGGCCCACCTGACTCAGGGTTGTTTATTCTTTTTTACCACGTTAATCCTGGGATTGTAAACCGGAATACCACCAATGGGGACCGTGAAGAACTTCAGAACATCCCCGTACTGGTTTTCAACCCTGACAACCACGTTATTGTTTCTTACCAGGAAATCCTTTCTCTTATGGAACTGGAAATCATATGATTTGTTGATCTCCCGGGGGTCAACCGTTATACGGTCCTCTGCCCACTCATCCTCAGCTGATATCTTCAGCAACTGTCCCTTCCTGACCTCCGAAACTGCAAGTATAGTCCCGTCAGAGTCCCAGTCAAAATTAACAACCTTGACGAAGACGCACATGGTATCAACGAAAGGATAGATGTGCATGACATTTGTTGTATCATTCCACATCCTGAAAGTGTACTCGTAGGTGAATGCATTGGCCCCCTCAATCGGACGATTGGCCTCGGCCTCACGGCTGAGGAAGTACCTGTAGGTATTTCCGTCATCTCCCGAAACGCCGTCACATACTATCTTGAAAAAATAACTCTGGTATCTCTCAACGAATTCTCCCTCTGTGGGGTTTATAGGTCCAAAGGTATACCATTGATTGTCATACCTCTCCTCCATAACGAATGCCCTCGAATAGAGCAGTGTGCCGCTCTTGTAGTTACCCGTCGGATCGATTCCCCTGGCCTCTTCGTGGGTATAGCATCCGGCACCTCCGTATACCGAGTAAAGCATTCTGGTATCCCAGTAGCCATTTATCTCGTCATGTTCTCCGCCGATATCCGGATCGAAGACACGTATGTAAAAAGGCTGCCTGTAGTCGAGAGGTATGGTGAAGAAGAATGTCTGTGAAAAATCATCATCACCCCACGAGGTCTGACCATCCTTGCCGAAGGTTATCAGGTAAGGTATGTTCTCCACCTCACCGGGAACCGGCTGGGCCCAGGCTTTTGTTCCCGCCGCCAGGATTAGCGCAGGGATTACAAGTGATATATATATTGTATGTTTATTCATTTTAAAGTTCGTAAAGATAACAATAGTTTTGTCAGCGGTTTCTGACCACCACTACGCTTTTTGTCACACATCCCTCCCTGGCCTGTTCTCCCCTGTCCGGCTCTGTTGATACAATAAGCTGAACCTGGAAAACACCCGGGGACTGAAATATCTTCATTACTCTTTCTCCTTCCCCTGCGGTATCATCGTCAAAGTTCCATACATAATGTTCAATGTTCCATCCCGGCAGATGGGTTTCAAGGGAGGTGAATTCAACTGCTTCTCCCACTCTGACGGTATCGGGTCCGGTGATAAAGGGCTGTTCAATAAGTTCAACAACCAGCTCATAGGTCACCTCGTTTTTCTGAATCTCCTTTGTGACAAGGTTCACCGAATTCAGGTTGATAATGTAGGTGCCCGGTCCGTCAAAACAATGCTCTGCCCTGGCTCCCTTTGCCGTATGGCCGTCGCCGAAATCCCACTCATATTCGAAGGGGATTGTATCATAGATTACCGCGTTAACTTCGTAGAATTCGTAGCAGAAGCTGTTTTCCTCCTGGGGAGAACAGTCATCCCTTCTGATTATTATTGATTTGAATGCATAAAGGTCGTCGTTTCTCCTGCGGGAGGATGAGAAGTAACCTGCCATACCATCGGGGTATGCGGTAAAGGCAAAATCGTCGGAAGTTGAATTTACGGGTTCCCCGAGCATAACGGGAGTGGTCCACTCGCCAGGCAGCAGGCTGCTGTAATAGATATTCAGTCCGCCATAAGGGCCGGGTCGTGACGGGGGTCGGTCGGATGAAAAGTAGAGGCGTCCCGACGGATGCATATTAAGGTATATCTCAGCATGCGGAGTATTTATGGTGGCACCGGCATTTACAGGCTGGCTCCATCTGCCTTCAATCCACTCACAGTAATAAATGTCGGATTTGCCCATCCCGCCTGGCATGTCGGAGGAGAAAAACAGGTACCTGCCATCATTGCTTATTGTGGGATGACCCACGGTATAGGCTTCATTATTGTACTCAAAAGGCCTGATGTTGACCCATCTGTCGCCCTGTCTGTCAGCCAGGAAGATCCCGTTGAGATTTTTTCTGTTCCTGCGACGTATCGCTTTGCCCTCTTCAAGGTTCCTGGTAAAATATATTGTCTTGCCATCGGGGGAGAAGCAGAATGGTCCTTCGCTTATAATCGACGCAAGGTCCTTTGAAAAGACCCTGGGATTACGGAAGTTGCCATCACTGGTCTTTTCCGCATAGTATATGTCATAGCTGCGGTTCTCATCCCAGGTGCGGTTATCCTTCACAATGCCATTCTTCCTGTTTGAGCAGAAGAGTATGCCATCGGCATGAATGACCGGGGCTATATCGCTGAAGATACCCGAACTGACAGGCAGCCTGTCAACCTCATAAGCAGGTTTATTTTGCCCGCCTGCCGGAGTCAGGGCAACCAGTAACAACAATGAAGGGATAATATGTTTCTTCATGCCTCCCATATCAGAAATATCGTGGGCTTGCCGCACTTACCCTGTATCCGAACTCAAAACGCATAAGGAATTCATGGGTTCCCTTCGAAAAGGAGCCGAGGTTCCCCAGCTGGTAATCATAGGAATACCCCAGTTTAATCTGCTGGGTTGCCTGGATTTCGAGGATCCCGATAAGTGATTCCTCAGCCATACGATAGGAGGCTCCAAGCCATATGAAGTCAGCTATTATAAAATTCCCGTTCACATCAACCTCGAGAGGCTTTGTGAGTGAATACTTCAACAGAATGGAGGGTTTGAACCTGAAACTTTCAGTGAAGGTTATCAACCCGCCCGTAAGCAAGAGCATATCATAATTCTGTACCGAGTGGTAAACTTTCAGTGACGATGGTGTACCCGACTCCCTGTAGCTCAGGAATGCCGGAATCGAGAGTCCCATGAAAAAGTCATTGTTGTAGAGATAAACCCCCGCACCTACGTTAGGCAGAATGCGCAGGTCCACACCTTCGGTGAAGGCCGGGTCGTTGGGAAGGGCTGTTGGCACTCCTGCAAAGTTGGAATTATTGATATCAACGCCTCCCTGTATCCCGAAGGCCAGCCTGCTGTTCCTGCCTATATGAATGTGATAGGCATACACTCCGTATATGTTCTGCATCTCAGTGACACCATAGGTCTGCCGGTTATACAGCAGCCCCAGGGCAACCCTGTCATTCTTCATGGGTGCATGGACCGATACTGTCTGGAACACAGGGGCTCCTTCAACACCCGACCACTGCTTCCGCATCGAAAGCAGTGCACTCATCGTACCTCTCGACCCCGCATAGGCAGGGTTGATGACCATGCCATTAACGAGATACTGTGAAAAACCGGGGTAGGTCTGGGCATAGATCTCCTCCCGCCCCATAAGCAGGGCAAGCAACAGGAATACGATATTTCTGACCCTCACACTACTCATTGATCTTCCGTTTAATTATAATGTAACCCCCGGTTCTCGCCTGGTAGGGTTTTGTTATCGTAAGGAAATAGTAATATGTGCCTTCTGCAAGATCCTTGCCATTTCTGTCCCTGCCGTCCCAGTATCCTGTCAAACTGCTGTAATTACTGAACCTGACCAGTTCAGCTCCCGAAATATTCACTATGACAAGCTCATTCTCCGTGTCCTCCAGGCCGGGTATCTCGAAGAAATCGTTAAGGCCGTTGTTGTCGGGAGAGAACCCGGTGGGAATGGGATTATAGTTCACGTTAATAATATCCTCGACAATACATTTCCCATTCTCCACAGTCCATGTGAATGTGTTCTGACCCAGCCTCAATCCCCTGACCCACGTCAGCGGATCACTGGCATCATCATATAATATGTCGGCCGGGGTCCCCGGGTAACTCCACTGCATTTTTGTTGTATTGACCGGCGATGGCTCGGCAGCATTCATCCTGACAAAATTCAGGGTTGTTGTAATATCGGGGCCGGCATCCACGGGTGATGGCATTTCCCAGAACCTGACATCGAGCTTCACGGAGTCTTTGCAATTCCAGTTGGTCTCCTTCCACCAGAAGCTCCATGTGCCGTAATTACCGCTGCCCAGTTCAACCCTCAGCCTTCCTGAACCCAGGTCACTGCTTTCTGCTACCGGGATACCAGTCAGTACCCAGGTCCCGGTTCCCACACTTGGTACCGGAACAAGATCATAACTCAACCCGCATACCTCGTCAGAATTGTCGGGGTTGGTTCTGGCTACAGGATCCTCATACATGGTCAGGGCAAAACTACCCGTTTTAACCTCTGCCTGGCATCCGTTGTTGTCGGTGACTGAAAGGATTGTATAGGTTGAGGTGGCAGTCGGGCTGAGAGTGGCGACATATGGAGAGGCTGATATGGAATTCAGAGTCACCGTCGAGGGGTCAGTGCTTGAGTTAAGGACCACATTCCAGGGGGCCGCTCCTGTCAGGGTCACCTCCATGGTTATGGTTGCGTAACTCCTGCACATTTCGTCTGTAACCGATACAATGTTGCCTGTGGGAAGATCGTGTATTCCAACGCTTATGGCGGTTGAAACATCGGAACAGCAATCAGAGGGACCTGAGTAAACCACTCTCCTGTAACTCACCGGGGCCGTAAGAACCGGTGGCTGGTAATCCTTAAGGGTATTGAGTCCGGCAGCATTGCCCCAAGTGGAACCGCTGTCGGTGCTCTGCTCCCACAGGTATGTGAAACTTCCGGTTCCACCCGTTGGGGGTGTCGCAACGAGGAGTGCTGGAGCAGTGTTATAGCATACCATCATGTCAGCCGGCAAGGTGTTATTAGCTATCACAGGCAGGACAGTAACTTTTATTGAATTGCTTACTGCCAGGCACTCTCCCGACCGGACCTCCCGCCTGAACCAGGTTGTCTCAGTAAGTGATCCCGGCTGGTAATCAGCATCTGTCCCTGCAGCCGGTACCGGTATCCAGTTAGTCTCATCAATGGAGTAGAACCATGTGTAGTTATAATCTCCCGGAATAGATGTTCCGCCTGCAGCAGTCTCCCCTTTCAGAAGATTAGGTACTGCACCGCTGCAAATAGTCGTGTCAAGGCCGCCCGATTTCAGCGAAATCCCAAAGTCAGTAACGGGTTTGTGAACAAATATCCTCGTAACCTCACTAATGTTGTTGCACGCGGAAGAGATGACGATCCTCCTGTATGCTGTAGTGTCCTGCAGTACGGGGGGCAGGAAAGAGGGTTCGGCAGAGTTTATGAATCCGGGTATATTGGTCCAGGTGTTTACCTTTGAGCTATCCTGCCAGGTATAGGTATAGGATCCGTCTCCGCCGGCAGGCAACTGTCCCGTAATTATTGCCGGCTGGTTATTGTAGCAGATTGTCTGGTTCCCGCCAATGGTATTATTGGTAATCTCGGGATGCATGAGCAGGGTTACAGCATCGGTCGTATCGCGGCACACATCACCCGGACCGGAGTAAACAACCCTCCTGTAGTACTGTGTCGCCGGAAATTCCGTTTCGTCGGGATCATATCCCTGCCCCGAATTAAGTCCCGAGGCTGGCACCCATGCAGCAGCTCCGGTTTTTGACAACCATCCGAAGGTATAGCTGCCTGCACCGGCGCCCCCGGTTGGGACAGAACCGGTAAGGTCAATGAAAAGGTCATTTTCGCAGATCGTCTGACCGGCGGCTATGGTATTGGATGCAATAAGGGGCAATACGGTTATGGTCAGCGGGTTTGAGATATCAGTACACTTGCCGGAAGTGACTACACGGTGATAATAGGTGGTTGAGGTAAGCGGCGGAGGATCGAAGGAGTCACTGTCGGTGGCAGGTATCTCGGAAAACAGAACATTATCGGTGCTCATTTTCCACATATACCTGTAATTAATGCCGTCACCACCTCCGGGACCGGAGTTGGCGGGTATCAGGGCGCCCGGATCCTGGGCATAGCATATTGTTGCATCAGCTTCGATCAGGTTATCCGAGATCAGCGGCTGAACTAGTATAATTACCTCTCTGCTCTTGTCAACAAGGCCATCAGAATCGGTTACGGTTCGCCTGTACCTCAGGGTTGTTGTTTCACCTCCCGAAGGGGTAAAGTTTAGTCCGGGCACTTCGGTATTGGCCAGGTCGGTCCAGGTCACACCGTCGTAACTCTTCTGCCACAGGAAGGTATATGGCTGAAGCCCGCCGATTGGCTGGGTTCCGATAAGTTTTGGAGGGATTTGCAATTCACATATCGTATCGTTAACCAGGGTGGTTACCGATGATCTGATGGAGTTAAAGAGGAATCCGTTAAGCTTCACGGCAAAAGTATTGCTGATCAGTCCGGGAGACCCCGCATCTCCCACCGGACTGCCAATGGGATAGTTAATAATCCCCGGGATGCCTCCGGAGACGGTCCTGGTAATTCCTGTACCCGGAAAGGGAATGTTCACCCATAACCTGCCGCCTCCGCCGCCACCTCCGGAACCGGTGACATTGGAAGTATTCCCTCCCTGTCCGCCGTTAGCCCTTAAGGTCAGTGGGGCAGATCCGAATGATGTTATTGAAAGGGCGACTGAACCTCCGCCGCCGCCACCACCGGCACCTGCGTCAGGCCCTGAAGCGCTGACAGCCGGATGCTCGCCATTGGCAAGAATGGAAAATCCGTTACCTATTATGGTATCGGCAAGGATTATTACAATTCCTCCACCCCTGCCTCCGGGGCAGGCTGTTGAACCAGCGAGGTAGGTGGATGATCCGCCACCACCCCCCATGAATATTCCCGTTTCAATTGCTGTTCCCAGTATTGACCGTCCGCCCCTTCCCGGAGCCTCAACATCTTCACAGCCTGTGACTTCCACATAGCCGTTGCCACCCGAACCGAAATTGCCGCCACCGCCTCCTCCTGAGAACTTACCATTGCCGCCGCCACCGCCGTTGAAATTGCCCCCCTTTCCCTTGGCGTAATTCGGGAATAGGGGTTCAAGCAGATTATTTGTAATGGCGACACCCTCTCCCTTGAAACCTGAGTAGGTTGAAGTTGCATCATAGATATACAGATTTCTTCCGGGCAGGCTTGCACACTCGCCTGTTCCCATAGTCGTCGCCCCTCCTTCAAAGCCCTTCCCTGTCATATTGATATCGGCATTGAGGGTCAGGTTTCCTCCAACAATCATGGCCAGCACACCGCCGGTGCCGGCTGCACTGTTCCATGGTGGAGATGACAGTTCTGAT
>JAVEWX010000092.1:0-12299 GCA_034004335.1 Bacteroidales bacterium | reverse complement strand
CCCTGCCCTGGCGCATCACCAGGGCCTCCTTGGGTACCACCAGTTTGCCGGGATCGGGTTTCCTGATGAGTATCCTGACATTCATGCCCTCGATGAGGCGCCCGTTGTTACGGTAAGAGGCCTTCACCTGTATCATCCCGTTTTCGTCAACGGCAGGGTTTATCTCAGTTATGGTGCCGGTGATGGTGATGGTATCTCCGGAGAAGGGGATGATGCCTACCGGCATGCCTGTGCTTACGAAGCGGTACTCGGATTCTATAACCGGGAACACAACATCCATTATGTCATCGTTGATGATGGTGCATAAGTTCCTGTAGGAGCCCGAGTGGTTCAGTTTTGTGGCCTCGAGGTTGGCGATGCGCCCGGTTATGGGAGCGATAATGCGGGTGTTCTGATAGTTATATTCTGCCTCCCTGAGGTTTGTCTCTGCATCTGACAGTCCGCTTCTTATCCTGGCCATTTTAACTGCCCCCTCGGGAAGGGATGTCGTATCGCGTCCGCTGTAATTACGGAGCAGATCATCCCTGAAGTCTATTTCTGCCTTCTCGAGTCGCTGGCGGGCTCTCTCGAGTTGTGTCAGGAAGGTGAAGTCCTCAATCCGTGCCAGCAGGTCTCCGGCCTGCACCTTTTGTCCGTTAACGACATTCAGCTCAGTAATTGTCCCGCTCACCCTGAACGGAACGACGACTTTTTCACGGGCTACAACCTTCCCGTTACTTACCAGTTCATGATAGAAGATACCCGGTTCAAGTTTAACAGTTTGAACAATAACGGCTTCCGGCCTCGTGGCTCTTCTGGCCATCTCTTCCTGGTTACCGGATTGACTCTCCCTGCATGCATGAAGAGTAAGCAATACCATTAATAATGCAGCTGTTTTGACTTTCATAATTTCAGAATGACCCGAGCAGACCCGGAGTTATCAATCTTATAAAATTAAGAAATGAAATCAGATTAACTAGGCACTTAGTCGAAAAAAAAACTGTAAAAGCATGTTTTTGAATAATCTGTGGGGTTTCAGATATATTTTTTTACTATCATCTCCATTTCAGGTGCATTCTCTTCCATACTTTCGAGAAGTCTCAGTTGTGCCCTTGCCCTTTGCAGATTTTGCCCGGGGAATGAGGTCCTGTAATAAATATCACCATTGATGTAGTCATTCAGGAACCGAAGGGCCTGTTCATAGGTTATCAGTCGCGGTGCAAAGGACAGCCACTCTTTTTCTGCGCGGGTAAGATATTTGCCGGCCTCACTGAGGAAACCTCCTGTCCATGCATCATAAAACCTAAGGTTAATCGATACGCGGTCAAGATCAGGTTCATCCTCTGCAGCCGTACTGGCAGCCGTTCTGATAGCATCACCGAAATCGTAGTGCACATACCCAGGCATAACGGTATCGAGATCGATCACGCACAGGGCATGGTCGTTTTCATCGAAAAGTATGTTGTTGAACTTGGTGTCATTATGGGTAACGCGGAGAGGTATTTTCCCCTCCCTGCCGAGTTTGACTATTATCTTCATACTGCCGGCACGGGCAATTATCTTTTCAGATTCCACGACTACGGAAGCTGCCCTTCCGGCATTATCATTTTTGAGCGACCGCATGAAGTCATCTATTCGTGAGGGTGTATTATGAAAACCTGGTATGGTTTCTTCCAGTTTTGCAGGATCCATGTCGGCTACCATGGCAGTGAAGTTGCCAATAGCCCTGCCTCCTTCGAAGGCTCTTCCCTCACTGTCAACAATCTCATAGTTACTGTGGTTGGCGATGAACAGGTGCATTCTCCAGCAGCTTCCATCGGTATGTGTGTACCAGCTTTTTCCTTCATGTGTTGGTATGAGTCTGAGGCATTGCCTGTCGGGTTGGCTTCCGGGGATATCTGTCAGCTTCCTGCATATGTGTTCCGTAACCTTTTCGATGTTGCCCTGAAGCCCCTCAATATTACGGAACACGTTTGTGTTGATGCGCTGCAGTATGTATCCGGGTACCGAGACTGACGTGGTTGTAATCCTGAACGTATCGTGGATATGACCGTTGCCGAAGCGTACTGCACTGACTAACGCACCGGCAGGGTTAAAAGCCCTGTATATTTCCGCCAGTCCGGATATCATCGTCAGTCTTCTGCGATTTTATTGAATGACCGGAAGAGGAACCAGGTGCCAACAGCAGCCACGACAGCGAGGATAATGCCATTGAGGGGTTTGAGGTATACGAAGCTGCCTATTGAAAACAATGCGCTGTAAATGACTATGGTGCCCGCGAAAACACACAGTAGCTGGAGGGGCATGTTCCATTTCCTGCCTTCCGGTTCAAGGATTATTCCTTTCTCTGCGGCCTTTTCTGTAACCGTTTTCCATCCCGGTCCGCCCGGATGGGTTTTCTGACAGAAGGTTATAAGTACTTCGTCAGGTTCAGGTTTTGTTACCAGTGTGGTAACCAGCCATGCAACGGTAGTAATTGTAACGGCAATCAGCAGTCTCACCGTGAAGGCATCGAGCACCTCGGTGGCCAGGGTCTCATCGGTGACAAAGAATACCAGTACCACTGCTGTCACCGTGGCTACTATCATTGCCACTATCTCGGTCCAGGCATTAATGCGCCACCAGAACCAGCGCAGCAGGTAGATGGCCCCGGTTCCCGCCCCGGAGAGAAGCAACACGTTGAAGGCCTGTGTGGCATTGTTAAGGAAGAAGAGCGAAAGGAGGCTGGCAATAACCATCAGAAGGATGGTGGTAAACCGACCGGCGGCAACAAGCTCCTTTTCGGGGGCATCCTTTCTCACGAATCGCTTGTAGAAGTCGTTGACCACATACGAGGAGCCCCAGTTGAGATGGGTTCCGATGGTTGACATGTATGCTGCTATCAGCGAGGCCGTAACCAGGCCGAGCCAGCCGGGACCGATGAGGGTGAGCATGGCCGGGTAGGCAATGTCGTCCTTCAGGTATGTATCGGTTATGGCCGGGAATGCTTCCCTTATGGAGGCAAGGTCGGGGAATATCACCAGTGAGGCGAGCGCCACGATGATCCATGGCCACGGACGCAGGGCGTAATGTGCGAAGTTGAACAGCAGGGTGGCGCCAATGGCATTTTTTTCATTCTTTGCCGACAGCATCCGCTGGGCTATGTAGCCGCCGCCTCCCGGTTCGGCACCAGGGTACCATACCGACCACCATTGTACGGCTACGGGAATAAGCAGAAGGGGTATCCAAACCGAAGGATCGGTCATGTCGGGGAATATCTTAAGTTTTCCTGCGATGGCGGGATTTGAGAGGAGGTTTGACAATCCGCCAACCTCGGGCTGACGGGTGGCAATGACTGCTGCCAGCACTGCTCCGAACATTGCAATGGAATACTGGAAGAAGTCGGCCCAGATAACCCCCTTGAGTCCTCCTATCGAGGCATATATAACTACTACTACTGACCCTCCGACAACTGCCAGCCATGGCTTTACGCCGAGCATTACGCCGCCTATCTTGATAGCTGCCAGGGTTACGGTTCCCATTATAAGGGTGTTGAAGAAGATACCCAGGTAGAGGGAGCGGAATCCACGCAGGAAAGAGGCTGCCCTGCCGCTGTAACGCAACTCGTAGTATTCAAGGTCGGTCATAATGTTTGACCGGCGCCACAGCTTCGCATATATGAATACGGTCACCATTCCGGTAATCAGGAAAGCCCACCATGCCCAGTTCTTGGCCACACCCGATTCCCTGACCATGCCAGTTACCAGGTTGGGTGTATCGGCCGAGAAGGTACAGGCCACCATCGATATTCCGAGCAGCCACCAGGGCATGCCACGGCCTCCGAGGAAGAACTGTGATGTGTCCTTTCCGGCTGTTTTTGATGCAACCCATCCGATAATAAGCACTATCGCGAAGAAGATCGCTACGATTATCCAGTCTACAGTCTGTAACAATGTCTCAGGAGTTTGGGTTAGACAAAGAGTATTCTTATTGCCAGGTATGCTGAATTATTTAGTTTAACTACAGTTGCTAACCAGCCTTCTGCCTCGACCTGTCACCGAGATATCCTCCGTGATGACGTTGTGCGTAATCGCGCGCGGTAAAACCTATCTTTTTCATCATAAGCACAACCAGGGCGTCGCCTATGACGGTCATAACGGTGGTAGATGTGGTGGGTGTCAGTCCCAGGGCGCAAACCTCTTCAGGGGCCCCTGTCTCAATGACACAGTCGGCGCCGGCCGCGAGAGGACTGTTGCCGTCGGAAGTGATGACTATGACCGGGATTGAGGGGTATAGTGCATTTTTAAGATTCAGCAGCTCAGTAATCTCCCTTGTTTTGCCGGAATTTGATATGGCAATTATTACATCATTCTCCTGGAGTATACCCAGGTCACCATGTTGTGCTTCACTGGGATGGAGGAAGACGGCCGGGGTTCCGGTCGAACTTAAGGTGGTGGCAATATTATTGGCAATCTGGCCGGCTTTACCCATGCCGCTGGTCACTACCTTGCCCTTCTCATTGTGTACCCGTTGATAAATAATGGCTACTGCCTTTTCATAGCTGTCACTGACAGGTATTGATCCAATGGCTGCTGCCTCCCTCCTGAAAATATCCTGAACCGTTGTTTTCATCAGCAGAACAGATTGATTTTTTACCGTTGCATTGACGACTCTTACCGCCAGATTGTTTTATGGCCGGCCGGCTCCGCAAACAGGTGATTTAATTGTTATCATATATCCGATCCAAAATTAACAATATTTGATTACCTCCTTATTTAACCCTTATTAAGAGTTAATATTTTTTCCTGAACTGAAGGATACTTAATTTAGTGGTCTTGAAAATGATAATTTTGGTGAATGTAATTTAATTATATGCATAGATGAAAAGAGTATCCGGAATCATTTTTATGGCAACCATGCTGATGGTATGCCGTTCACTTGACGCACAACTGGCAACGGAGGCAGACCGAAGGTTGCATGACATGCTCAGGGATTGGGTTTTCTTCCTGGCATCCGACGAGATGGGTGGAAGGGCAAACGGATCCCCTCAGATGAAAATAGCAGCCGATTTCATAGCTTCGGTCTTCAGTAATGCGGGGTTAAAACCTGGTTTCGGCGACAGTTACATTCGCGGGTACACACTCACATCGCGTAACCGTACCCTCGAGGAGCAAAATGTTGCCGCAATAATCCCGGGCAGTGACCCTGTTCTGAAGGATGAGTATATCATCCTGACGGCACATTTCGATCATATCGGTATAGGCAGGCCGGTGGAGGGTGATTCCATCTACAACGGTGCCGATGACAATGCTGCCGGCACGGCAACCCTCATGGCCATAGCATCAAGGATAATGGAGAAGGGAGTGAGACCGGGCCGAACACTGGTTTTCGTCGCTGTAAGCGGAGAAGAGATGGGCATGCGCGGTTCACGCAACTTCGTGGCTGATCCTCCCGTTGATCTTAAAAAAGCCTATGTCAATCTCAACTTTGAGATGCCGGGATATAATAAGAATATAGGGAAGAAGAAGTTCTACATAACGGGTGAGTCACAGACCAACATCGATGACCTTATCAGGAGCTTCAGCCATCCGTCGGGATGGGAACTGTACAGCTTATATGAGAATGCGGAGCGACTCTTCTCCTCCTCCGACAATGTTGCCTTCAACACAGTTGAAAGGAGAGGGGAGATTTCTGCCGGTATTCCCTCAACAACACTCTGCACCCATACCGGTGAGGATCACCTGCATAAACCGTGGGATGAACCTCAGCATATCGACTATGAGAACATGACAGACTTTGTAAACTGGGTTACCGATTTCGTGGTTTGGCTGTCGCGGTCGAAGGAAGAAATCGTGTGGACCAATCCCAGCTACGTGAGATATTAATGGATAGAGG
Organism: Bacteroidales bacterium; assembly: GCA_034004335.1. Lineage (GTDB taxonomy): Bacteria > Bacteroidota > Bacteroidia > Bacteroidales > VadinHA17 > SLNP01. The sequence goes on along the minus strand of JAVEWX010000092.1, from coordinate 6,446 downwards.
GCTGTCCTGGTAACTTGCATTCAGTCAGGCTATTGGACTTATTTCAGCCCGATTTCGAATGTCGCGGATTCAAGTCCTGGCGATGATATGGTTATCGTTGCGCGACCTTTCCTGTCCATTGCCTGAAGATATATAAGCAGTCTGCCACGGAATGCCTTCTGTACATTGTCCTTATAATCCTCAATATTTACAGGATTGGCGTCCTCCATACCCAATAGCCTGAGGGGGCCATTAATATCGCATTTTATCTCATTGTTGGCGCCATAGACCAGATTACCATCCCTGTCGGTTATTGTCACGAACACATGCACCAGTTCCTGCCTGTCGGCACTTATTGCCTCCTTCGAACATTCCACCTTCAGGATGGCGGGCTCTCCCGCGGTTACCAGCCGGTATGTTGCTGCGTCGGTGCCCCCGTTTCTGGCCACTACTTCCAGTGTCCCGGGCTCGAACGGTATTTCCCAGCTAAGGGTACGGTTCGTAAAGTCGGCCCTTTTCCTTACTCCGAGGGACGCAGAATTAAGGAATAGCTCTGCCTCTTCGCAGTTGGTGAATGCATTGACACTGATAGTCTGCCCCGGTTTGTAGTTCCATAACGGATCAACCCTCTTATGAGCCCACAGACTTTCTGGTGCCCGTTGGGTGAGCCTGCCTGTTGTGCCAAGGAAGATCATTGGTTTATCGCTCCACAGGCTCTGCCTGAAATAGAATTCCGGCTTCCTGTTTCCGGCGAGGTCGATGAGCCCTGCGGTATTTGACCTGGATGGGAATCTGCCGGCTTCTCCAAGATATTCCATTCCTGTCCAGAGAAATTGTCCCATCACATAATCATTGTTTTCAACAACCTCCCACATCTCCAGGCTCATGCCGTTTTCGCTTCCATATATCGGCCGGTCGGGATACCTGGCATGATCACCTTCATATTTGAATTCCTGGTAATTGTACCCAACCACATCGAGAGCCTCTGCATAACCCGTCTCGTTTGACATCAGGGCCGAAGCCAGTCCTGCAGTAACAGGTCTGGTAGTGTCAAGTTCCCTTATTATGGCTGCCAGTTCCCAGGCTACCTCTCCCAGACGGTCGGCATGGGGAAGTGATTCACTGAAGCGAGCCCACGTCTGGGGATTGGCCTCTGTATTCAGCACAGGATGGGTGTATGGATCGTTGGGATAATCTACCTCATTACCTATGCTCCACATTATGATTGAGGGATGGTTGCGATCGCGCAGGATGAAGTCCTGCAGGTCAACAGCACCCCAGTCTCCGAAATTTTCCACATACCCCTGTTTGCCGGGTGTGCCTACATTCCATCCTTCGAGCCATTTCTTTTTGGGCAGTTCCCACTCGTCATACATTTCGGCAATTACCAGGAAGCCCTTTTCATCGCACAAATCGTTGAAGTCGGGGGAGAAAGGGTTGTGGCTTGTTCGTATAGCGTTGCATCCCAGCTCCTTAAGTATGTCGAGCCTTCGCGCCAGCTCCTCACGGGGGACGGCGGAGCCCAGGGCTCCCGCATCATGATGGATGCATATACCCTTGAGTTTCATGCTGACACCATTGAGCCGGAATCCGGTCTGAGGATCAAAGCTTATGGTCCTCAATCCTACCGGTGTTGTAACCCTGTCGGTTCCCTCATCAGTAGTAACTGTTGTAACCAGGTCGTAAAGAGTGGGGTTGTCGACGCTCCAAAGCTCCGGACCGTTGATCTCCATGGTAAGTGATAACTTTTTCTCACTGGTGGGTTCAAGAGCGGCAGGGATGGTATTTGAAGCAACAATTCTGCCCTTTAAATGCAATTGAACAGTTACCTGTGCCTCGGCAGCCATCCTCGAATTATTGACTACCTCAATTTCAGTATCAACAGTGGCCTTCTCCTCCGATAGAGCTTTGGCTGTGGCGTATACACCCCACTGCTTGATGTGTACTGCAGGGATGGTAATGAGTTTTACATTTCGGTAGATACCAGAGCCGGTGTACCAGCGTGAGTCAGCATGGTTGCTGTGGTCAACCCTTACGGCAATGGTATTGGTCTTCCCCGGTTTGAGCCATTCCGTAAGGTCGTATTGAAAGGATATATAGCCGTTGGGCCTCTTCCCCAGGGAGATACCGTTAATCCATACTTCGCTGTTGCAATAGACTCCGTCAAAGCTGATGAATACTCTTCTGCCATCTTTGGTTGAAGGAGCCCTGAAGCTCTTTCGGTACCAGCCGATACCTCCGGGCAGGTAGCCTGTACAGCTGGCGTTATCGCTACTGAAGGGTCCCTCAATGCTCCAGTCGTGTGGCAGATCGAGCAACCTCCATCCGCTGTCATCAAATTCCTCTGCCTCAGCTTCGGGTATGTCGGAGTTTGCGAATTTCCAGTCGAAGTTGAAATTCTCGGTTATACGGTCACTTTTTTCACCTGCATCACTACATGCTGCCATTAGAATAATAACCACCGGCAGGACAAGGGCTCTTAACAGAAATTTCATGATGGTGTCTGATTTAGATTGCAAAATAATAAAAAAAAAGGTTATTCGTTCCTCATTCTTCGCTGCGGCTGACGTAGCCTGTTCAGACTTCATAGACAGCCCGCAGGGCGTACAAGACAGGGCGCAGCCCGTTAAGACCGATCACCGATCACCGATCACTGATTACTGATTACTGATTACCGATAACAGATCACCTCCATTCCCACTCACTGGTTTCATAAGCTCCAGGGCATTCCTCCGGCTATCATGCCACGGCAGTATAATCCATTAAGGCAACCTTTCACCGCTTGCTATGGTCAGTATTCCTGACGGCTTCTTCTTGTCCGTCACGCAGTAGGTTTATTACGCATATTTGTAATATATTTGCTTTTAAATAGGGTAACAGGTTAATAAATAAATGAATAAGTCAATTAAGAAGCGGCTCCTGTTGGCGGTGATAGTATCCACATTTTTTCTGATTGCATCAGGCCAGACCGCAGGCATAAAGAGCTCATGGTTCGTGGAGGACAACTTCATTGTCAAGTCCCCGATATGGGTTTTCAACAGCAAACCATGGAACGACCAGGTAAGGAACTTTGACCTTCAGACCCTTGCTTATGCCGGTGACCTGAATGGTGATGGCTATGATGATTCCTTCTTCTTCGCGGGAACATGTGCCGACGAAAGGAGCACCGACCCCTTCGATAAGACCTATAAAAGCTACATCCTGTTTGGTGGCCCTGATCTTCAGCTTCTCAACTACCTTGTCATCTACGACAGGGTAATACCCGTTGGGGATATCAACGGAGACGGCAAGGATGATCTTCTTTCCCTCAGGGAGGACGGTAAATTCACATTCCTTTACGGCAGTACAAAATTTGCCTTTGTCAGGGGAACCAAAACATTTGACCCCGGAGACTGGGGCTATTCGGCAATGCCTTCTGAGGTTACCGGTTTCTGTGACCTTAACGGTGACGGCTTTGGTGATCTTGTCCTGGCACTTTCCACAACTAACACCACAGTGGTTTATGGAGCGCTGTTTGACAACCTGCTCACATCCGACAGGTACTCAATCCCTTACAGGAGGGGTAAGCGCTCTAACCTGGCTGTTACAGGAAAATTCGGAAGTCCGGGCGACAGAATACTCAGCATCTGCGTTGAGGATGGCAACCTTGAAAACGGACAGACAGATGACGACCAGCATGTAGTTTTTGAAATATTCGAACTCTTGACGGGAAGCCCCGTACTCGCCGGAACATACATCTATCCCACCTATATTGCTTCCAATATTTTCAATGCTGCTTATTACCTCTCTAATTTCGGGTCCTTGGATATAACCGGAGACGGTTTGAATGAATGGATTTTCGGCTCAAATGAATCGGTTGTCAGCTTTTTGAAATATGAGGATGCCTCAATAACATTCGGGGGCGTGATATGCAATGTGGATTACTACCGCAGGCTGGAACATGCAGGGGATATTAACAATGACGGTCGGGCTGATTTCATGCTTAATACTGTTCCTGCAATTGTTGGTTTTACATCGGCCTCACAAACAGTTGCCTTCAGCAATTTGCTTAGCCATGATGTGGCCCGTGCCGGAGATATTAACGGTGATGGATTTGATGACCTCTCAGCACTTTCGCAGACAGCAGTTCAAACCGGTTTTCTTGTTTATCATTCCAACAACCTGTCGCAGATTGTAATGTCTGATATTTTTATGTCAGAGCCCTACTCTCCGGTACAGTCCGTAACAATGACCCGGAATGCCGGAGATATTAACAATGATGGCACTCAGGATTTCATATGGTACAACACTGATACACTGAAACTCTTCACCGGTAAACCTGCATTGCCACCCCTGGTCAGGAAGATTACTGCAAACGAAAAAGAAAGGTTGCTTAAAGTGGTCACGGCTGATTTTAATGGTGACGGATTCGGAGATCTTATATGTGTTGTACGAGACGAAACAAGCACGGTTTTCAAACACACTATCCACTTCATCTATGGTTCCGGCACGCCAGACCTGCAAACGGCTTACCAGGTCGATTCGGGAATCTGGATGAGCAGTTCGGAGCCTCACAACGAGATTTCTCTCGACTGTACCGGCGATATAGACAGTGACGGCAAAGATGATCTGATATTTTCGGTTTCTTCCGACAGTCAGTCATTTATGATGATAATGGGATCCGAAGACCCGTTGAGTGCAATGAAACTGTCAAGGTCCATCCCCATAGCAGGGAATACATATGTTACCGGAAGAGCTCTTCCTGCCGGCGACCTGAATGATGACGGAATTGATGATTTTGTCCTCGGCGCCCTGCCTTATAACATCAGCAACACAAATCTCAAGGGAATATTCGTCTATTTTGGCGATGGTCTGCTGCAAACCTCTGAATCATACACCTTCCCTGATCTGCTGATTTTCGAGGAGATACCTGATGCATATCATTCCTATTTCGGTATGCAAATAACCACAGGTGACTACAACGGAGACGGATCCAACGACCTTGCGGTGATGTCATACCGCATCCAGCTGACATCAGGATCGTTTGACCCGCAGGGTTATAATATGCTCTTCATCTATTATGGCGGATATGATATGGATTACGTTGCCGATGTATCATTGAAGATACCCTACAGGCTCTTCGGGGTTGACTCCGACGAATTCATTACCAGTTTTCAGGCGGAGTTCAACACCATTCCCGATGTGAATGAGGATGGCTGCGATGAGTTGTTTCTGGGGAATATTGTAAGTGGGGCCTCCCCGTCCCCTTTGCTTCAGCAGAAGTATGCCGCCATACTTTTCGGAGGGACCGGATTATCATCGGGAGATGTTACGGGATTACGGCTTGAAGCATTTGCTACCCTGGGGAGCCAGGTTAATGCATATTTTTTTAGTGAATTTGCGTCAGCTGTTGGAGATTTCAATGGTGACGGGAGTATTGAACTGCTTATCAGGTGTGATGACGCAAACTACAGGGGTACATCGGTCTATGAATACAGGCTTAAGGATTCTCCTACAATAGTGGAAAGGGCCTTTGCTGAATACCAGCCATTGCATATCTATCCCAATCCGGCTTCAGACCAGATTACTGTTGACTTTGGCAGTGAGGATGAACCTGCCCTGCTGGAGATATTCACCATTGATGGACAAAAGCTTCTTTCCAGTATGGTAGGCAGCCACAGCAGTGTCTCTGTCAGCCATCTTCAGGCAGGAGTCTATGTCGTTACCATCAGACAAGGTGGTAATTACTATACTGCCCGCCTGGTAATTATCAGGTAATAGTGTAAATCGCAGTTATTCAGACTATTCGGGGATGGACACCGGTCTCTTCCTTATGTATACCTGGCGATAACCCTTATAGTCCCACCAACTATCCCTCGCGACTATTTCTATGGTATGAACTCCGGTATCAAGTGTACCTGCATTGGTTACAGCTTCCCATAGATGTTCCGACTGATAGGGTTCATCGAGCCTTCGCCACGGGACCGTGCCAAGTTCCCTTTCTCTTTCAGTGACGGCAACCCTGACCGAGTCTTTCCTCACCGTGCGGCTCATTTCTATCCACTCACCTTCGCCTATTCTCATTTTTACCTCTGCCGAGGGCAGGGCATTATAGATATTGGCAGTTACTCTCAGTGGTTCATCAGATCCTTCGGTAATGGCCTGAGGGGCATCGATGTGCATCTGGAATTCTGCCGGTCTCCGTGCTCCCTGCCATGAAAGCTTCCAGTCGCTTCCGGTTATATGCAGCCTGGTGTAACAGGTAGGTGTTCCGTCAGCCATTGTCGAATGAGGAATACCAAATTCATCGGGCGCCCCCGACCACCAGCTGCCGCAGATTGCTCCAATACTGACCATATGATGGGGAATATCACCCGGAAAACCCTCGTCCTCATCGAGGAGGTGATGGTAATGCCTGTGGGTGTGAGCGGCAAGTGTTGCACTCCTGGGATGATCAGCCAGGATACGGTAGAATTCTTCACGTTCCG
>JAVEWX010000091.1:0-12370 GCA_034004335.1 Bacteroidales bacterium | reverse complement strand
ATTTGAAAAGGAGATATTCTGATATGCTTACGCTTCTCTATGTTCTGTTCGGTATTTCCCTTGTCTACATTGCAGCCACGGAGAAATTTAAAAACTATATTGAGGTATATGCCATTCAGGGTGTCCTCCTGTTTGGCATGGCCTTTATTGAACTGAAGAATTTCTCACTGGTTAACCTGGCATTTATTCTTGCTGAAACAATAGTTTTCAAATCACTGGTAGTGCCCTACATGATGAGGAAGATCCTTCAGAGAACGGGGATATTTAAGGTGCATAAGCAATCTCTCTCAGGGAACTACACTGTATTGCTAATGACGGTTGTGCTGGGTATAAGCCTTGTTCTGGCTCATGTTCTTTCAATACCTTCGGTAAACCAGATTTACATGGTCATTGCCTGGTTCACCCTGTTTACCGGGTTGTTGCTCATAAGTGTCAGGAAACTGCTTTTTGGCCATCTGGTTGGGTTCCTGATAATTGAAAATGCCGTTTTCCTGTTCTCCATTGCGATGGGTAATGAATTTCCGCTTCTTGTTAACACCGGAATATTACTTGATATTTTCATTGCGGTACTGGTTATGAGCATCTTCCTTACCAGGATCGGAAATAAGATGGGAGGATTTGAGGCTGAGTCACTTACTAAACTGGTAGATTGATTATGCTATTGGGTCTCTATTTTATAGCTGGTTTTATTCTTTCGGGGTTGCTTTTCCTCCTGAAGAGGTGGAGGAGTTCTGTTGTCATTACTTTGCTTTTTATTCTGCTTCAGATATTTGTCTCGATATCAGCTATGTTCAGGCTTGATGAGGTGAACCTTAATTATTTTACTTTTGATTCCCTGGCAGTAATATTCCTTCTGATACTGTCGTTAATCGCATCCGCAACATTATATCATTCCGTCAGGCTTACACGAAATGCCACCAACTGGAACAGGTCCCTTTACTTCTTCTCATTCATCATCCTGAACATCTCCCTTACCGGGGTATTTACGGCCAACAACATAATAGTATCGTGGATATTCATCGAGCTTACCACCCTGTCGGTAGCGAGCCTGATTAACTATCAAAGGACTGAGCATTCCCTTGAGGCTACGTGGAAATATGTATTCGTATGTTCGCTGGGAATAGCACTGGCATATATAGGTATCCTTTTCGCCAGCGCAACAACCGGAGCTGGTGCATCGGGAGATATGTCATTCGATGGATTGAAGAACTCCTTTGTAAATATCAACCCTGTCTATCTTAAGATGGCCTTCATCCTTATTCTTGCCGGGTACAGTTCCAAGCTCGAGGTCTTTCCCCTGTACACAATCGGGATAGATGCCAACTATGTGGCTCCGTCACCCGTCAGCGCCTTCCTTTCAACGGCTCTCGTGAATGGTGGCTTTGTGGCCTTTTACAGGGTATTTTCAGCCATGTCGGACACGCTTATCAGTGCCTGGATGAATCATGTGATGCTTATTACCGGGCTTCTTTCACTGCTGGTGGCATCAATATATGTACAGAGGTCGATTAACCTTAAGCGAGTATTTGCATATTCCACGGTTGAACACATGGGACTCGTTCTGATAGCTTTAAGCCTTGGTAAACCCGGGATCTATATTGCCCTTCTGCAGATCACTTTTCATTCACTGATCAAGTCGGGCATCTTCTATCACATGGGTATTCTGCACCGTATCATGAGATCGTACCAGCTTGACATCACAGGCGGTTATCTGAAGGTGAATCCGACAGGCGCTGCAATAGTGCTTTCGGGGGTGATACTTATCACAGCAATACCCCCTTCACCTCTTTTCAGGAGTGAATTTCTGCTTATGAGGGAACTTATTGATGGTCAACTAATAGCTTTTATCCTGACGATTATGTTCCTGACCCTTATACTCTATGGTATTCTGAGGAAGAGCATGGGAATGCTGCTTGGCGAATCCGGACAGCTTAAGCCTTCGGAGGAGAATATTGCCGGGAGTGAATATCTCTTCCAGTTGTTGTTCTTCTTGGCTGCTGTGGTAATGTGCTTTTATATCCCCGACTTTCTCAACAGCCTGTTCAATTCTGCCTCTGAAGCCGGAGGCTTTATGTTCGAATCATCGGGAAGTATTTGATTACTTACAATTTAGTATGCAACAATACCTGAAACTATCTGCGAACCCTGCCATTGCCTCACTGAAGGAAATACCAGTCCTTGAATACCGGGTATTTTCAGAACAGATTTCCCTTCTGTTGAATAAACATTCATGCCATTGCCTTAACTATTTTGTCCGGGATCAGGCCAAAAGCAGGTTATTCATAATGGTCATTGCAGATGATGCAGCTCACTCGATTCATATCTTTTCACATCGCCAGCCGGCAGGGAAGGTTTCTATTGAATCACTCACACCCGCTTTCCCTCAGCTACACATTTTTGAACGTGAGATATGGGAGAACCATGGGGTTGAATTTCTGAACCATCCCTGGCTGAAGCCGCTGAGATTTTCATCCGGCAGGTATCAGACTGACATTTCCATAGCTGATTACCCGTTCTACAGTATAGAGAGCGAGGAGCTTCATGAGGTGGGTGTCGGTCCGGTCCATGCGGGTGTTATTGAGCCCGGCCATTTCAGGTTCATATGCTATGGTGAGAAAGTCCTGCATCTTGAGATTCAGCTCGGATACCAGCACAGGGGAGTGGAGAATCAGTTTCTGAACCACGAAACCCTGTTGGGTAAATCACTGCTTGCAGAGAATATTGCAGGCGATACCTCCGTTGGGCATGGCCTTGCCTTTTCCCAGCTGGCAGAAGCACTGGCAGGCGTAGGGGTTCCGGAACGACTTCAGATTGAGAGAATTATAGCACTTGAACTGGAGCGGATAGCTGTTCATATAGGCGATACCGCGGCACTTTGCGGTGATGTGGCTTATCAGCTTGGCCAGGTGGCTTGTGAAGCTCTCAGGACAATGGTCATCAATACGACACAGGACTGGTGCGGAAACCGTTTTGGTAAAGGACTTGTTAGACCAGGAGGTACTAATTACCCCCTTTCAGCAGAGATGAGGAATGTCATCCGGAAGAACCTGTCGGATGTGCTGAGAAGATACCTTGAGGTTGCTGCCCTTGTTTTCAACAATCAGGAGGTGATATCCCGTTTTGAGAATACAGGAATTGTGACCTCGTATCAGGCACTCCTTGCCGGTGCCGTGGGCATGGCGGCAAGAATGACAAAAATAAGCAGGGATATAAGGGTCTCACATCCGTTTCAGGCATATAATAATTATGGGTTTGAGACTACGACGCTTGAGGGAGGGGATGTCCTTTGCAGGGCATTCCTGAGAAAGAAGGAGATAAGGGCTTCCGCGGCAATCATCAATGATCTGCTTGATATTCATGAAAAAAGGGAATCAAGTGCCCCCGGCTCTCCCGACTACCGGATGATTTTCAGTGGCGACAGCATTGCCGTTAGTATCGTTGAGGGATGGAGGGGAGAAATATGCCATTGTGCCATCACCGGACCTGACGGCAAAATAATACAGTACCGGGTAAAGGATCCTTCGCTGCATAACTGGCAGCTTCTGGCCCTGGCCATGAGGGGTCAGGAGATATCAGATTTTCCGGTATGCAACAAAAGTTTCAACCTTTCCTATTGCGGCAACGATCTTTAACTACTGACCAATGAGCGTTTATGTTTAAGGAAGCAAGAGTATTACTGAGTCACGGGAAGCAGTTCGTCAGGAACCTGCGGACACAACCTGTATCGGGACTTTTCCGTGGCCGTCCGGTAATAGCAGGCGATATCTCCCCGGAGGAGATTGCCCTGGTTTCTGCTATTTGCCCTGTCCGTGCGATTGATGAAAGTAATGGTTCCCTCGATATGGGGAGATGCCTCTTCTGCAGGGAGTGTCACTTTGCCCTGCCCGGGAAGATTGTTTTTACAAATGATTATCGTATCGCCACCAACGTAAGGGAATCACTGATTGTACAACCCGGTTCAACCGGCAGTGTTAAGGTTGATGATCAGGAGACCAGGAGCGAGATACGTAAACTATTTCGTAAAGCCCTTAAGCTCAGGCAGGTTTCTGCCGGTGGCGACAACTCCTGCGAGATGGAGCTTGCAGCTGCGGGGAATGTTAATTTCGATATGGGAAGATACGGTATTGAATTTGTGGCTTCACCACGCCATGCTGACGGTATTGTGATAACGGGTCCGGTGCCGGAAAATATGGAGGAGGCCCTGATGATCACATATAAGGCTATACCTCCTCCGCGGATTATTATTCTGGCAGGTACCGATGCCATAAGTGGTGGTCTTTTCAATGGAAGCAATACCCTCAGAAGAGGTTTTATTGAAGAAAACCATATTGACCTTTATGTTCCCGGCAACCCGGCACATCCGCTGACATTCATAAACGGAGTAATGGATTTGCTGGGTATCAGATAGGGGGCTGGCCAGGCTCTGTTCCTGCTGCTGTAAGATCGTCAGTATCCTGCCGCCTGTCCATCCTTACGCGACTCGGAGGCTCCGTAGTATACCCTGTTCTTCTCATCCCACATAATTGCCTGGTATCCTCCGTAACTGCCCAGGGTCCACTGGATCTTGTGTCCCATTCTCAGGAGTGTTTGTATTTCCTCCGTTCTGAAGCCGCTTTCAAGGAACAGTGTGCCTCCGTCGGTCATTATTGTGCCGGTGGGTTCTGAAGAACCGGAATGGAACAGGCGTGGTGCATCGCCAGCTTCCTGTAGGTTCATTTTGAAGTCGATGAGGTTGACTACGATCTGGGCATGGCCCTGAGGTTGCATGTCGCCGCCCATAACGCCAAAGCTGATCCATGGTTTGCCACCCCTTGTGATGAAGGCTGGTATTATTGTGTGGAAAGGTCTTTTACCCGGGGCATATACATTGTTGTGGCCTTCGCTTAAGGCAAACAGTTCACCACGATCCTGCAGTACAAAGCCCAGTCCGGGAGGGCACATGCCCGATCCCATACCCCTGTAGTTGCTCTGGATAAGGGAAACCATATTGCCGAACCTGTCAGCCACGGTCAGGTAGATGGTGTTGTCAGAATCAAAGTCACCGGCATCATATCGGAGCCCTGCTCTTTCGCGGTTTATGAGTTTTCTTCTTTCAGCCGCATAATCCTTACTGATAAGCTTTTCGACAGGTATATTATAAAAGGCAGGGTCGGTGTAGTACCTGGCACGGTCCTCAAAGGCCAGCTTCTTGGCCTCCGTGAAGAGGTGCAGGTATTCTGCGCTTCCGAACCCTATAGAGGCTATGTCGAAACCTTCAAGAATATTAAGTATCTGAAGTGCAGCAATACCCTGACCGTTTGGTGGCAGCTCCCATACTTCGTAACCCCTGTAGGTAGTGCTGACAGGCTGTACCCATTCCGAACGGTGCCGTGACATGTCATCGTATGTAAGGAAGCCTCCCTGGCTCTTCATGAAATCGGCTATTGTCCGGGCAATTGAACCCCTGTAGAATTCATTTCTGCCCCCTTTGACAATTTTTTCGAGCGTTGCTGCAAGCTGTGGATTTTTGAATATCTCGCCTTTGGCAGGAGCCTTCCCTCCTGGCATGTAAACATCACTGATATTGGGATAACCCTTTAGGATGTTAGTGCCTCTTTCGAGATAATATGCTATCACCTCGGTAACAGGGAACCCTTCCCTTGCATAATCGATAGCCGGTTTAAGTATGGTTGCCATTGGCAGCTTTCCGAATATCTCATGCATTTCGAACCAGCCGTCGACGCACCCCGGTACCGATACCGGCAGAGGACCGTATGCCGGTATTTTTTCAAGGCCCATATTCTTAAGATGTTCGAGAGTCAGCGACCGGGGAGATCTCCCGCTTGCGTTCAGGCCATATAGTTTTTCTTTTTCGCTGCTCCAGATGATGGCAAAAAGGTCACCACCTATTCCGGAACCTGTTGGTTCCACCACTCCCAATACCGCATTTGCCGCAATGGCGGCGTCAATGGCGTTGCCCCCGCGTTTGAGAATATCAATTGCAGCCTGTGTAGCCAGCGGGTGGCTTGTTGCTGCCATGCCGTTCTGTGCGATGACCTCCGAACGGGTGGCGAAATCGCGACCCGTAATCCTGTCCTGTCCCATAATCTGTACAAAGGGTAAGGTAAGTAGTATAAGTAAAGTCGTTTTCATCATTAATGGCTCTATACTGCAAAAATAGGAAAATACCATCATTGCCGGCAGACGATGGATTCATTTTAATAACTTTGCCGATAATAAAGTAAAACGACGAGAAATGAAAACAAGAACCGGTATTTATCTTATGGTAACTATTATCCTATACTCCATGACTACATGCAGGACACAACCCGGCGCTGAGACCCCGGGATCAGATTTTACGTATGAGATCGACCGTTTTGAAGACATAAGGGTGCTGCGGTACCAGGTTCCGGGATTTGACCAGCTGACCCTGAACCAGAAGCAGTTTATTTATTATCTCAGTGAAGCAGCCCTTTGTGGCAGGGACATCCTCTGGGATCAGAATTTCAAGTTTAATTTGCTGATCAGAAAAACACTTGAGGCAATAATACTGACCTATGACGGGGATATTGATTCAAAAGAATATAAGGATTTCCAGATCTATGCAAAGAGGGTTTTCTTTGCAAATGGGATCCACCATCACTATTCCAATGAGAAGTTTGTACCAGGATTCAGCCCTGAATATTTCGAAAACCTGATTCTGAATTCAGACCCCGGGGAGCTGCCGCGCTATAATGACATGGATCCGAAAGCCCTTGCTGATTTCCTTAAGCCGATATTGTTCGATGAGAATCTTTTTTACCTGAGAGCCGATCAGAGAGCAGGTGTCGATATGGTTACCGCCTCGGCGAACAATTTCTATGAGGGGGTGACGCAGAAGGAGGTTGAAGACTATTACTCCTCACTGATGGTAAAGGATGACCCCAGACCGGTGTCTTACGGGCTGAACACCAAAGTGGTTAATAAGGATGGCGCAGTTACTGAGATAGTATACCGTTCGGGAGGAATGTATGGAGAGGCTATCGACAGAATTATTGCCTGGCTTGAAAAGGCAATGGCCTTTGCTGAAAATGATATTCAGAAGAGGGAAATCTCACTTCTCATTGATTACTATCGCACAGGGGACCTGAGAACCTGGGACGAGTACAATGTGGTTTGGGCCGGCAACACCAATCCGGTTGTGGACTATATAAATGGTTTTATAGAAAATTATGCCGATCCTCTGGGCATGAAGGCTACCTGGGAGTCAATTGTCAATTACAAGGACGTCGAAGCCACAAAGCGGACATCGATAATAACTGCCAACGCCCAGTGGTTTGAAGACAATTCACCCATCAACCCTGCCTACAGGAAGGAACAGGTCACAGGGGTCTCAGCCAGCGTAATAAATATAGCCATGCTTGGCGGCGATTGCTATCCGGCATCTCCCTTGGGCATCAATCTGCCGAACGCCGACTGGATAAGAAGGGAGGTTGGCTCCAAATCAGTCACCCTGGCTAATATTTCAGAAGCTGTTGAGAAGGCATCAATGGGCAATGGATTCCTGGAGGAATTTGCTGAAAATGCCGAAGAGGTTGCCCGCGCCAAAAAGTATGGGACAATAGCAGGAGCACTGCACACCGATCTGCACGAGTGCATCGGTCATGCCAGCGGCAAGCTTGCCCCGGGCACAGATCCCAATGCCCTCAGAAATTACGCATCGCCACTGGAAGAGGCCCGCGCCGACCTTTTTGCCCTCTATTTTCTTTCCGATTCTAAACTTGTTGAACTGGGCCTTATGCCCGGAGAGGAGACCGGTATGGCAGCCTACGACTCATACATTCGAAACGGTCTTATCACACAGCTTGTAAGGATAAGGCCGGGAAGGCAGATAGAACAGGCTCATATGAGATGCAGGGCTGCAATTGCCAGGTGGGTATACGAGAAGGGCAAGCCTGAGAATGTGGTTGAGATGATCAGCCGCGACGGAAAGGTATATGTAAGGATCAACGATTACGAAAAACTCAGGAAGTTGTTCGGAGAGATGCTTGCCGAGGTTCAGAGAATTAAATCGGAAGGCGACTACGAGGCAGGAATGAGACTGATAGAGGATTATGGAATCAAAGTTGATCCCCAGATTCACGAAGGCATATTGGAAAGGTATGAAAAGCTTGACCTTGCCCCATATACTGGCTTCGTAAATCCTATCATTACACCCGTGAAGGATTCCAGGGGAAAAATCACCGATGTAGTGGTGGAATATGTTGATGATTTCATGGGGCAGATGATCTTCTACGGACGAAATTATTCATTTCTCCCTGTTGTTAATTAGTCAGGTACCTGGCCGGTCTGACAACTGAGGTAGATTTTTTTGACGAATAATCCCTTTGGGGTGACGAATCCTCTGTGATGGTACACAAATGGAGGAACCCGGGTTCATTTACCTTCCGGTGACTGACATTTATCCTGAAATTCAGGTATGTGATTGCATCCTGTTAGAAGTATTATGAATAACTTTATAAAGTTGTTGTTTTATAAATTCTGAAAAAAATGAAAACCAGGGTTTCAGTCATCATTCTTTTACTGTGTCTGGCGGTTAGCAATGCCGGCTCACAGATTCCTCAGGGATTTAATTACCAGGCACTTGCTCTCGATGATAAAGGTGTGCCGCTGGCGGGAGAGAAGATATCCGTCAAACTGACTTTTCTCTCTGATACCACCCTGAACGTAATAATCTGGGAGGAGATACACGGGCCGTTGAATACTACTCAGAACGGCATGTTTTCCGTTGTGGCCGGAACCGGAGAAAGAACGGAAAATTCCGGCGTAGCCAGGTTCAGTGATATAAACTGGAACCGGACAGATGTTTTTATCAGGACAGGTATCCATTACAATGAAGCATGGATCACAATGGGTCAGGCAAAGTTATGGTCGGTGCCCTATGCCATGCTGGCTGCAGACCTTGGTGGCGCAATCAGCAAACTTGAGGTTGCCGGCATGACTGACCTGATGGATGAGGCGCTGTTCGAAGTCAGGAACAAGCTGGGGAATGTCGTCTTTGCGGTCTATAATGAAGGGGTGCGTGTTAATATAGGGGATGGAGAAGCAAAGTCTTCAAAGGGAGGTTTTGCTATTGGCACCCTGGATGAGGTGAAGGGGACGCAGACACTTATGGCGATATCTGCCGACAGCATAAGGATGTATATAAATGATGACCCTCTGCTGAAAAGCGTCAAGGGGGGATTTGCAATTGGAGGCTTCGATGCCGGTAAGGGTTTCCCTCTGGAGTATCTCAGGGTGACCGATGACAGTACCCGAGTATATGTACACCCGGTGACAGGCAAGTCGGCGAAGGGAGGCTTTGCAATTGGAAGTTATGACGAAAGCAAGGCTACAGTATATGATTTTATGGACATAACACCTGATAACTACTTTTTCGGCCATCAGTCGGGTATGGCCAATGTCAGCGGATTATATAACCTTTTCATGGGTTTCCAGTCGGGAATGGGAAATGTTTCGGGGGACAATAATGTATTCCTGGGTTACAAAGCCGGAGAGGGGAATCTTTCAGGTAAGGACAACATATTTATTGGCAATGGAGCCGGAAAGGTGAGCGATGCCTACTCAAATATCTTTATCGGACAGAGCGCTGGTAATAAGACAACCGATGGTTCCTATAACATATTCATGGGAGAAGTTAGCGGGTATAATAATACTACCGGCGGCTCAAACATTTTTCTCGGCTATGAGGCAGGAGTGCAGAACATTGGAGGAAGCGACAATATTTATATCGGGCCCTTCTGTGCCAATTCCATAAGTTCGGGTAATGCCAACGTGATTATTGGTATGGAGGCTGCCACAGGCAAGACAAGTGGCTCGGAGAATGTTATTGTGGGTTCCTGGAGCGGCGGCAGTGCTGCTGCAGGGTCGGGGAACGTTTTTATCGGTACCAACAGTGGTGAGGCTAACAATGGAGACAGAAACGTCTTCATAGGCTATGGGGCCGGATCATTCGAGACAGGTTCGGAAAAGCTTTACATCGAGAGCAAGTCTGCAGGGACGCCACTGATAGGAGGTGATTTCAACCTCAGAAGGGTAGGGATCAACAGGATGCCGACTACCTACACTCTTGAGGTAAATGGTCAGATTTGGGCCAATGGCGCAGCAATCTCCGCGGGTGCAGTTACATGGTCGGATGAGAGGTACAAGCAGGATATCACTCAGCTCGGCAATGCCCTGGAAGTGGTTTCGATGTTGCGCGGTGTCACATATAACTGGAGGCAGACTGAGTTTCCCGAAATGCATTTCACTGAGGGGAGGCAGATAGGCTTTATTGCCCAGGAGGTTGAAAAGGTATATCCCGAACTTGTATTTACCGATCAGTCGGGTTACAAGGCGGTGTCGTATGAAAAGGTCACACCCCTTCTTCTTGAGGCCATAAAGGACCAGCAGAAGCAGATTAATGAACTCAGGTCACAGGTGGAAGCGTTGCTCCAGTTGTTATCATCGCGGGAGGGGGTAGAGAAGGGTGATCGGTGACCGGTGACCGGTGATCGGTAATCGGTAATCGGTAATCGGTGATCGGTGACCGGTGATCGGTAAACGGTAATCGGTGATCGGTAATCGGTGATCGGTAAACGGTAATCGGTGATCGGTAATCGGTGATCGGTAAACGGTAAACGGTGATCGGTAATCGGTAACCGATAGAAAATACCTGGTACCTGGTACCCGATACCTTATACCTTATATCTTATTTATTACCATTCATAATAATCGCCTTCAACGCCTCAATCTCCGTTCTGAGTTTTTCAAATTCTGCCTGCTGGACTTCGATAAGCTGCTGTTGCCGGTCAAGCTTTTTATTCTGACTCTCGATGATATCTTGCTGTGCCTTCACTGCCTCAACCAGCAGTGCAGTGATTGGGGCATACTGCATGGAGTAGCTGTCATTACTGATGGTGACCACTTCGGGAATCACCCCGGCTGCCTCCTGTCCGATGAAGCCCATCTATCTCCCCTCCATTCCTTCGGCTGGTTCCTTCCATGAGAAGTTTACGCCCCTGAGGTTCAATACCTTTTCGAGAGGGTTGTCAATTGTTGCGATGTCTGTTTTGAGCCGTGCATCACTATCGTTGTACCACGCATAATCGCCACCTGCACTACCGTTTACGTAAAATGTTCTGTTATTCGGGTTTTGTGCGTCCCTTCCATAAATAACCAGGCGTCTGGTTGACAGGTTCCCGAATATGAGTGGGGAGGGACTATTTCCGTTATTGATTACCAGGTTATAGGATTCAGTTGAAGTGGCATCTGTGCCATTCCCGATGAAGATGTTGTTTGATCCCGTTGCCGATGATCCGGTGCCGGATCCAATGAATATGTTATTGCTGCCCGCGGAAGAAGACCCGCAACTATTGCCAATAAGCGTATTCGAAGAACCTAATGAGCTACTTTTGCCTGTATTGTAACCAATAAGTATGTTATTTGAGCTGCCAATGTAATTGCCGGCATCCCTTCCGATGATTACATTGTAATTTCCTCCGGTGGCATTTGCTGCGGCATCACTTCCGATAATTACGGAATTGTTTGATGAAGTCAGGTTTTTACCTGCCCTGTTACCAATAAACACATTCCAGACTGAAGAGCACTGGTAGCCAGCCTCGGTTCCGATAAAGGTATTGTATGACGAACTACTCAGTTTGCCAGCCTGGTTACCGATAATTACGTTCCTGCTGCCATTGTTCGAGAATCCCGTGCTGTCTCCGATAAAAACGTTCCTTGATCCGGAAGTGTTATTGTATCCAGCCTGGTATCCGATAATGTAGTTCTGGTTGCCTCCCACTCTGTATCCCGACTGGTAACCCAGCAGTACATTATATGATCCGGTTGAATTTTTACCTGCTTCAAATCCGACGAATGTATTTTGGGAACTTTTATTTGTGTAGCCCGCCTGGTATCCTATCATGACATTGTACAATCCGGCTCCGTCATGTGCAGTCTGGTAGCCGAGCAGTACATTATTGTTACCTTGTCCTCCATATCCTGTCTCGTAGCCAAGTATTGTATTATTGACTCCTGACGCCCCGTTGAAGCCTGCCTGGTTGCCTATTACCACATTACCCGACCCCGTCAGGTTGGAGTAACCGGCTTTGTATCCCATATAAACATTGCCGGATCCTGAAGTATTCTTCATCCCGGCCTGGTAACCCACGAAGGAGTTATACTGACCCGTGTTGGTTTTCCCCGTCCCTTTTCCAAGAAAAACGTTGAAACTGTTTGTATTACCATACCCTGCAGAATCTCCCAGAAATACATTGCTGCTGGCAGTAGTTCCATTATAACCTGCCATATTGCCAATCGCCACGTTGTTCGATCCTGTCTGGTTTGTATAGCCGGTAAGATAACCGAGGAA
>JAVEWX010000090.1:0-12397 GCA_034004335.1 Bacteroidales bacterium | reverse complement strand
CTTCCGATCTATCATACATCGCACATGGCGAGCAGGATCCTCATTTTGTTCCTCCCAAGCCCAGCTATGCCGTCATGCTTTCCTCGGCAGATATTTGGATCACAACGGGAATGGACCTAGAAATGTGGGCGGGGACACTCGTTGACAAGGCACGCAACAAGAACATAATGGATGGAGAGAAAGGATTTGTGTCGGTTTCCGATGGAATAAACATCCTCGAGAAGGTTGAATATGCAAGCCGTACTGAAGGAGACGTCCATCTCATGGGAAATCCGCATATCAACACCAGTCCGGTGAACTGGAAGATCATAGCCCAGAACATCACTATTGGCCTCGTTAAGGTGGATCCGGCAAATGCAGCCTATTACCAGGCCAACAGGGATAAGTACATCGACAGGATAGACCGTGCTCTCTTTGGCGACAGGCTGGTTGACATGTTTGGCGGGCCTACCCTCACCAAGCTCCTGGAAAACAACACCCTCTTCACCTTTCTTGACAGGCCCTATGAGGGAGGCAAGCTGTCTGACCTTCTGGGCGGATGGCTCAAAGAAGCAATGCCTTTCCGGGGTATGCGCATAATATCCTATCACAAGAACTGGTCATACCTGGCAAATACCTTCGGGATAAAAGTTATGGGCTACATTGAATCTAAGCCCGGTATACCGCCTTCCGCCAAGCATGTTCAGAATATGATTGAGCTGATAAAGGAACAAAACATCAAGCTGATGATCGTTGCCAACTACTTCGAAAAGAAAACGGCCCAGATGATTGAAGACAAGACCGGAATAAAAGCCCTCTACATGCCTTTGTTTGTAAATGGTTTGCCGGGTATTGATGACAACTTCAAGCTGATGGATCACTGGATTGACCAGATTAATGCCAGCATAAGGTAATTAAAGCCATTAATCATATGATAGATAACCTGCTATTCCTTTCGGCGCCAATTACTGCTAGCATACTCCTGGCCGGGGTGCTCAGTTATTTTGGCAATCATATCCTTTCGCGGGGAATAATCTTCATCGACATTGCCGTGGCACAGATAGCTGCCCTGGGTACGATGATAGGACTTCTTCTGGGTTATGCGGAGGACTCGCTCACCATACAGACGATATGCTACGCTTTTACAATAATTGTGATCTCCCTTTTTGCACTTACAAAATTTCAGAAGCAGGTTATACCTCAGGAAGCCATTATCGGCATAATCTATTGTGTAGGGCTGGGCCTTGCCATGCTGCTGGCCGAGAAGATCCCCGGGGGTTCCAATTATATTTCGAAAACCATAAGTGGTAACCTGCTTTGGGTGACATGGAACAAGGTATTGGGATGTATGCTGATGTTTGTCGTTATAGGTGGCATACACCTGCTGTTCTGGAGGCAGTTTATGGCTATCTCCGACAAGAAAAACGGACTTCCCTTCAGCCCGTGGAAGACAAGGGGGTATGAACTGATATTCTACATCACATTCGGCATTGTAATAGTAAAGGCCGTACCCATAGGAGGTGTTTTTATGGTGTTCATACTACTGATTGCACCGACAGCTGCCGCTACCCTTTTTACCCGTAGCTGGAAGAAAAGGTTTATATGGAGCTGGATAATAGGAATTGCAGGTTCCGTTCTCGGGATGTACCTGTCCTATACCCTTAACATCTCAAATGCTCCGGCTATTGTGACCCTGCTGGGAACCGTTGTTTTCCTGCTCGCATTCGGCAAACTTGCCTTCCGTAAACTATCTGCTGTAACCAATAATACAAGTGACAATGGCAATCGCAATTGATTTTATGATTGCTCCCTTCATTGCGAGCATACTGCTGATATTCATAATGGCCTATTTCGGGATCCATGTTATTGAAAGAGAGATCATTTTCATCGATATTGCCCTGGCCCAGATAGCAGCTTTAGGAGGTACTGTTGCCCTGGTTATCAACAGGTTGCAGACTGGTGTGGAGGGACATGCGCACGATCATGGTGCAGGACTTATAATGTCCTACCTGTTCTGCCTGCTGGCAGCCATGATGTTCACAGCCCTCAAAAACAAGAAGATAACAATTCCCCTGGAAGCATTAATAGGTATAGCATATGCCGTGGCGACGACAGCCGCCGTTATACTGCTCGACAAGGCTGCCGGGAGTGACGTTCACATACATGACATGCTGACCGGCACAATATTATGGGTCACATGGCCACAGATAATCCGTCTCGGCATAGTAGTGATTGTGGTTGCAGGATTCCATTTTATCTTCAGGGAAAAATTCAAGACCGTAACCCTTTCCTACAGCGAGGTGGAAAACAAACCTGTAAATGCCAGGCTCTGGGACTTCCTGTTCTACTTCACCTTCGGCATTGTGATAGTGGAGGCTGTGAACATAGGAGGTATACTTACTATCTTTGCATTCCTCATCATTCCGGCCTCAATATCCGCCCTATTTGCGGTGAGATGGACCTTCAGGGTGTTGATAGGATTGTTTGCAGGCGGTATTTCGACCCTCCTCGGACTGTACCTTTCATGGGTTATGGACATCCCCTGCTCACCGGCAATAATTCTCTTCCTGGCTGTATTCCTTGTGCTGGCGGTTATAATCAGGACTGTTTTTAATGCCTTAAACCGGACCCGCACCGGCAAAATGCAGGTTTCAGAGTAACCAGTTTATTACAGGAAATGAAAAAGCCCCCTTTCCGGGGGGCTCATTCACCTGTAAATCATATTCCGGTCTATTGTTGTGGAGTAAGAGTAAAATTCCTGATTGTCCGGTTGCCCTCCATAACCTTGACATCAGTGAAGGAAACCGTATCATACTTTTCCCTGGTTGCATGCAGTGAATAGGTACCTGCAGGAACCCCGATTATGGCATAGCGTCCCAGGCTGTCGGTAGAGGCCGTCGATATTATTGTATCCTGCTTCAGCCACACCGACGCATTATCCAGTTTGACATTCGCGGTATCGGCAACTATGCCTTCAAGCCTTCCGGCGATTGAATTGTTTACCGCCCTGATAACCGGTTTAAAGAGAAATCCCTTTATTCCGGCCGGGGTGAATGGGTTTCCGAGCAGTACGAAAGATCTCGAAAGGTCGAAGTCAATCAGGAGTTCCGATGTTAATCCTCCTGACACATTCAGCGATGGCCTGATGAAGATTTTTATTCCTGTCTGGGGCCCGCTGGGAACCTTAAGCTTGTAGTAATCACCCTCCCTGACCTTAAGGGTGGCGCTGTCGACATAGAGCCTGACAAGGTCGTATTGCCCCCCGGGGATCTCAAGGTCGATAAGTTTCTCACTAACCCCGTTCCTGAGCTCCAGGAGGTTAAAGGTTGCCGGTTCCTCTGAAACAACTATGAAAGGGGGGCCGTCGGATATTCCGTCACCGGCTTTTCTCAGTTCAACCTTCGAGATGGTAACGGTAGCAGATTCAACAATATCCATCGGGAATGGGGCGTCAGTAATCTTAATAACAAGGTGCCCCATGCCGTCAGTTCTGTCTGTTTTCTTGCATCCGGCTGCAATCAGTACGAATAGCAAGGTTAGAGTCAGTACAAATGACCTCTTCATCTTTCTCTGTTTTAAACTACACGATAAAGTTACGCATTATGAAAGCCATACGAAAGCCAAAATTATCCCTTCCCCTTCTTAACTGCAGTGCCCCTGGCAGCATTATTCCTTACAGCCTTTCCTGCATTGGCGGGTTTGGCCTGCTTAACTGCGGTTTTGCTTTTTGCCTTGGTGCTTACTACCTCGCCCTTGCC
Organism: Bacteroidales bacterium; assembly: GCA_034004335.1. Taxonomy (GTDB): domain Bacteria; phylum Bacteroidota; class Bacteroidia; order Bacteroidales; family VadinHA17; genus SLNP01. Next base: position 8,660 of record JAVEWX010000090.1, on the reverse strand, counting down.
GGGGCCTGACTCCGTACCGCGGGCAGTTGCGCTGACCTCAGCACCGTGATTCATCTTTTTGTTCTGTATCTTAGCCTGCTTCTTCTCCTGTTTGGCTATCTTCTTCTCAAGCCTTGCCTGCTCCTTTATCTGCTGCCTGGTTTGTGTCTGGGTCTGAGTCGAGGTCTGTACCCTGTTCTGCTGACCTGCAGCGATTTGGGTGCCGGTCGTATTCTGAGCCGATGTGCCTGCACTTACCAGAAGCGCCAGTGCACCAATAAAAAGTATTCTCTTCATCTTTTTAAGTGTTTGGTTTGACAATTTTATGAGTCAAATCTACCCCCCTGAAGATGAAATTATGATGAAATTCCGGGAAAAATGAAGAAAAAATTTGTTCCCCTGCCCTTTTCTGATTCAACGTGAAGGCTTATTCCATGAAAATCGGCAATAGCCTTCGTTATGGCAAGGCCTATTCCGGTACCCTGCTCTGAATCCTGGTCCCTGCTTTTAAAACGTTCAAAAAGATGGGCCAGCTGTTTTTCGGTAAGACCTTTGCCGGTATCTGATATCCTGAGGGTACATGCGTTCCCTTCGTTGTGACAGGAGATTTCAATCCTTCCTCCTGCTGCAGTGTTTCTTACACTGTTGTTGACAATGTTGTAAACCATTGAGAAGATAAGTGACTTGTTGCCATTCTTCACAATGCATTCACCGCATATTGATTTCAGTAGTTCAATGTTCTTGTCCTCAGCCATTGGCTCAAGTTCGTTAGCCACCTCCTTCAATACCTCCCCGATGTCCACCTCATCATTTTTAAGATATTGACTGCCTTCGATACGGGCTATCATCAGAAGTGAGTTCACAAGGCTCTGTAGGCGATAGAGTGTCCTGAGTGAATCCTCAACCCTCACTGCAGCATCCTGGTTGATATCTCCGCTTATCAGGAGGTTTTCCAGCTTGGTCCTGATAACGGAAATAGGTGTCATCAGTTCGTGAGATATGTTGACGGTTATCTCCTTCTCCCTGCTAAAGAGTTCTCCGATCTTTTTCATCATGCTGTTGAGCGCCTCATCGAGTCTGTTGAAATCAGATGTGGTGGTGGCCACAGGGGTCCTGTTGAAGAGCAGGGGATCGTTGGTTTTCTTAAGCTTGCCTGTAATCCTGTCGAGCGGCAGAAGGATGATGTTGGTGAACTGGTAATCGGCAAACAGGGTTATTAGTATTATCAGTATTATGAAGAGAACCATCACCCTGGTAATGTTCCTCCTGAGCAGGGCTATGCTCTCAATGCTCTTCCCCACTTCCAGCAGGTAGGGTTGTCCGTCAATCACAAGGGAATAGTTGAGTACCCTGAAATCGATCTCCTCATCATCAATCAGCCTGCGTGCAACCTCTATGAAGTTCAGTTCATCGGGACTGCCCATTCGTTCCAGGCTGACAAACTCCTCCTTGAGAATGTTGTAGCTGCCAAAAGCATCAGCAGTGTCTGAACTTATGAAGGGTTCGATGCCAACCGACATTATCATGTCAATAACCTGTTCTCTTTTTCTTATCAGATCGAGGTCGATCTGACGTAGGTTGATCCTTTCAATAACATAAGGGAGCATCAGCACCAGAAGCAGTGAGATGGCAAGCTTTGACAGCATGTTGAACAGGGCCAGCTTATGTTTCAGTTTCATCATTGCCGTGGCTCTGTTGGGTTAATTATCGGGACTGATCCTGTAGCCGACACCCCTGACTGTTTCGAGCCATGATGTATCGGCCAATGCTCCCAGCTTCTTTCTGAGGTTCTTGACATGGACGTCTATGAAATTGCTGTCGTACTGGTCATCAAGAATGTTGCCCCATATATGTTCATAGAGCTGATGCCTGGTAAGCACCCTTCCCCTGTTGAGGGCCAGGTAGTGGAGCAGGCTGAACTCCTTTTTGGTAAGTTCTATCTCCCTGCCGTCATGAGATATTTTACGTGCCTGAACCTGCATCAGGAAATCACCCAGCCTGATATCCTGGCTCACAATATTGAACTTTCTCCTGGCAACGGCATTTATCCGGCTCAGAAGTTCAATCAGGGCAAATGGTTTTGCCAGGTAATCGTCGGCGCCGATATCGAGGCCTTTAACCTTGTCTTCTACCGAACCACGTGCCGTGATTATTATGAACGATGCTTCGCTGCCTGCCTTTCTGGCTTCATTTATCAGGTCGATTCCGTCATAATCGGGCAGGCCCAGGTCGAGCAGGATAAAATCATACAGGTTAACGGCTATCTTCTCCGAAGCATCCATTCCGGTATGGGCGGTATCACAAAGGAATCCCTCAGATTTAAGGAATGAAGCTATTTCGGCTGCCAGACTTTTTTCATCCTCTACAATGAGTACATTCATCTGTAAAAGGTTAGAACAACCTGAAAACGGCGGAGACCATGAAAAGAAATCCCTCAGGTGAATAATCAGGAGAGGGATCATTTACTGATACCACATATCCGGCCTCAGCTTCGATTGACAGAAAATCAAAGTTTATTGAAACCGGCAGTCCGAAATCCATCTCAATAAAACCAAACCGGGTGGTATAGACAGTACCCGAACCCGTGGTGGTTCCGTCACCTCTTCCTCCTCCGAACCGAGGAAGTGTTGTTATCACGGTTCCCGTGGAAGTCTCCTCCTGTGTCATTGTACCAAGTACCAGGTTGACATAGGGATCGAAGGAGATATTAGCCTTCCCCCCGAATATTTCAGGTGTCTGAAAGTAGCGTGAATTACGGATCTGCAAATATAGTCCCGACTGATCCATCAGCAGTCCGCCAACAGATACCTTAGTGTAGAGTATGCGCCAGTCGAGACCCAGGGTAGCATCGGCATAAACAAAGTTGGGAAACAGAGTGTCTCTCAGCGATTCATGTACGTAGTACCCGTAAATGCCTGCGGAAATATCGAACCATGAATTGAAGGTGTGGCTGTATGAAAGCGACCCGGTGTGCAGCGACAGGAAGGGTGAGAAGCCTGCCAGGTTCATCGAGGAGATTGAGGCGTACAGCTCAAGGTTGAAGCCGTAGGTAAGAGAGGCATAACCGAATGGCTGGTTCTGCGACATTGACGATCCCAGGTAGATCATGTTGCTGCCGTAACCCAGGCCCGCGTATAGACCCTTTGTTTCAACTGCAGACTCTTCCGGCACAGTATCGGAAGCGATTAGTGGAGTAATGGCAACATTTTCCCCGCTATAAGAGGACTGACTGCTCACAGTAAGTGTCAGCAATATTGCGGCAGCCAGCACGGCCATTTTGTTGATCAGAGTCATAAGGCCCGCCGCAAAGTTTACCTGCCTCCCTTTTTACCGACGCCTGTCGGTTTGCCTATGCCTTTGGGTATTCCCGTACCTGCAGGTCTCACTATTACTGGTGGCCTGGCTCCCCTTGCTTTGTTCATGTCGGGTTTGGCACTCTGAATCTTCTTAACCTTGTCAGGCTTGTTATCACTGCCTGCCTTACGGGCCTGCCTGTTGTTCATGGTCTGAACCTGACCCGTCGCCTGTCCGGTCCTTATCCTTGCTGTATCGCCTGCGGTTGTTACTGCCTGCGACCACGTCACGGTTCCCGTAAACAAGAACAGTGCGAGGAAAAGGAATGCTCTTTTGCGATTTGTCATCACTGAAAATATATAATTGATACAAATATAGTTAAAATACTGACATAAAACTCTTTATGCAACAAATTGTACGTTGCCGCATTTCAAAGTTAGCTACTGAAAATGAAGAATTGATGAAAATCATTAATCGCTGTGGCGCGACTTTCCGCAGCTGATGAAAAATTTGTATGTGTATGGTTTACACTTTATGGAAAGTTTCCTAACTTGCCATTCGGAACATTTCAAGCTCAGGCACCATGAAGACTACTACCATGATTTTCGCTCTGGCATCGGCAATGACTATTACTGCCGGTGCTTTTGGACAGGAGGCAAGGCCCACTGGTCAGGCACGTGATAGCCGCGGCACGGAGGTGACGGCCGACTTCAATTTCAAGGTTGTGCCGGTGAACATCACCGGACCGGTCGCGAACAGGGTCTCGGTGGCCTATGCTGCCGAGGGTTACACGCTGGCTGACCTCCCCTCATTCCCCGGGCATATAAAACCTGCTATTGACTACCTGGCCACTGATATCCTTCCAACCCGTCCATACCCCCGCTATTTCAAATTCCTGAATATATACAGGATAGATCTCATCAGCGAGGAATCGGGTATAAGCCGGGCTCCCTCCCATGGGCAGCCCAAGACCGTTGAGGTTAAGAATGCTATCGGGGGAACCAGGGACGAGGATCGCCTGGGGTGGGTTGACGGGCGCCTGGCGGACGCCATGTTCTTTCAGGCCGGCAAGTCAATAGGACTGGAGAATTTCAACTGGAAGTTTGCGGTACTGAACAATCCGGCATACCACAATTCAGGCGGCAGGCATGTGGTTTTCTCATATAATTATGGTCGCGAGATAGGGATGCACGAGGGGGGACACGGACTTCACCAGCTTGCCGACGAGTATTACGGTAAGGGAACCTACACGAGGCAGGAGCCGAGGGAGATCAATGTGACAGCCGACTCAACGGGCGCCAAGTGGAAGCACTGGATTGGCTACGTCGATGCCGATACGGTGCTCGGGACAGTAGGCGTTTATGAGGGTGCTGTATATGTCGACAAAGGTGCCTACAGGCCGACGCCCAACAGTAAGATGGGCTGGACCAGCGACAGGAGACCAGCGTCGTTCAACGCTGTCTGCAGGGAAAAGATCATACTCGACATATATAGTATCGTGAGGCCCCTTGATGACTTCGCCGACACGGCCTCGCTAACAGTTGATCCCGACAGCCTGTGGGTAAGACCTGTCGACAGTGACGTCATTAAGGTTGACTGGTATGTAAACGGGGAACGGGTAGTTGAAAACGGAGGCACTTCACTGCCTGCAAAATCCATTGCAGGCAAAAAGGGAACTTACACAGTAAGGGCTCACGCCTACGATGAGGTGGTCAAACATGCCTTCTCCGACAATGCCAATCCTCATCCCCTCGATCTTGTGCGTCGCGATCTCGACAAACTGCAACAGGAGATTACCTGGCAGGTCAGGTTGACCAGGAAACCGAAAAAGTAGGCTCAGGCGAACTTCGCCCGGTTACTTTTTACTGATGACTATCCTGCGGTTGAGGGCCTTGCCTTCAGCGCTCTCTATATCCGCAATCGGTGCCGATTCACCCAGTCCCGTGCATGTAAGACGTTCCCTGTCAATACCTGCCTTTACGAGTTCAGCAGCTACTGCAGTAGCCCTGTCGAGGGATATCTTCCGGTTCTCGAGGTCGGCTCCCTCACTGTCGGTATGTCCCTCAATCTCAATTTTCAGGGCCGGGGTGGCCTTCAACAGGGCGGCAAGGGCCTCAATTGCGGGCAATGAATAGGGTTGTATCTCATCACCGCGATAGCTGAACCTGATGTACAGGACCGTCTCTCCCTTACCGTCGAGATCAGCACTGATCGATTCGGCCGTTACCTCCTGGTCGACCTCCGCCCTTTCTATTATCCGCAGGGTGTAGTAGAAATCCCCTGCCGAAAGGTCGGCCCACACCTCCACATTTTCCTGCTGGATGATCATGCAGATCTTATCTCCGTCGTGATTGCAGAACCTGTCGGTCAGCGACCTGGCTTTGGCTGACACAGCATCAAGGATCTTGGAGGGGGCCATATCGGTATCGCTCTCATAGTAGTAATAGAGCATCCTGCCCGATACAATCATCTCTGTGCCATCCTTGTCGACGAACCTGTATGTAGCCGGTTCGGTAACATCGTACTCAACTATCGTGAAACCCTTCATCCGCGGAAAGAGAAGGTGGTCAGAGGAACCAGGGAAATCCTGTGCCCTGATGAGAAGCCCTACGCAGAATAAAGCTAACAGAAACAGCAGTGACCTTTTCATAGCGATATATATTAATGCCGGAGCAGAACAATATCAATGAAATGTCACCAAAAGTTACGCCAAAACTATGAACTGAACAAATTTTTAACATTATCGGACTACCTGCTCATTGTCACCCCCACCGAACCGATGTTGCCGCCGAGGGGCGGATTCATCTTGCGGATACGGACAGTGACATGCCTGATGCCGGGGAGCTTCTCATAGAGGGCAGTCAGTATCCGGTGCGCTATATTCTCGAGGAGGTAGGACTTCTTAGCCATCTCTGTCCTGACAACGCTGTAGGCTACCTGGTAGTCGGTAGCATTTTCAAGCTTGTCGGTTGCGCCGGCCTTCTCCATGTCGGTCTCTATCTCGAGATCTACCAGGAAACGGTTCCCCACTATCTGCTCTTCACGGTAGTGTCCGTGAAAGGCGTAGAACTCCATGTTTTCGATCAGGATGGTTCCCATTATTAAGGCTTTTGTGTTCCAAATATACTATAATGGGTCAATATCCGGAATTTTGAATGGATAATTAATCCTGAGCCCAAAACTATTGTATTTTTGCATTTGTTTTTTTAACCGCATCCACGATGAAACAAATGGAGGAAAAGGCAGGGGACCGGCAGGAGAGTCAGCATTTCATAGAGACTATCGTTGAGAAGGAGGTCAGGTCAGGCAAGAACGGAGGAAAGGTGGTTACCCGGTTCCCTCCCGAGCCCAACGGATACCTCCATATCGGGCATGCTAAGGCCATCTGTCTCGATTTCGGGATGGCCCTGAAATATGGCGGGAATTGCAACCTCCGATTCGACGATACCAATCCCATTAAGGAGGAACAGGAATATATTGATGCTATAAAGGAGGATATCAAATGGCTGGGCTTCGACTGGGAGGAGCGCGAATATTACGCATCCGACTATTTCGGCAGGCTCTATGACTTTGCCGTTGACCTGATAAGGAGAGGACTGGCCTATGTCGATGATCAGAGTTCCGAAGCCATTGCCTCCCAGAAGGGCACGCCAACACAGCCCGGACAGCCGAGTCCCTTTCGTAACCGTTCCGCGGAAGAGAGCCTCGACCTGTTCGAACGGATGAACGGGGGTGAGTTCCCCGAGGGGGCCCGGGTGCTGAGGGCGAAGATAGACATGGCCTCACCCAACATGCACATGCGCGATCCGGTGATATATCGTATCATCAAAGCCCCCCATCACCGTACGGGTACCAACTGGAACGTATATCCCATGTATGATTTTGCCCACGGACAGAGTGATTATTTCGAGGGGGTAACCCATTCGCTGTGCACGCTTGAATTCGAGGTGCACCGTCCGCTCTACGACTGGTTCATCGATCAACTTATGACTGACGACTACAGGCCGCGACAGATTGAGTTCAACAGGCTGAATCTTACATATACCGTAATGAGCAAGAGACTGCTCCTTCAGCTTGTCAATGAAGGGAGGGTGAGCGGCTGGGATGATCCCCGCATGCCGACTCTGTCGGGGATGCGGCGCCGCGGCTATACCCCTGAAGCTATCAGAAACTTCATCGGTCGCATCGGATATACCAAGGTAGAAGCCGTCAATGACATAGGCCTGCTGGAATATGCCGTGAGGGAAGATCTCAACAGGCACACTCCAAGGGTTTTTGCCGTTCTCAACCCGCTGAAGGTAATTATAACCAACTACCCCGGGAACAGCTTCGAGGAGGTCACCCTTGTCAATAATCCCGAGGATGAGTCGATGGGGAGCAGGACCGTGCCCTTCGAAAGGGAGATATATATCGAAAGGGATGACTTCATGGAGAACCCGCCTCCCAAATACTTCAGGCTGGCACCTGGAATGGAGGTAAGACTCAAGGGAGCCTATATCATTAAATGCCACGACATCAGCAGGGACCCCGTTACAGGAGAGATAACCGAAGTCCACTGCACTTACGACCCCGGGACCCGCAGCGGCGGGCCGCAGGCCAACCGCAAGGTTAAAGGCACTCTTCACTGGGTAGCCGCACCCCATGCCATCGATGCCGAGGTAAGAATGTACGACAGGCTTTTCTGCCATGAAGATCCGATGGGGCATAAGGACAAGGATTTCAGGGATTTCCTGAATCCCGATTCATTAAAAATCATAACCGCCAAACTTGAGCCTTCCCTGGCAGATGCCAGCACGGGCGACAGGTTTCAGTTCCAGAGACTCGGCTATTTCTGTGTCGACCCCGACAGCCGGCCGGGAGCCCTGGTCTTCAACCAGACAGTTTCTCTGAAGGACAGCTGGAGCGGGAAGGGGTGAAGGGGCAGGGTGCAGGGTTCAGGGTGCAAGGTTCAAGGTTCAGGGTTCAGGGTTCAGGGTGCAAGGTTCAGGTTCCGGGTTGCGGGTTGCGGGTTCCGCGGTCCGTGTTCTTCGTTCTTCGTTCTTCGTTCTTCGTTCTTCGTTCTTCGTTCTTCGTTCTTCGTTCTTCGTTCAAAGTTCTTCGTTCAAAGTTCTTCGTTCATTGTTCTTCGTTTAGCGTCCCCGGTTCATAAGTACTACCTCCTTTTTCCTTTCTCCTTTCTCCTTTTGGCTTTTGTCTTTTTACTTTTGCCTTTTTACTTTTGCCTTCCCCATGCCCCATGCCCCATGCTCGGCGAAACACTCATATGGGGGGATGCCCCTCTTCTATTGATATCAAACCCCTACGGGGTTTTGCTACCGATTACCGATTACCGATTACCAATTACCTTTTTATCCATGCCCCATGCCCCATGCCCCATGCTCGGCGAG
>JAVEWX010000089.1:0-12406 GCA_034004335.1 Bacteroidales bacterium | reverse complement strand
TTTTATTGACATTTTTTTTGGCTGGGACGGATACGTCTTACCGGTGCCTCATTTATTCCCTGCAAGGTTCTTTGCCGGGCTCTCAGAGGCGGCTGAACGGACTATCAGCCAGATTGTAAGCAGAGTCAGAGCCAGGGAAGCCAGAAACGGAAGAATGAAGTCCAACGGGGATATATCCATTTTCACAGGGTAAGATCTGAGCCATCTTGTTACCCAGATCCAGCATATCGGTACCGAAAACAGAAATGAAATGGTAATAAGCATTAAAAACTCACCTGAGAAAAGCACAATTATGTCCTTGATATCCGATCCCACCACCCTGCGGATACTGACCTCCTTCTTCCTCTGAAGCATCATGAATGAGGTAAGACCAAGGATTCCCATGAGGGTAATGACAACAGCCAGCAGTGCAAATATCCCGAAAACAGATCCCAGGAGCATCTCCTGGTGGTATTGTTGCTCATAATAATCTTCGAGGAAAAAATAGTCAAAAGGGTTATCCGGGAAGAATTCAGCATACCGTCCTGCAACCAGTTCAGTTACCTCTTTTTCGTTGCCGGGGATATACCGGATCATAAAAAACCCGCGCACATCACGGCCGTGAGGCATGAAACGGAGGATATGGGGTTCAAAAGCCTCCATGGGTGACTGCTGGCGATAGTCTTTTACCACCCCGGCAACGGAGTAGGTATCATCCCAGTAAACCACCTTCTGATTCACAGCATCTTCAGGAGATTCCAAACCCATCCACCTGACCGCAGTCTCGTTCAGGATCAGCGATGACGAATCCGAAAATGAACGGTCAAAATTCCTGCCGGCAACTATTCTGGCACCAAGCAGAGGCAGGTAGTCATAGTCAACACCTATAATCTGGTAATTTTTGCTCTGTTCTGCCCCCATCCTGTATATCCCTCCCGCATCCCAGAGGATCTGCCTGCCCGGCACCTCGGTACAGACACTGAACATCTCAGCCAGGCCGCTCCTGAGCAGCTCCTCCTTGAATGTAACAAGCTTATTTCCAAATGCTTCATCCCTTACCCTTGGAGCCCTTACCGCCAGAATATCCGATATTTCAATGCCCTTGTCCAGCTTTCTGAAGAACTCAACCTGTCTGAACACAAGCAATGTACAGGTTATCAGGCCTATAGCCATTACAAATTGAAAAGCAACCAGTGCTTTTCTCAGAATGATTCCCCCTTTCGAATGACCATACCTTCCTCTAAGTGTTTCGGAAGTCGAGAATGATGTCAGTACAAAAACAGGGTATGTTCCTGAGAATATTACCGAGCATGCGAATACCAGCGTTGTTGTTAGCCAGAACCAGTGATGTTGCCAGGGAAGGTACATGGCCGGGATGTCAGTGAAGTCAGAGAAAGCCGGCCATGCCGTTGCAACCAGGATCAGTGAAAACATAATGGCAGCAAGATTGATCAGAACTGTCTCAACAAGGAAACGGAGCATAAGCTGAAAACGTGATGAACCCACTGCCTTGCTTAGCCCAACCTCCCTGGCTCTGGTAAGTGATCTTGCTGTTGTAATATTTATGTAGTTAACCCATGCAATGATCAGTATAAAAAAGGCTATAATGCCAAGCAGGGATATAGTCTTGCTGTTGCCGTTGGCCTCAAGCTCCTGCATAAATGCTGAATTGAGGTGTATATCCGTGACTGGCTGAAGCCGGAGGTCAATCGTCAACCTGTAACGTCTCAGTTCCTCTCCAATTTCACTCTCCACCATCTCCCTTAGCTTTTTCTCAAAGACTTGCGGATCAGCCGATTCATTCAGGACGAGATATGTAAAGAACCCGGTGTCTCCCCATGACATTTCAATATCAGGACCATAATGAGTCAGCAGATTCGGCCATGAGAGCATAATGTCAATCTTGATATGTGAATTACCGGGAAAGTCGCGGAAAATCCCGGTAATGACAAAACTCATTTCCCTGTCAACGTTGATGGTCTGTCCCATCGGATCGGCCGTGCCGAAGTACTTCCTGGCAAATGACTCAGAGATGAAAGCGGTATTGGCAGCAGATATCCCGGTGGAGGGGTCTCCGGTTATCATCTCAATATCAAATATGTCGAAGATCTGAGGCTCGGCAAAGAACATGCGCTCCTCATAGAATTTTTTGTCTCCGAATATTACCGTAGCCCTGTACCTGAATACCCTGGCTGTCGTTTCCGCCTCAGGAAAAAGCTCCCTTATCCTGATTGCTGCCGGAGGACAGCATGAGGCAAACCTTACCGACTCGCCATCCTCGCCGGACCGCTCATAACGCAATCTGTAGATGCGGTTGCTCAGATGATGGTACCGGTCATAGCTTCTTTCGTAATTGATGTAGCAATAGATCAGGAGAAAAGCTGTAATGCCTGCAGCGAGACCAAAAATATTTATGACAGAAAAGAACCTGTTTTTCAGAAGATTTCTGAATCCGATTTTCAGATAGTGAAGTTTCATGGACTTACCTGTTTCATAGGTTCGGATCGGAGACTTAAAAAATGCCTTCCGCAGGTGAATTTACTGCATATTATATGACAACCCGACCGGTGCAGCAAATATTCCGGTATGCCGTCTTTAAACTGAGACAGTTTAATAAGAAGACAGGATTCAACAATTAATATTACACCGATGACAGTAGCTCTTAAACCAAACGAAGTGGTGCTGAAAGCCGGCGATACAAGCCAGGTGATAGACCAGAACACAGTTGAAGGAAAACTGATTGTTACAAACCAGAGAATATATTTCAACACAATGAAGGATGATACTGCCAGGTTCAATCTTGAAATCCTTTTTGACAATATACTGGAGATCATTTATTTCAACCGTGGTTTATTTTCAGTCAAGGGCTTGAATGTTGTCACCCGCGACGGGATGACCTACAGTTTTCCTCTCCGCAAACGCGATGAGTTCGGTCAGCTCATAAACAGGATGTACTGATCATCTTCCCTGTTATTCATATTTCAGCGAGCTTGCAGGATTAATCCTTGCAGCCTTCATTATCCGGTAGCTTATTGTCAGCATCGCTACACCAAGCGCAATTGCCAGTCCTGATAAGAATGAAAATGCTCCGGCATCTATCCGGTAATGGAAATTCTCAAGCCATTTTTCAGCCACAAAGTAGGTCACAGGCCATGCGATAAGGGCAGAAAGTGATACAAGTACTATTATTTCCCCTGATATCACCATAAAGATCCCTGTCACCGAGGATCCCATTGCCTTCCTCACTCCTATCTCCTTGGTCCGCTGCTCGACAGTGAATGAAGTCAGGCCAAACAACCCGAGTGCCGCGATAAAAATTGCCAGGATTGAAAATATGACTGCCATCTGTGCATTCTGCTTTTCCTGGATGTACATGTTCTCAAAATCCTCATCGAGGAAATAATACTGAAGGGGACTGTTCCCTGTGAACTCCTTCCATACACTTTCTATTCCTCCTATGGTCTTCTGGTAGTCCTGTGCCGTGAGCCTGACAGTCAGGTAACCGTACTGGAAGTCATCGCGCTTGAAGCAGAAGATGTATGGCTGGATCGGGTTCCGCAAGGACTCATGATTGAAATTCTTCACAACACCGATCACCTGCAGGTATAATGGTGTATCACCGTCGCCGGGTCTGATAAATCTTGCCCTGGCGATATCCTTTATCTCAAAATCCCTGACGGCGTTTTCGTTTACCAGGCATGCCTCCCTGTCCGTGGGGTATGACTCGCTGAAGAATCTTCCCTCTGCAAGGGTCATCCCGTAGGTATCAAGGTAATCATAGTCAACATAGTTTGTCTGCATCAGGAATGACTCCTCATCCCTTCCTTCAAGGCCGTATCCGTTGTTGTTGTTATTTCTTCCCGGCACGGCGGTTGAACTGGTAATATTCACAACCCCGGGTATGTTCTTTACAGCATCCTTGAATGCTTTTACCCTTGGTCCGAGAGCACCCGCCCTGTTTATAACTATAAGCTGTTCCCTGTTGAATCCAACATCCTTGTTAAGCATATACCTGATCTGCCTGTACATTGTCATTGTTCCCACAATCAGCAATATTGACACGGCAAACTGGAAGATAACCAGGACCCTTCTCAGACGTCCGTTCTGCATGCTGTTCCTGACACTGCCCTTAATTACCGTGTAAGGACTGAATGACGACAGGAACAGCGCCGGGTAGCTTCCTGACAAAACCCCCACCAGGATTGTAAAAAGAACCAGTGCCGGCACAGTGTACCAGTTCTCAAACAGTCCCAGCCTGAGACTTGTGCCCAGCAGATTGTTGAAGTATGGCAGTGAGAGTTTTATAATCAGCAATGCCAGCAACAGTGAGGCAAATGCAAGGATGAAAGACTCTGCCATGAACTGCGAAACAAGCATGCCCCTGGTAGAGCCTGATACTTTCTTTATCCCTACCTCCTTCGCCCTCCTCGATGCCTGTGCTGTTGAAAGATTCATGAAGTTGATGGCGGCAATAAGGACAATCAGGATGGCAATACTGCCGAATATCCACAGGTATTTCGGATCACTTGCCTCCCTGAACTCCTGCTGTATCGACGGATCCAGGTGTATATCGGCCAGTTTCTGAAGAAAATACGTATACCTGTTACCCTGTGACATAAACTCATCAATTGTTATTCCCATATACCTCTCCAGTTCAGGACCTACGTATCTGACCAGCATGTCAGGGATTTTCTTTTCAACATCCAGGTAGCTTGCATTCGGCCTGATAAGTAGGTAAGTGCTGAAACTGTTGCTCATCCAGGTGGGATCCGATGACCTCCGGTTGGTCATGAAAGAGGTGATCATGTTGGCATTGAAATGTGACTTGTGAGGTATATCACCAATTACCCCGGTGACGATATACCTTACTGTATCGGTTCCCAGCTTCAGGGCTTTGTCAACAGGATCCTCGTCGCCGAATATTTTTTTTGCGGTGCTCTCTGTCAGAATGACCCGGTGAGGTGCATTTAGCATCGTTGCCGGATCACCTTTAATAACAGGAATCGTGAAGAAACTGAAGAAGGATGAGTCAGCTTCAAGGCATGCCTCCTCGGTAAAAGTCTGTCCGTTATACTCCACAATCGTCGGCCCTCTCCCTGTCATCCTCAGAAAGTCTTCCACCTCGGGAACTTCCCTGAGCATGGTGGGACCCATAACCGATGGAGTAAAAGAACCCAATACCTCCTGCCCGCCGATCTTGCCGTTGAGAACAATCCTGAAGATCCTTTCCCTGTTGACATTATACCTGTCGTAGCCTGCCTCATTGATTACAAAAAGTGCTATGAGAAGACTGCAGGCGATACCTATTGAAAGTCCCAGAATATTAATGACTATATATGATCTCTGCCTTTTAAATGACCTGATGCTGTACCTGATGAGATTCTTTAACATGACCTGGCTTTTATATAACCCGTAATTAATTGATTTTCTTCTTATTATTGTGTGGCACTGACTGCAACTATTCCCTCTTCAGAGCTGTTGCAGGGTTTGTGCAGGATGCCCTGTATGCCTGGTATCCTACTGTCAGGGCTGCAAGAACCAGTGTTCCCATGGCTATCAATATGAAAATAAAGACGTTTATATCTATCCTGTACGCAAACTGCTGCAAAAGTCTGTTAACTATATACCAGCCTGCCGGAATTGCTATGGCAAGGGCTATAACCACAAGCCCGAGAAATTCCATGGCCATTGTATATATAACCGAAGCTGAGTCTGCTCCCATCACCTTTCTTATTCCGATCTCGTTGGTTCGTCTTTCGGTTGCATAGGATGAGAGACCGTACAGACCCAGTGAGGCGATGATCAGCGCCAGGACAGTGAAGTACCTGAGCAGGTCAGCGAGTCTTGTTTCAGTCCTGAACAGATCCTGGTAATCCTGGTCAACAAAGGTGTACTCCAGCGGATATTCAGGTATTATGCGTTTCCAGGTCTTTTCAACGGCAATCAGTGATTCCTCAGTCTTCCCGGGGGTAAGCCTCACAAGTATTACCCGGAGGTAACTGGTGTCAGCAAGTGCAAAGGCCATGGGTTCTATGGGCTCATCAGCCCCCTTGAAATGAAAGTTCTTCAGGACTCCGACTATGGTCCCGTTTAAGCCCATGAACCTGAAGTTCCGGCCGACCGGATCATCTTCACCCATAAGCCTTGCCACCTCCTCATTTATCAGGAAATTTCCGGTTGTATCCCTTGCCATGTCTGCAGTAAAATCCCTCGAGAAACTTCTGCCAGAAACAAGTTCCATTTTCATCGTCTCCAGGTAGTCATAGTCCACGGCATTGGTCCCTATAAGGACATGCCTCTCGGGATCCATGCCATCCCATCTTGCTCCGCCTGAATTACTTCCCATCATGACCGGGTTGTGCAATCCCGCAGTTACTCCCTGGATTAAGGTCTCCTTCAGCAACTCCTCCTTGAGTGAATAATACTTCCCGTTCATCTCCTCGGACATCGGAATTGCGATCAGGTTCTCCTTATCGTACCCGAGATCCTTATTCTGCATGAACATAAGCTGCATATACAAAAAGACTGCTGATATGGCTATAACCACGGAAAGTGTAAACTGTAGCACTACAAGGCCTTTCCTCAGCAAACCATTACCCTTGCCGGTCATAGTGTCTCCTTTAAGTGTGGTGACAGGCTTTGCGGAAGAAAGGTAAAAAGCAGGATAAAGCCCCGAAACGATACCGGCAACTATGCCCGTTGCAATGAAACTGATTATGAATTTCCAGTCCCGTAGGTCTGAAAGTGTAAACTCCTTGCCTGAAACATTATTAAACAGCTCAAGTGATAAACCCACTATTATCAGGGACAGAACCATTGAAAGCGCGACCAGTATAAGCGATTCTGACATGAAGTGAAGGATCATTGTCTTCCTGTCGGCTCCCAGAACTTTCCTTATTCCTGTCTCCCTTGCCCTTGATGATGCCTTTGCGGTAGAAAGATTAATGAAATTTATACAGGCGATCAAAAGGATGAACACTGCAATCATGGAGAATATCCAGACAGTTATTACCGGCCCCCGTGTCTCCCTGAACCCGAACTGGGCATGAAGATGTATATCAAGGAAGGGGAAGACCATGAATTTGGTCAGGGTTTCCGGATTGTACTCAAGGACAACATCAGTCAGTTTTTTATTGACTTCTTCAATGTTTGCTCCTTTTTGAAGTTCGACAAAGGTGAAGATGGAGTTATTCCCCCATGAATCGCTCACTGCCCCGATCTCATGCATGAAAGAATAAGGTATGATCCCCTCAAATGTAAAAATCGAGTTCTCAGGCATATCCTTTATTACCCCGGTGACCATGAACTGGTACCTGTTCTCTACTGTGATGGTCTTTCCAAGAGGATTTTCATCGCCGAAATACTTGTCTGCAAGCTTTTTGGTGAGTACAATTGAATGTGGCGAATCAAGCAGGGTTTCAGGATCTCCCAGGATCAGGGGGAATGTAAACATTTTAAAAAGACCTGAGTCAGAAGTAACTATGGAAGATTCGAAGAACACATTGTCATTCCTCCGGAAGAGTACTCGCGGCAACCTGTTGACACGGGCCTGTTCAGTAATTTCGGGTATCTTTTCCTTCCACACAGGTCCGCTGGGGTGAGGAGTAACCGTCACGTGATACCTTTCACCTGAATAAAACTGGTCTTCTTCAACGCGGTATATCAGTTCACCCTTCTCGTGAAACCTGTCATAGCTCAGCTCATCCTGTACCCAGAGAAGGATGAGCAATGAGGCTGCAAGGCCTATGGCCAGACCTGTAATGTTGATAAAGGTGAATGCCTTCTGCCTGGATATGTTCCGGAGTGTTACAAGGAAGAAATTGCGGTTCATAAACTTAACCTTAGGGACAGGTTAAAGACGTCCAAAAATCTGACACGCTGCACAGCGTTTGCGGGCTGACTGACCTGGTCAGTTAATTTTCCCGCGTCTGCCTGTAACCAGGAATATGATCATAAGCACAAATGCGATGGCTGCCATCGCCGACCCGAAAAAAAATGGCACGCTCGAGTTGACCCTGTCATAAAGGATACCGGCAATAATGCTTGCCGGAAGAAGGGTTATCCCAAGCAACGCATTGTAAATGCCCAGCGCCGTTCCCTTCTTGTTGGCATCTGTCATATCGGCAACGAATGCCTTTTGTATTCCGTCAGTCGCCGCGGAATATAACCCGTAAAGGGCAAATAGAATCAATATAGCCCTGTCACCCATATTCATCCCGAAAAGGAGATATACTACCGCATATATAAGGAACCCGGCTATCAGCAGCCTCTCTTTCCCTATTCTGTCAGAGAGTGATCCGGCCGGAATGGCAGCAACAACTGACACAACGTTGGTCACAAGATATACCAGCGGGATGAAGGCCACTTTGATTCCTGCCTCATTTGCCTTAACAAGCAGGAGCGCATCGGTTGAGTTGCCAAGGGTAAATACGAATATGATGGCCAGGAAGAACCAGTACCTTCGTGAAAAATCGCTGAACCGGAACTTCCTTATCAGATCTGTCCTGATCTTCCTTGCCTCCTTAATTCCGAATATTATGACAAAAATTCCCGCTATGGCCGGAATCCCTGCAAGGATGAATAT
The DNA here is from genome assembly GCA_034004335.1 of Bacteroidales bacterium. GTDB lineage: Bacteria > Bacteroidota > Bacteroidia > Bacteroidales > VadinHA17 > SLNP01. Next base: position 3,843 of record JAVEWX010000089.1, on the reverse strand, counting down.
CAGCCTGTAGTTCCCCGGGAAGAGGCTAAGCAATGCAAATGCCAGCAACGGGCCCGCGATTGCACCGCTGTTGTCCATTGCCTTCTGGAAACCGAATCCCCTGCCGGTCTCGTTGCTGTTGACAGATGCAGCAATAAGGCTGTCACGGGGTGCCGTCCGGATTCCCTTGCCGAACCTCTCGGCAAACCTCAGAAGCAGCACCTGTAAAGGTGAAATAACAAAGGCATAGAAAGGAAGAATGAGTGCTGAGACAGCATAGCCTGCCAGCATGAAGGGCTTGTTCTTGCCAATCCTGTCACTCCAGAACCCTGACAGCGCTTTTATTAGCGAGGCAGTGCTTTCAGCAACACCTTCAATGAGTCCCAGGCTTGCCTTGGAGGCCCCTATTGACATAAGGAACATGGGCATGACCGAATATATCATCTTGACCGAAGTATCGGTGAGAAAGCTGGTCAGCCCGGTAAAGAGTATATTCCTGTCAAAACCCAGGATCTTTGACTCAGATCTGTCCGCCCCTGATGATCGTACTTTCTGAAAATTAAATTTCATTTATCAGATTCCTTCAGCAATGCATTAATCCTGATCTCCATTCGCACCGTTAATTTTCAGCAACTTGAACAATTCCACGACAGGAATTGGTGCCAGGGCCATGAGAATCACGATGATCCAGTGCTCACGGTCCATGGCTGCCAGGCTGAATGCTTCCCGCACCGGAGGTACGAGGAGCACGATGAGCCCGATAAGAGCAGAGACAAGAATGGCACCTATCAGAGGTTTATTCTTAAGAGGGCTGAAGAGGAATGACGATTTTTCATTGGAATGAAGGTTCCGTACATGGACCAGCTGGGCGAACATAAGAGTTGCAAATGCCATTGTACGACCGAGCTCCTCTCCCCCGTCATGACGCCCCAGGATATATGATACCAGGGGAATACAGCCAATCATCAGGCCCTGGTACATCACCCGCCAGATCATACCACCTGTCATGAATCCCTTCCTTGTGCTCCGGGGCTTGCGGTTCATCAGGCCCTTCTCAGGCGGATCAACACTCAGTGCCAGGGCCGGAAGGCTGTCTGTTACCAGGTTAATCCACAGGATATGTATTGGCAACAGCGGCATTCCCATGTTAAGAACCGAGGTGATAAGGATAAGGAAGATTTCTCCCACATTGGTTGAAAGGAGGTATTGAATTACCTTCAGAATGTTGTCATAGATTCTTCTCCCCTCCTCGACTGCAGAGACAATTGTCGCGAAATTGTCATCGGTAAGAATCATGTCTGATGCACCCTTGGCCACATCAGTGCCAGTAATGCCCATTGCAGCTCCTATGTCTGCCTGTTTGAGAGCCGGTGCATCATTGACACCGTCCCCGGTCATGGCAACTACCTCACTGTGACTTTGCCAGGCCTTTACAATACGGACCTTGTGTTCGGGAGCTACCCGGGCATATACTGAGAAACGGTGAACTGATCCTGCCAGCTCATCATCACTCAGCTTTTCAAGTTCTGTACCGGTAATGGCAACATCACCCTCACGGTAAATGCCAATCTCACGGGCTATGGCAAGCGCTGTGCTCTTGTGATCACCGGTTATCATCACCGGCCTGATACCGGCTGTGTTGCATCTAGCAACTGCCTCAATCACCTCTGGCCTTGCCGGATCAATCATTCCAAGGAGCCCGGTGAAGATCAGGCCGGTTTCCATCTGACCAATTGTAACTTCCCGCGGGGCTTCATGACAGTCCCTGTATGCCATTGCCAGTACCCGGAGAGCCGAATTTGCCATCTTCTCATTGGCTTCACGGATATTTTCTATATCGTCGTGGCTCATCGACCTGACCTCCCCCCGGATAACAATCCTGTCGCAAACGCTGAGCACCTCGTCAAGCCCTCCCTTCACATTGACCCTGGTCTCCCTCTCCCCCATCCTGTTGACAGTTGTCATCCTCTTCCGTTCAGAATCGAAAGGTATTTCAGCCACCCTGGGAAATGACTTTTCAAGCTCGTCCTTATAGAGGTTGTACAGCACTCCGAAATCAAGCAGCGCCGTTTCTGTAGGATCACCGGTATAGGTGAATTTCCCGTCCTCGTTGACCTTCATGGTGGCGTCAGCACAGAGAACAGATATCGAGAGAAGTTTCTTCTCTTCCTCATTGAGCACACTGCCCGGAGAACTCCTGTTAATGACATCGTGCTTATGGTTGACATATGCCTCCGTCACGGTCATCCTGTTCTGGGTGAGAGTCCCGGTCTTGTCGGAGCATATTACAGTGGCGCTTCCCAGTGTCTCTACTGAAGGAAGAGTGCGTATAATGGCATTGCGCTTCACCATCCGCTGCACCCCGATTGCCAAGACTATTGTAGATACAGCAGGCAGTCCTTCCGGAATAGCAGCCACCGCCAGGCTTACTGCGGTCATGAACATACTCATCACCGGGTTTCCGTACAGCACACCTACACCAAATATAAGGGCACAGATTACAAGTGCCACTATACCGAGCAGCTTTCCAAGCTGGTTAAGCCTCCTGCTCATCGGTGTCTCCGTCTCTCCGGCGTGCTGCAGCATATCGGCAATCCTGCCAACCTGGGTCTGCATACCGGTGGTTACGACTACCCCGCGGCCGCGGCCGTATGTCACCATCCCGCTCGAGAATGCCATGTTCTTCCTGTCTCCGAGGGGAATATCATCACCGCTTAATGTTGCAGAATCCTTTTCTACCGGGACACTTTCGCCGGTAAGTGACGACTCCTGTATCTTGAGATTGACCGCCTCGGTCAGCCTGATGTCAGCCGGAATGACAGCACCTGTCTCCAGTATTACAATATCACCCGGGACAAGTTCTCTTGTGCTTACCTCGGTTACCGATCCGTCACGAAGCACTTTTGAGAGGGGTGCTGCAAGCTCCTTGAGAGCTTCCAGCGAAGTTTCAGCCTTCTTTTCCTGCACTGCCCCGATGAGGGCATTGACAATAAGGATTCCCATGATAATGTATGTGTCCAGGAGCCCTTCGCCTTCCATGACTCCTACAACTCCGGAAACAGCTGCTGCAACAAGCAGTACAATTATCATGAAGCTCCTGAACTGTTCCAGGAACATCCTGAGAAAACTCTTCCCTGATTTTGATTCTATCTGGTTGTAGCCGTACTGCTCCAGCCTTTTCTTAACCTCAGCCGTTGTCAGTCCGGATGATTCATCAGTGCCCAGTTCCCTGATAAGTTCACCGGCTTCCCTGTTGTAGAACTCTGCCATTTTGTTTACGTATTCGGTGTGCTTTGCCGGAAATTACAGGTCACGAATTTAGAAAATATTTCTGCGGCATCATAGAAACGGCAAGAGCTGCCCTCCCTCCACAGGTGAGCCAGAGGCCTCCGGCAGCTGCATCAGAGCAACGGGGCGAGACTTTTTTCATGTTGTCATAATGTGAACCCTCCCAGTAGATCCTGTCGCACAGCGGACACCTCTTAAAACTTGAAAAATATTTTCGGGTATCAGCCAGCAGACGGTCAGCAATCTCTTCCTTCTTCACCTCCTCGAGGGTTGCATTGCAGGAGATGCATCTGCTGAAAAGTCTGACGTGGTTCTTCAGGCCAAATCTGTCGAACACCTCCCTTAGCTGTTCATCATGATACTGTGACTTTACCAGGTAACCCTCAGCATCACCGGCCGACTTCAGCAGAAGCCTGTCACGCGTCACTATTATCCGGTTCTCCCGGCGGGCTGTTTCAATTATTTCCCTGTCTTCGAAATAAGAGCTGAAGAGCGTGTCGAATCCACACAGCCTTAGGTATTTGGCCAGTCTTCCCAGGTGGACATCAAGGATGAACCTGAATATTGTTTCTTTCT
>JAVEWX010000088.1:0-12506 GCA_034004335.1 Bacteroidales bacterium | reverse complement strand
AAAGAAAACGTGTTAATAACCAGAATAACTCTGCGAGTTACTACCGGTTATGTAACACTGGATTACATCATCATCATAAGAAGACTTATATTTGTTAACCTGTGGTCTGAAAGAAGGGAGTAGTTCAGATCAACCCTTTGGGGATTATAGGCCAGGGGGATCTCAGTGCATCCCAGGACGATCAGTCCGGCACCCTTGCCGGCAAGGTGCTGCCCGGCCATGGCAAGAAGATCTTCATTAAGCGCACCATCGGTTCCGGCTTTGATGCCCCGCACAGCCTTCATCACCATGTTGATCTCCACCGAATCATCCGGAATGATAACCTCAAAACCCCTTGCTTCCAGTTCCCTGCTGTATAGTCCCGACTGAATTGTCCCGGTAGTGGCCAGCAGTCCGACCTTCCTGACGGAAGGGTATTTCTCAGCCACCTCTTCAGCGGTTGCGGCTATCATATTGATGATGGGTATATCGACGCATTCCTGCATGTAGTCGTAGAAATAGTGAACGGTATTGCAGGGTATGACCACGAACGATACGCCGGCATCCTCCAGCTTCCTCAGGCTGAACCTCAGGTAAGGTTTTATTGCATCGCCACCGTCAGCTATTGATGTCATTCTGTCAGGAACCAGGGGATTGCTGAAAATGAGCGTCGGCATATGCTCCTGGTCGGTTTGCGCAGGCGTTATTTCAATGATCTGCCTGTAGAGGTCGGCAGTGGCTTCAGGTCCCATACCTCCAAAAATCCCCAGTATAACCTCATCGCCTTCCGGAACCTTACCGGCATCACTCCGGCACCCGACAGTGAGCACCAGCAGCAGGGCTGTTAAGATCGTAACATTTTTCATCGCTTCTATATATGGTTATGTGACTCATTTAAGGCAACAACCGACAGCCAACCTGGCCGGCAATGGCACTCCAATCAATATGACAATGCCAGGCTATGTGTTTTATTCCTGATGTCGATTTCAAACCAGGTGGTCCGGCCATCCTGTGACAGCGGCTTCACGGTTTTACCATCGACGGCAAGCCTGACGCTTTTCCCGGGATCGGCCACCACCGAAAAACGGGTTTTATGGCTGTCGCCTGTCCTGTTCTCAAGTGTGAACCTGATACCTGACAGATCGCTTCCAACCACCAGGGGTGCCCCGTCGAGGAACCCATCCCTTGACAGCTCGAGGCTGACACGTATCTTGTCGGTAATTATCGAGAACCTGTTTCTCAGTCCATCCTTCGGTATGATGGAGAAATCCCTCCTTCCTGTTGTGAGTAGTCCGCCATAGGCCATCCATCCGAAGAGCGGGTCGTTGGTCAGTATCGTTTCGGCGATCCTGATGGCGGCCCCGTTGCCCAGGTCGGCTTCACCGTCATACATCCAGGCACCCCTGTCATACTCCTTCCTGATAAAGGCTCTGCCTCTCTTTGACGAAACGAAAGCCCATCCCATTGCGCCGTCATTTTGTTTGCCCGGAGCCCAGAACCCGTAGTCTGACTCAGGGGTTCCGGTGTTCATCAGCGACCATGAACTCAGGTAGGAGGCATAGCCAAGTTGGAGCCAGTCCCACGGCCTGTCTGCGAAGTACTTGCCATAGTCGAGTATCGACCAGCCCCCCATTTTTGCCATATAGCTCATGCTGTTGTCTGCCCCGAGCTGGAAATAGGTTGTTTCGAGCCAGCCCCTTACCGTAAGACCGGCATACAGCTGCCTGTCCATGAACCTGCGGGCATCCTCCGGCTTAACCTCGGGATGTGAGTACCATACCTCCCTTGTTTTGTCATACCAAAGGTTTTTGTCGGGCTTTATCGGATTAAGCACTCCATATTTTGCGAAGGCGTGGCTCGATTCAAATGCCGTGCGGTCGAAGGCATACTCCGAACTGAACGGATACCTGTTGTCATAAATGAAAAATTTGACCTTCTTCTCATACTCGCCTCTCAGCCAGTCAGCATCTTCCTGCCTGCCATTTTCCCCGAGGGCTGTAATTATCTTTTCCAGTACCAGTTCGTTATAGCAGCCGATCTCGTAGGCCTTGTAGTACTCGCCCCATATCTCGTAGGGATACAGGAAGAAGCCCTTTGCCGTTCCGAAGGCCCTCTCGAGGTATCCGGCAGCGTCGAGGTACCTTACTTTTTCGGGGTACATCCTGGCTATCTCGTACATATGGTAGTACATCATGAAAATATGCGGATAGTCGTATGACCTCCAGACCTGCATCCTGTCGAGCTGACGGCTTCTCACTCCGGCTCTCGCGTCGTAGTCGCGTGCCACCACCCAGTTTGGCACACCATATATTCCATAAGGGTAGGGGTCATCGGTGTCGGTCCTCTGCAGCTTATTCCATACGAAGTTCTCGATATAGTATTCCACTGCCTCTATCTCTCTGTCGACGGGGAAGTACACATTCTTGGCAGCCACATAGGGCGCCTTGCAGAGCGCCGGATCATCGCAAGTAAGAACGTAACCCCACCAGTAGTCAAAGCCGTCGGTGTCGTCGGGACTCCTGAGTATGCTGTTCTTCATATCATATACCGAGAATAGGCCGTTATACCATTTTGTGGGATCCCGGTGCTGCTGCCGGTCAACAATGAAAGATGCCCTCTTCTTGATAAGGGTCTCCACCGGCTCGGTGGAGAAGAATTCCAGGTAGGTCTTCTCTCCATCTCCATAATACACCGTCAGCATATTCTCTCCAAGCTTGCCGAAGGCTACCTCATAAACATGGTGGCCGGGAAGCTTTTCTCCCAGGTATTTCAGGATCGTTTTGCCGGGGAACTCCGGAACGATCGAATCAATATGGTTTTTTGTATGCAGTGAGAACATTGCCCTGAGGTCATTAGGTACCGACATGCCGGGTACAACCCTTATGTCAAAAAGTCCTTCGCGGTAGAGCATCTCTCTCATCTCATCATAGCTGCTGGCCCACCTGAGTTTGAATCCATATTCAACCCTCTCATTTCCGGAGCCGGCAGCGCCCACCAGCCTGCTGGTATGCTCCTGTCTCCATGTACCGCTTTGAACATTGTTCCCTGCAATGAATGAATGAATATAGAGACTGCCTCCCTCAAAAAACTCAAGCCTGGTTCCCTTCTTCGGCAGAACCATCAGGTAGGGTGGATTCCCGGAGGGCCGGGCGTAATATACGAACGACCCGTTACCTGAGATGAACTGGTGCTGTGTATAGCACTCCTCAAAGATGGTCTCCGGCGTGCCACCTCCCGGTGACCTGGTGGGAAAACTCACCGACATGTCGCCGATGGTGAAGTCCCATCTCATCGTAGCCTCAACTATAATGTCAATGTCAATGCCATCGGGGGTGAGCCTGTATATCTGCTCCATCCTCTGGGGCATGCCCGGCTGATAGTCTATGAGGCTTACCGACGAGTCGGCATTCATTCTTACACTCCTGGCACCGTTGAATATCTCCAGCCAGTCGCCCTGCAGTATCTTGTAGCGTACCAGCGGGCGGCACCATGCTCCCGAGCCAACAACATTTGCCCGGTAGGGATCGGCAGGACTGATTAGCGTTGTAAGCCCGGTACGCGTTACCGTGGCTGATACCTTTTCGTTTTCGAGCCGGAAGGTCTCTGCCCTCTGTCCGGCCACACTGATGAACACAAAGAGCATCAACATAGTAAGGCAATACTCCCTGAATGAATGTTCTCGTTTCATTTCCTTGTTATTTGAGTTTTTCATATCCTTCTCCCCGGTGCTTATGAAAAGATATTAAGTGTTTTTAAAACACTAATTGTGGTTCCGTAAAGTTAAGAAATTCCGACGGGAAGGACCTGTTGTTCCGGTACAATATTTATTTCCGGTGGATATTCCTGAATGCATTTTACCGGAGCGTGTGCGTCACCTGCAAAAAATGGCTTTGGTATTAGGTTTTCACGAGGCTATGGAGTAGTTTTAGTGCCTGAAATAAAACTACTGAAGCCATGGTATCGTTAAAGGGAATTTTTCCGCCTCTTCCCACCTCATTTGACAGCAGCGGTGAACTATTCGAAGAGAAGATATCTTTCAACATCAGGAAGCTGAGTCGTTTTGACCTTGCCGGTTTTCTCATCCTGGGCTCCAACGGCGAGCTGGTGATGCTCAGTCACGACGAGAAGGTACGCGCTTACAATGCAGCCCGCGAGGCCATTGACAGTGACAGGGTTATGCTGGCTGGAACCGGGGCCCAGTCGACCCGTGAAACGATACTGCTGACGAAGGAGGCTGCCAGGGCCGGTGCCGATGCGGTGCTGGTGCTCAATCCCTACTATTACAAGGGTCTGATGACCACCGAGGCGCTGAAGGCCCACTATCATGAGGTGGCGGAAGCGTCGACCATACCTGTCATAATATACAACATGCCGGCGAATACCGGCCTGGACATGACGGCCGAACAGGTGGTTGCCATTGCCTCGCATCCCAACATCATAGGGATGAAGGATTCGGGGGGCAACATTGTGAAGATGGGCGACATAATACGCCAGGTAAGGACTGACTTTCAATTCCTTGCCGGGTCGGCAGGTTTCCTGCTGCCGGCTTTTGCCGTCGGGGCAGTGGGAGGCATCCTTGCCCTTGCCAATATAGCCCCCGGTCGTTGCATAGCCATTCACGAGGCCTTCATGAAAGGCGACATTGAGACAGCCCGTTCAATACAGTACGACATGATACCGGTCAACATGGCGGTTACCAGCCGCTGGGGTGTTCCGGCCCTGAAGGCTGCAATGGATCATCTGGGACTTTACGGTGGTCCGGCGAGAAGTCCCATACAGCCCCTGAAACCTGAGACGAAGGATCTGCTGATACAATTGCTCGGAACATATAAGATTACCTTATAATCAAAAAAAACATGAAGGGAAGAAAGTTACTGATGATACCCGGTCCTATAGAGTTTGAACCGGCAGTGATGCGCGCCATGGGAGCCCCTACAACCAGTCACGTGGCGCCGGCATTCATTGAATCTTTCGGCAGGTCGCTTGAAATGATGCGCCAGGTATGGATGGCCCCTTCCGGTCAGCCCTTTATTATTGCGGGAACCGGAACCCTTGCCATGGATGTAGCCGGTGCCAACCTGACCGAACCCGGTGACAGGGTGCTTGTAGTGTCGACGGGTTATTTCGGCGAGAGATATGCCGACCTGCTGAAGCGATATGGTGCGGAGGTAAGTGTGCTCAGAGCGCCGGCCGGTGATACTGTTGATCCCGGCAGAATTGAGGATGTACTGAAAGGAGGAGGCTATAAGCTCATGACCTTCACCCATGTAGACACCTCCACAGCCGTAAGGGTTGATCCTGAACCGATCGGAAGGCTTGGCAGGAAATATGGTGTGCTGACGATACTCGACGGAGTATGTTCCGTTGCAGGTGAGAGGATACTGCAGGAGGAGTGGGGCATTGACATTGCCCTGACGGCTTCGCAGAAAGCGATAGGGGTACCTCCCGGGCTGGCCCTGCTGGTAGCGTCGGCAAGGGCAATGGAGGCCTGGAAGAAGAGGAAGACGCCTGTGGCGAATTACTACGCCGACTGGGCCAACTGGCTGCCGATCATGGAGGCCTATGAACAGCGCAGGCCATCCTATTTCGGAACACCGGCTGTAAACCTTGTGGCTGCCCTTGAGGTCAGCCTGGGAATGGTCCTTAAGGAGGGTATGGATGCACGCTTCATCAGGCACGAAAGGATCGCGGGCGCCTTCAGATCAGCCCTTAAGGCGATGGGACTGGGCATGATACCAAACGGTGAGGCCCTTGCCGCCAATACACTTTCTGCACCAAGGTATCCCGCCGGAGTTGATGCGCCATCGTTTCTTAAGGCTATGTCAGCCACTGATGTGATAATTGCCGGAGGCCTCCTTCCTGACCTGAAAAATGAATATTTCAGGGTAGGTCACATGGGGTCGGTTAATGCCGGTGACCTTGCTGCCACCGTTACTGCCATTGAGACGGCACTGACAAAATGCGGTCACAAATATAACAGGGGCAGCGGTGTTGCCGCTGCAATGCAGGCCCTTTAGCAGGAATGCCGGACAACAACCGGATTGCTTTTTCATCCGGCGCCGTTAATTGCTATATTTGCATCCTTCCGATACTTAACGCCTTCATGCGTCGTTATAATCAGGAGCGTCATATTAAAACTCATGCAATGACAAACAGATTCCTTTTATTCTCCCTGCTGCTGATTCTTGCTGCTTCAGGGTGTGACAGGTGCAGAAACCCTGAGATAATCGACACCGGCGATCTTACTCCTGAAAAGCTTGCCCTGGTCCCCTATGCCGACGGAGAGGTTGTGAGGCTGAAACACTCCGCCGGACAGGTCATTGACTATACCGTTTCACGCAGTACGACCGTGGAAACCAGGGAGTACAGCTCGTATTGCGAAGTGCTGAAGTTCAGGCTGAATACCACGCGTCTGGTGCCGGTCTACCCTGTGTTCCCGATAACATTTTACATAGCCAACACAGACGTGAACTATACCGCATTCGAATCGGTGGTCGGAAAATATTTTTATTATTTGCCGAAATCGAAGGATGAAGCTCTTACCTATGGGACCATGAGTGACATTTACATAAATGACTCACTTTACCGCGATGTTTTCATGATGAAGACCCCGTCATACTCGATATTGCCCAATGAAATCATTTATGTTGACTCGCTGTGGTACAATTATTCCTCGGGTATCATTAAGATTCTGATGTCTAACAAGGAAAGCTACATTATATATGAATAAGTGGGCAATTATCATCATCGTGGCTGCAGGTCTGACGGCATGCATGAGTGAGTCGAAGACCTATAATGTTAAGGAGGAGAATTTTGAATGGTTTACTCCCGATACCATCGGCACATGGTTCCTGATGCGCGACGACAACCAGATCACCCAGAGTTTTCTTTGCAGCTATATAACCAACTACTATGAGAACAGCTCGGGTTCGTTCCTTTCCATAAAAATGAAGACAACCAGGCGACAGACTCTTTATACAGAGTGGGAATCGGGTTATGGCAGCTACTTTTCCCTGCAGGTGGTAGCAGGCGAGGAACCCTATGGTGATGTTCTGACGGTTACGCTTAATGACATGCTTTTTAAATATGACCTTCTTAAGGAGGATCTTTTTCATGTCGAGACACCTTTCGGCAAACTTTCCAAAAAGAAGACGAATGGTGAATACGTGACTGAGGGAACCTTTCTCAGCGAGGCCGAATATCTTCCGGTTCACATGGTCGGACCGGCAACATACAGCCAGGTGATGCATCTGAAGATGCGGGATTTCCAGTCGCAGTGGGGTGATTATACTATCACTGATATATACACTGCCAAGTTTATCGGGCTGGTGCAGATCACCTTCAGTAACGGTATAACTATCAGGCGGATATAATAAGTTGTCAAGCTAGTGCTTCATCGTTTCAGTGAGGGGACGAATTCCCTGAAGGTGAAAACAGCTACGACCGCAATTGCAACCAGTGCTGCCATGGCAATGAGTCTGTAGTCGTCGGTCCTCTTAATGATTATTCCGGTGAATGCCCATATAACCGCCAGGCCTATGTAGGGATTCGAGAGCCTGATTATGGAAAGACTCACTATTGCAGTTCCAATGGCAATAAGAAGAATTGTCCATGTTTGTTCAGGCAGACCGAAGCCGTTCCACTTCAGGCTCACCAGTATCGCTGTGACGTTGGCTATTGTGGCTATGCATATCCAGCCCAGGTATACGCCGAAGGCTGCTTTCGGAATTCCGGCCGGTAGGGTACGGATACCGTTGTTGATCAGTATGAGGGTGATTAGCAAACCTGCCATTATGAGAAGGGAAAGCGGCAGTTTTTCATAGTGCCACGCCACTATCCACAGACCATTGAAAAGGCAGGAAAGTGCAAACAACCATCCGATGCCGGTTGCAGTTGTTCTACCGGCGGGGGAGAACTGCCATATGCAGAACGCAGCTACCAGGAGATAGATCACTCCCCATATTGAGAATGTTATCCCTGCGGGGACGAAAAGGTTGGGCAGGGCATCGGAGAGCTGGCCCGTGGTTTTGTTGTTGATCGGCAGCGCGTTGGCCAGGTAGTTCATCACTACCATTCCGGTAAGGAACAGGATGTTTATATACCGTAACATAATCTATGGATTAAAATAATACTCATTCAGTCTGATTCCAATAACCAATACATCATCAATCCGGGGGTTGTCACCCATCCATGTGAGAAAAGCTTTTTCCAGCAATGCACCTCTTTCGTCGGGGGGGTATTTGTTAATCTCGAGGAGCAATGCCTTGAATTTGTTCATTTTGAATTTTTTCCCCTCCGGCCCCCCGAACTGGTCAATGAACCCGTCGGAAAAGAGGTAGATGCTGTCACCCGGTTCCATTGCCACCTCTCTTGCCGTGAATGGCTTCATGTTGTCATAGATGGCTATGGGCATCCTGTCGGCATTGTATTCCGATATTTCACCATTCCTTACCATGAGCATGGGATTATATGCTCCTGCGAAGCTAATCCTGCCGGCTTCCTTGTCGATGCACACGAGGGCAATATCCATACCATCCTTGGCCTCATCGGCCCGGCCGTGTTGCTGAAGTGCTTCAATGACCTTATCCCTGAGGTTGTTGAGTATCCTGTCGGGTTCGGTTACCCTGTCCTTGTTGACAATCTCGTTGAGGAAAGCCACGCCCAGCATGCTCATGAAGGCACCCGGCACTCCGTGTCCGGTACAATCGGCAGCACAGACAATTATTTTTTCTTCTATTTTTCCTGTCCAGTAGAAATCACCACTTACAATGTGAAGAGGCCTGAAGAATACGAATGAACCGGGCACAACGTTGCTGAAATCCTTCTCTGCAGGAATGACGGCAGTCTGTATCCTCCTTGCATATTTTATGCTGTCCTCAATTTCCTTCTTCTGCTCTTCAAGCACTCTGTTCTTGGTTTCTATTTCGTTCTTTTGGCTTACCACTTCAGCCGTTCTTTCGGTTACGATTCCCTCTAGCCTTATGTTCTCCCTCCTGAGCCGGTAGGAGTATAGCCTGGCTATGCTCCAGGTCAGCAGCAGCAGCAGTATCGCGTAGATGATGAAAGCAGATGTTGTGCGGTGCCAGGGAGGCATGATGGTGAAATCCCAGGAGGCTTCGAGGCTCTCGCGTCCGTAAACGTTCAGGGCTCTGACCCTGAAGGTATAAGAGCCCTCGTGAAGGTTGGTATACTCCCTGAAGTTCCTCTTTTCCCATTCAATCCAGTCGGGGTCATACCCTTCCAGGAAGCAGGAGAACAGCATCTTGTCACCAAATTCGAAGTAGGGCGCAGCGAAGTCAAATCTCAGTGAGTTGGAAGAGTATCTGATTGTTCTTATCTGATTGTCGCGCCAGGTGTCTCCCGGAATACCGGCTGCCTGTCCGGTGCCCGTCTCAGTGCCGGCGAATAATACCGACCCATACTGCATTGTTGTGACCCTTCTTACCAGGGAGTGGTAAGGAATGTCATAGTCCTTTTCGACCGACCCGTCGTACCTTACCAGTCCTTCAGTTGTTCCTATCCAGCAGATAGCGTTGTCCTCAGGGTAAATGGTATTTACCTTCCCGGCATCTATTCCCCTGAAAGGAGTGTTGATGAATACAGTCGGATTGCCTTTCTCCGAGGAGAATACCATATTGTCGGCACATATCCATACCCTGTCATTGTCTTGCTCCATCACCGACACCTGCAACCCTATTTCCCGGGGAACCATTCCGGCCGGACTGAAATAGCCTTTTGCCATCATACCCAGATTCTTCAGCGAATCGGGAAGGGAGCTCATTACCCTTTTTTCGTCAGTGAATGTGTATAGTCCGCCTGTGGTTCCGAAAAGAACGGAGTCATTAATCGCGAACGGAAATATGGGGCCGTCAGGCAACCCATCTGCGGAATTGAAGTGAACGGTTCCCTCGTGTATTCCTTTTCTGAATGACAGCCGTACCGCTCCGTTGTACCTGGTGCCTACCCATATTATTGTTGAGTCGGGGTCCGGTGTCTTCTGTTCAGAGATCTGCACTATGTCGTCGTTTACCGGCTCCAGGAGGTTAACAGTTTCAAATCTCCCTGCAGTATTCAGTACTACGATGCCCTTTTCGCCACCTGAGAAAAGGAGTTTAAGGTAGGGTGAATAGTGAAGTGAGTAGGATTTGTCAATGGCTATCCTTTCGGTCGCTCCCTCCTTAATAGTGAATAGCCCTTCATCGGTTCCGGCTACCAACATGTTGCCGGCAACCCTGAGGCTCCTAACGGTTGAGCCAATTTCTCTGACCCTGGTGAAGGCAGGTTTTCCTTCCTGAGCCATGCCGGAGATAAACAATCCGGCAGTTGTACCGGTAAAAAGCTGTCCACGGTACCTTGCCACAGCCAGGGCACTGCCCTCAAGTCCCGACCTGTCGTCGAACCATGAGAGGGGTGAACTCACATCAATTCTGCTGAGCCCGTTATTGAGGGCTGCCCAAAGGTTGCCGTTCCTGTCACTGATAATGTTCCTGATCTCGTTGTCACCCAAACCCTCCTTCCTGCTTATAACAGATTCAATATTGCCATCACCGTCAATAATGAGGATGCCGCTAAGCATTGTCCCCAACGCTATCTTACCCCCTGCCGAAAGGGCACCGCAGGTTATCCTTGAATCTTCCGACATCTCTTCACCGGGAAGGGTGAGCCTCCTCAGTGGTTCTTCAATCTCTTCATTATTATATATCCAGAATCCTATTTCCCTGGTTCCGATGAGGATACTGTTTCCATCCTGCCCGAAAGGGAGCATCAGGAACACCCCGGTATCACTGAAGGCTGATCCTTCCGGGATGACATCGAACTTCTCTCCATCCCATTCCATCAGTCCCTTCTCTCTTTGTCTCACAAAGAGCCTGTCATTAACCACAAAGGAGGTATGGAAGGAAGTCTCAGGATTGATGACCGTTATCTTTCCATCACGGTAAAGGAACAGTTTCTCTTCTGCCTGGAACGCCACGGTGCCATCAAACACACTGACTTTCCATACATTGGTAAATCCCATGTCCGCAATATCGAGGGAGTCAGACAGGGATACGTATCTCAGTCCGTCTGTCAGATCGGGTTGAAAATACCCGAATTCAGCCTGTGATCCCGAGTATATGATTCCGTCGGGGCCGGCAGCCAGGGAGATAATCCAGGCCTGACGGTTCATGGAATAGGAGTTCCATGTCTGGCCGTCATATTCCAGGATTGTGAAACCGTTGGCTGCATATATTATGCCCCTTTCATCCTGTACCACATCGGTGACGGTTGGGTGGAAATCTCGTCCGTATTCTTTTGTGGTATAGTTGGTTATAGTGTATACGGGTTTCTGGGCTGGACTCAGAAAGCTTACCAGCAGGCAAAACAGGATTGTAGTGAACGGAACCTTCATCAAACAGGTTTGAAGTTAGCAGGGTTGATAATGACAGGTAATTTCTAATCGGGCTTCAGACCATAAACGGCTTTAAGCCATGCTTTGAGATCGCTATCATCAGCCTTTCCGTAGAAATCTCCAATATAGGCATTTATCTCAGCAACTTTCTCCCTGTAATTCTTCTGGCGGAATTGCTCAATTATTACCCCGACCTCCCTGGTGAGCTGTTCAGTGTCGGGCAATATCATCTCAAAGTTACCGAAAAGGGCAGCTTCTGTTGCCCGCATGTAGTACATCTCCATACGGCTGTTGTCGGGGCCTGCAATTGGCTGGCCGTCGACAGTGAGGAGTGCTTTCCTGTCTATTATGACCGTGTCGCCCGAATAACTCAGTTTCTTGTTAATGGTTTCTCCGTTGTAAATATACCTCAGGAAAAAGAAGTTACCGGCATCCATAGGGTAGTAGCTTCGGTCCATCCTAATCATTATTTTGTCGAGCAGGACAATCCTGCCGGAGAACCTTTCCTCAGGAGTTGCCACCATTTTTGGCAGGGCGGCCCTGGTGCTTACACTGTACATTGAGGGCAGAAAATTTGGCTTTGCAGTACCAAGGTCATGGTTCCTGCTTGTAAGTATCAGCCTGCCCTTCTCCGGATTTATTACCGCTGCGGTGGCGTCTTCCGACCTGAAGAGGAGTTCTTCATTGCCTGAAAAGACAGTCCCTGTCTGCAGCTGTACTCCCCTCGACCTCAGCATTATCGTTCCGTTAACCTTGATTACCGTGAAATTCTCCTGGCTTTGGGAGACAATACCGAAGGCCACCAGAACAGCAATAAGTATTACCCTTTTCATAGTTCCTCCTGTTTTAATAAAATCCATACCCTGTTTTCGGGGACCAATTCAGTAATAAAAGTAGTTAAAATCTGTTTCAATCCCGCATTTTCTGAACATGTTTGCCTGTAAAAATAAAATACTGCCACTCTTATCCGATCATGGAAAATAGCTAATTTTGAAAATTTATGAACTCATGTCACTAATGGGCATTAGATAAATTAAATTGTTCTTTGAAATTATGAAATAATCGCATCCGCAGCATTTATTTCGAGCGTGACGATTTGAATTAAAAAGGTGGATTTTTGCTTTGAGAAAAGCTTTAA
>JAVEWX010000087.1:0-12524 GCA_034004335.1 Bacteroidales bacterium | reverse complement strand
ATAGTCCATCATTAACCTTTGCCTCTAAAAGTATAAATTCAGATCGTGGACATGCGCTTTTCAATATATATTGCATAATTTCAAGTTATTACAGAAGTTATTATATAATTTAAGTGGACACTAATGAGAGGTTATAACTATTTGATGAATGCCCTGTTTTTGTTGACCAAAGTTATTAACATGTTGGTAACACCAACCGATGAGAGAGGATTCATGTACTTTAAGTCACAGTATTTCAGAGATATATGTAAATAATTACATCTTACTGCCTGGTATCTGACGGTAAACTGCAGTTAGTCAATAGTATATAACAAAATGCCATACAGGTTACCCTGCGGGATTTGTTTCCGGGCTTATCTTGTCCCACTCACTGTTAAGCCAGCCGGAAATTAATTTATAAATTTATAGTTACAACTGAACCCAAAACCTCTTAATATGACCGGAAAACCTCGTTTAATGAAGATGGCCCTTCTTATAATGCTTGCAGGACTGTTTACCCTGCAATCGTGCTCGTCGAAAGAGAAGGAGGATGACCAGCTGTTCACGGCACTCGAGAATGAAATTCTCACCCTGATCAACCAGCACAGGGCAGGCCTTACCCTGCCGGCTCTGCAGCAGGCAACACTGATAACCACCGAAGCCCGCAAGCACAGTAAAAACATGGCCGACGGCACAGTTCCTTATGGTCACGACGGCATGAGTGACAGGCTTAACCTGATTGACCAGAGCCTGCCATGGACATCGGCTGCGGAAAACATTGGCGCAGGTACCGGTGTGGCCCCGGAGATATTTGATTCGTGGCTGGTATCACCGGCGCACAAGAGCAACATTGAGGGGGATTATGACAAAACTGGTATCGGGGCTGCCAAATCAACGGAAGGCATTTACTACTACACCCATATCTTCATAAAGCAATAATCAGGGCTCTGCTGCATCTCCTTTAATATTACATTATCTGAAACATGAAAAGAACTACATCTTTCCTGCTGATAATCATTTCAGTATTAATTACGGGCTCCTGCGGAAAAAGAGCAATGTCGCTTCAGGAGAGACTCACCACCCTTCCAGCGGTTTCCATAACCAAAATTGAGACCGACACCCTTTTCAGGGAGAGCTACGAGATAATGCTCACACAGCCTGTTGACCACCGAAACCCCAAAGGCAGCACCTTCGCCCAGCAGATCTTCGTTTCGTACGTTGACTCACTGGCGCCGGTGGTGGTGGTTACCGAGGGTTACAACGCCTCATTCTACCGGTCGGAACCTGCAGCTCTCCTGAAGTGCAACCAGATAATTATTGAACACCGGTACTTCGAGGATTCCCGCCCCGACTCAATTGACTGGACATACCTGACCGGCTTCCAGGCGGCAACGGACCACCATCGGGTTATCGAATTATTCAAGCCTGTATTTCGCGGCAAGTGGATAACCACCGGCATCAGCAAGGGCGGTGAAACGGTTATGTATCACAGTTATTACTACCCGAAGGATGTGGATGTGCGAATACCTTACGTCGGACCGCTGGCCTTCGCACCTGAAGACCCGAGAATATACGCCTTCCTCGACAATGCCGGAACAGCAGAGTGCCGCGACAGGATATTCAGGTTCCAGAAGATGATACTGGAACGCAGGGATGTATTCTACCCGATGATGCTCGCGATGTCGGAAGAAAGGGGCTGGACTTATAACCGTGCCGGAGGACCCGGAGTCGCCTTCGAGCTGGCAGTTCTCGAATATGACTTTGCCTTCTGGCAATGGGGGAGAACACCCTGTGAGCTGATACCCCTGGAAGGGACTGACGAAGAGATATTCAGACACTTCGCCAGAATTGGAGATTTTAACTATTTCTCTGATCAGGGTATTGAACCCATTGAGCCATTCTATTATCAGGCCATGACCGAGCAGGGGTATTACGGCTACCGCTTTGAGCGTTTCGGTGAACTGCTGAAGCATGCAAGGGATACGGAACGGCCCGATTTTTACTTCTCCGCACCAGCCGTGAAGGATATGGCCTTTGACCGTGACCACAACAGGCGGGTACACGATTACCTCTACAACAGGGCTGACAACTTCCTCTACATTTATGGCGACGATGATACATGGACGGCGGCAGGAGTGGACATGGAGGGTTCCCCAACCAATTCGGTGGTAATCAGGAAAAGTGGAGGAGATCACCTC
Organism: Bacteroidales bacterium; assembly: GCA_034004335.1. Taxonomy (GTDB): domain Bacteria; phylum Bacteroidota; class Bacteroidia; order Bacteroidales; family VadinHA17; genus SLNP01. Next base: position 10,347 of record JAVEWX010000087.1, on the reverse strand, counting down.
ACCAGGATAATGAACCTTAATGATGCCGACAGGGAAAGAGTCTTTTCAATACTTGCCGACTGGCTTGAGTATGACATTGAAGTGTTGCGTGATAATGCCTCGGCTCTTTTAAGCCGCCGGATACCATAAGAAAACTGATTTTCAAATAATAACCACTGCTCTGAATATATATTTTGTATATATTTGTATTACTACCGGCCCTTTCTGCAGAAAGTGTGCCGGAACCTGGTTTTATTAACTTAAATTCTTTTTTCTGAAATGAACATTTTTGTTGCAAAGTTAAGCTCCCGCACTACTGCCGAAAACCTGCAGGAGCTTTTCAGCCGGTTTGGCGAGGTTACCTCGGCAAAGGTCATAACCGACCGTGATACCGGATTTTCGAAACGTTATGGTTTTGTGGAAATGGCCGACGACGAAGCCGCCATGGAGGCCATAGGTGCACTCAATGAGACCGAATTTGACGGCAGTCAGATAGTGGTAAAAAAGTCAGAACCCAAACCTGAAAGGAGAGATTCAAGGGGTGGAGATCGTCGCGGACATGGGGACCGTCGGGGCGAAGGCAGACGGCATGATTCCGACAGATATTAACGTACAGGGGTGGTCGATTCAGAACCACCCTTTTTCATAATGAAAAATCATTTCAGCTTATAAGTGTGCCCGGCCTCAGGAATCTCAATACCCCTGAAACCGGCTTTCTGCAGATGCTTGCGATAGGCGACCTGCGATTCATATTCACCATGAACCAGGAAGACCCTGCTTACCTTTTCAGGGTCCTGACATTTCAGGTAATCGATCATCTCGGTGTAGTCTCCATGCCCGCTGAAGGAGTCGATCTTTTTTATTGAGGCCCTTACTTTATGCAATACCCCGTGTATGGACACCTCCTCTTCACCTCTCAGTAATTTGGCGCCCAGTGTTGAAGGAGAGCAGTATCCTACGGCAAGTATCGTATTTTGTGGCGATCCTATGTTGTTGGCAATATGATGCTTCACCCTGCCTGCCTCCATCATGCCCGAGCTCGAGATAATAATGCACGGTTCATTCAGGCTGTTGAGCCTCTTTGACTCCTCAGTGGTATTGATGTAGTAAAGTGAGTTGAACCCGAAAGGGTCGGGATCACTTTCCATAACCTCAAGAATATCCTCATTGAAGCATTCGTGGTGAAGTCTGAAAACACTGGTGGCATTCAGGGACAGGGGACTGTCAACGAATATTTTGATTCTTGGCAGCCTCCCCTCGTTGTAGAAGTTGTTCAGGGTGTAAACCACTTCCTGTGTTCTACCCACGCTGAAGGCAGGTATTATGATCTTACCTTTGTTCTGCACGCAGGTATTGTATACTATGTCGAGGAGTTCATTTTTACTGTCCGTGGGGGATTCATGGAGCCTGTCGCCGTATGTTGACTCGGTTATCAGGATTTCGGTCTGGGGAAATGGATCAGGCCTTCGTAATATTGCGCTGTGAGGTCTGCCGATGTCTCCGGTGTAGGTTATCATTCGTTTTCCCTCCTTGCCGGCTATCTCGAGGGTTACGGCCGAGCTGCCAAGCATGTGGCCTGTATTGGTAAAGATAACCCTCAGGTCGCTGTCAATCCTGAATTTTATGTTCCATGGAACCCCGATAAACAGCTTCATTGAGGCCATAGCGTCAGCATAGGTATAGAGCGGATCAACCGGGGGCAGCCCTTTTGCCAGGCGTTTTTTGTTGAAGGTCTGGGTATCACGCTCATGTATCCTCCCCGAGTCGGCCAGCATTATGGCACACAGGTCGCGTGTAGCGTTGGTACAAACCACCGACCCCTTGAAACCATTCTTATGCATGTAGGGAATCAGTCCGGAATGGTCTATATGGGCATGAGTAAGAATAATATTGTCTACTGAGGAAGGTTCGAAAGAGAGTTTCCTGTTCATTTCCTCGGTTTCCAGACCCTTGCCCTGGAATACTCCGCAATCGAGCAGTATCCTTCTGCCATTGTCCAACTCCAGCAGATGACGACTACCGGTGACCTCCCTTGCCGCCCCGTGAAATATTATCTTCATAGCCTGTGTGATAAATAAATCGGGTTTACTGCCATTGAATGGCCTTTACTGAGGCGACTAATATAGAGAATTATCGGGTGGGAAAAAAGTATCACTTCCCTGTTTTCGTATAAGGGGAACAAATCTTACCGGTGTAATTGTCTGCCGGGTTATGGTACCCCTTTTTTTTGTTATCAGCGTAAGTTCCTGTATGCTTCCCGGGTCACCCACGGGCACTATGAGACGGCCGTTTTCGGCAAGCTGGTCGATTAATGGTTGCGGAACATGATCGCATGCAGCCGTCACCATTATGATGTCGAAGGGGGCATGCTCCTCCCATCCCGTGTATCCGTCACCCTCCCTGGCGGTTATGTTGGTGTAACCAAGTTTCTTCAGTAGTGCTGCCGACGACTTTGCCAGTTCCGGAACAATCTCAATAGTATATACGTGAGATACTATCTCAGCAAGAACAGCTGCCTGGTAACCCGATCCCGTTCCTATTTCAAGCGCTTTCTTGTACTTTGAGGGTTGCGCGAGTTCAGTCATCCATGCTACAATGAAGGGTTGGGATATCGTCTGGTTGTGGCCTATCGGAATAGGTGAGTCGGAGTAAGCATATCCTGCCATCTGGTCAGGTACAAACAGATGGCGGGGCACCGTGCTCATTGCCTTGATGGTTGAGGGGTCGGTAATGCCGCGGTCCCTGATCTGAATGGCAACCATACTTTCCCTCAGCTTCTCATTCTGATCCTTCTGCCGTAACCCTGTGAAGAGAACTGCAAAAACCAATACCATTACCGCAACTTTCATAATGGTACAATATAAAAAATTTATTTCATCTGAGATATTTTTTCTAACTTGTAATGCTTTTTACCGGGGCCCCGGTAATAAAAAAAAGACATCGGGGAGAAGAATGTATTCTAATTATATCTATTATTGACTGGATCATTATTAACGACCAAATCTGAAGACTATGAGCAATGAAGGTTTTGATTTCAAGAAACTTATCAGCGATTCAATTGACACTCTGACGAAGCCGAAGGAGTACTTTGAGTCGATGAAGACTACAGGCGGACTTGTTGAGCCAATTATCAAGGCAGTCATCTATGGTGCTGTCGCCGGGCTTTTATATTTTATCTGGGGGCTGCTGCATCTTGGTGTCGGAGGGGCTTTGATAGGTGGTGCGGTTGGCTTCATGGCATTTATATGGGTTCTGATTGGCAGCATCATCGGCCTTTTCATCGGTGCTGTTGTTATATTGGTTCTTTCGGCAATAGCCAAGGGCAACATCGATTTTGAGGCATGCACAAGAGTTACTGCATCTATCATGGTACTGATGCCTGTGTCGGCGCTCCTTTCCTTTCTGTCGGCGCTGAGTTTCAAACTTTTTTCAGTTATTAGCCTGCTGATTAATTTGTATGGATTGTGGTTACTCTTCAACGGACTGGTCTATTCTCTCAAGGCCAATAAGAAAACCTCACAGATTATTCTGCTGGTGCTTGTTGGTATCATCGTGCTGTTCATGCTTGCCGGTCTCGGGACAAAAAGGGCAACTGACAGGTACATGAAAAACCTGGACAAGGAGAGCAGGGAGATGCTTAAGGATTTCGGGATCAATTAATTACCCGATATTTGAAATAAGAATAAGCCGGGGAAGTTACCCCGGCTTTTGTGTCTCCGAAAATGGTTGCATTAAGTCATTTTTTTTTAATCTTTGCTGCGGCGTATAATTTCAACATGTAAGTACATGAGAAAATGGAGAGTTGAGGACTCGGCGGACCTTTACAACATCAATGGATGGGGTGTCAACTATTTTTCTATCAACGAAAAGGGCAATGTTGTGGTAACCCCGCAACCGGGTAGCGCCCAGGTAGATATCAAGGAACTGATAGACGAACTGGTGCTCAGCGATGTTTCAACACCTGTACTGATCCGTTTTCCCGACATACTCGATGACAGGATCATTACCCTTTCAAAATGTTTCAGGCTGGCTGCCGAGGAGTATGACTACAAGGCTCAGAATTTCATCATCTATCCCATAAAGGTGAACCAGATGAGACCCGTCGTCGAGGAGATCGTAAGCCACGGCAAGAAATTCAATATTGGTCTCGAGGCTGGATCCAAGCCTGAACTCCATGCAGTGATAGCAATCAACACCGATCCGGAGTCGCTGATCATCTGCAACGGTTACAAGGATGAAGATTACATAGAGCTCGCCCTGCTGGCCCAGAAAATGGGAAAGAGGATATACCTCGTTGTTGAAAAGCTGAATGAGCTCAAGACCATCACAACCATTGCCAAAAGGTTGAAGGTAAGGCCCAACCTCGGGATAAGGATCAAACTTGCCAGTGCCGGCAGTGGCAAATGGGAGGACAGCGGAGGTGACATAAGCAAGTTCGGACTTACTTCCAGCGAGTTGCTGGAGGCCCTCGACTTCATAGGGAGGAACAGGCTCAACGATTGCCTCAGGCTCATCCACTTCCATATAGGCAGCCAGGTTACAAAGATCAGGAGGATCAAGCTGGCCCTGAGAGAGGCTTCCCATTTCTATGTACAGTTGCACAAGATGGGCTTCAGCATAGAGTTTGTCGATATCGGAGGCGGACTGGGTGTTGACTATGACGGAACTGCATCTTCTAACAGTGAGAGCAGTATCAACTATACGATTCAGGAATATGTCAACGACTCGGTGAGCACATTTGTTGACGCAAGCAACAAGAATTCAATTCCCCATCCAAACATAATTACCGAATCGGGTCGCTCACTTACTGCCCACCATTCGATGCTGGTCTTCGAGGTGCTGGAGGCAACAAGCCTTCCTTCGTGGGACTCAGAGGAGGAGCTGACAGACAATGAACACGAACTTGTAAGGGATCTTTATAACCTCTGGGATGAGCCGAATCAGCCCAGACTTCTTGAGACATGGCATGATGCACAGCAGATAAGGGAGGAGGCCCTCGACAGGTTCAGTCTGGGGCTTATAGATCTCAGAACCAGGGCCCAGATTGAGAGGCTTTTCTGGTCAGTGGCAAGAGAGGTTTACCAGTATTCCATAAATACGAAGCATGTGCCCGACGAGTTGCGGCAGATTCAGAAGATGTTGTCGGACAAGTACTTCTGTAACTTCTCGCTGTTTCAGTCACTACCCGATGCCTGGGCCATCGACCAGGTTTTTCCGATAGTCCCCATACATCGGCTCAATGAACAGCCCACCCGTTTTGCCACAATCCAGGACATTACCTGCGATTCTGACGGGAAGATTGATAACTTCATTGCAACCAGGAACACATCATATAACCTGCCGGTCCATCCCCTTAAGGGAAAGGAGCCCTATTTCCTTGGGGTCTTCCTGGTAGGGGCGTACCAGGAAATACTGGGCGACCTTCATAACCTTTTTGGCGACACCAACGTTGTGCATGTCTCTGTTACGGATGATGGTTATAAGATTGACCAGATCATCGACGGTGAGACGGTGGCCGAGGTGCTTGACTATGTCCAGTACAATTCCAAAAAACTGGTCAGAACCGTGGAGACCTGGGTTACCAGCTCAGTCAAATCGGGAGTAATATCCCTGGAGGAGGGCAAGGAGTTCCTTTCCAACTACCGCTCGGGACTTTACGGCTATACTTATCTGGAATAGTAGTCAGCCAACATTCACCTGCACTGCAACATTCAGTTATACTGAGGCTTCCGTTATCAGTTAACTTAAAGTGCCCGGTATGACAAATTTTGCATGCACCCGCCTTGCTATTTTTACAGATTTCGTAATTTGCATCTGTCAATCAAAAAGCAACTGAGCCATGAAGAATCTTTTCTCATTACTTATGCTGTTTTCGTGCGTATGTCTCTATGGACAGAAATCGGGTTCCCCGGCCTTGCACAAGCGACTGGTTGCAGTGGGTGAAGCTCCTGCAGCGGTTTCAGAATACACTCCCGTTGACAAGGGAAGGATACTCTGCTATCTCTCGAACAGTGATGATTATCTGTATGTTGACATGATCATAACCGATCCTGTGGTACAGAAGAAGGTGCTCGATGTCGGGATGAACATATGGATAGATGTCACGGGTAAGGAGAGGAAAGTGCTATCTGCGCGATATCCCGTTGGTGCCAACACAATAAAGGAACAACTGGACAGGAAAGCAGAGCGGATGACCACTGAGGAGATGAGGATGCTCGCACTCAACAGCTCAACCTCAATGGCCTATGAAGTAATGTACAATGGGTATGATGACAAGGGAACCAGGACCATCCCTGCAAAAACCGAATCGGGATGCAATGGATCTGTCCGGTATAATGATGATGGCGACCTGATCTATTTCGTTGCTGTTCCCCTCGAGGGCATTGAATTTCATGAATCAAAGGGGAAGCCAGTGCCCTTCAGCCTGGGAATTGAATACGGAGTGAATCCCGTCATTGTCAGACCACAGCCTGCTGCCGGAGGAGGAGCAGCCGGAGGGGTGGCACGGGCCGGCGGCGGGATGCCTCCGGGCGGGATGCCTCCGGGCGGGATGCCTCCGGGACAACAGACGGGAGAACCCGTATGCTGGATCAAGGGATTGATACCCCCTGCAGAAAATTGATGTTCCCGTGGTTTCATAAGATTCCTGGTTAAAATCTTCCGGAATTTTGAATAGTGCGGTCGGGCGGAAAGTATTTTAATACCTTTGCCTTTCGGTAATATATTACGAAATGCTTCTGAAAAATAGTGCCGGCCAGGTACGGTTTTACTCCACAAACCGGCAATCTCCCCTTGTTCCCTTCAGCGAGGCTCTGATGAAGGGTCTGGCACCCGACGGAGGGCTGTATATGCCCGAAAGGATATCGAGGTTAAGGGAATCTTCATTGCGCAATCTGATGCAACTCACTTACCCTGAACTGGCTGCAAGGATCCTTTACCCCTATGTGAGTAGTGAAGTACCGGAGGATGATCTGCTGGCTATTGCCAGTGATAGTTACGATTTTGATATTCCTGTCGAAAGGGTTGATGACAACCTTTATATTTTAAGACTCGACAGGGGACCCACGGCCTCCTTCAAGGATTTCGCAGCACGGATGATGGCAAGGCTGATGCAGTATTTCATCCGCTCATCGGGCCGCAGGCTTCTTATCCTGGTAGCCACTTCGGGCGACACGGGCAGTGCCATAGCAAGTGCTTTCCATGGATTACCCGGGGCTGAGGTGGTGATTCTGTTTCCCCGCAACGAGGTTTCAGAAAACCAACGGCGACAGATGACAACACTGGGAGGAAACATCAGGACATTGTCTGTTGACTGTAAGTTTGATGATTGTCAGCGACTGGTCAAAAAGGCTTTCGGTGACCCTGAACTTGAAGGTATGGGGTTGTCATCGGCCAACTCGATCAACATCGGAAGATTGCTTCCGCAATCGGTATACTATTTTTATGCATGGTTGAGTCTTGCAGGAAAGAGCAGCCAACAGACGAGCTTTGCAATACCTTCGGGGAACTTCGGAAACATGATGGGTGGAATGATAGCAACACGGATGGGGCTTCCCGCAGGGAGGTTCCTGATTGCGGTCAACGGCAATGACGAGTTTCCGCGCTATCTTGAGACCGGCAGGTACAAACCGGTTGTGCCTTCAGTCAACTGTATCTCCAATGCAATGAATGTGGGGCATCCCAGCAATCTTGCGCGACTGGTCGATCTATACGGGGGAAACATGAACGAAACCGGTACTATTGTGAAAGAGCCTGATATGAAGTCGATGCGGAGGGATATTTATTCGTTGTCGGTATCGGATGAAATGACTGTTGAAACAATAAAAAGCTATTACAGCAAATTCGGTATTTTAATCGAACCTCATGGTGCTGTGTCCCTTACAGCTGTCGATCGATACAGAAGAGAGACTGCAATGAGGGGCGCAAAGCCGGGACTGATCATAGCCGTCGAGACCGCTCATCCGGCTAAATTTCCTGAGGTGGTCGGGGCTGCCACCGGCATGTTGCCCCCGGTTCCGGAACCACTGAAGGGACTTGACGAGAAACGGGAAGTATTCATCGAAACAGACGGCAGATATGAGACTCTCAGGGATTTCCTGAAAAGCATTAAGTAGATAGCGGCATTATGGCAGACAATAAAGAATCGGGTAACAGGGTCATGAACATAATTTGCTCCGATGTGGAGGGGGTTTGGTTCCCTGAGGTATGGGTCAACGTGGCATTGAAGACGGGGATTGAGGAACTCAGGCTGACAACCCGCGACGTCAGTGATTACGATGTCCTTATGAGGGGCCGCCTGGCTATTCTCGTCAGCCACAGGCTTACCATCCACGACATTCAGAAGGTGATTGCTACCCTTGAGCCGCTTCCGGGAGCTCTTGAAACCCTTGGAAGGATCAGGGAGTCGATACAGATAGTGATGGTCTCCGATACATTCACGCAGTTTGCACAACCTCTGATGAGGTCACTGGGATGGCCTATGCTGTTCTGCAATTACCTCGATATCGACAGCAATGGTTTAGTTACGGGCTATCATCTGAGGCAGCCCGATCAGAAGCGCGAGGTTGTGAAGGCCCTGAAAGGTCTCAGGTATAATGTAACGGCTGTCGGAGACTCATACAATGACCTCTCCATGCTCGGTGAGGCTGACCGAGGAATTCTTTACCGTCCGCCGGTGAAGATCATTGAGGATAATACCAGGTTTGAGGTGGTGATGAACCACTCGGAACTGCTGAAAGCCATAGCCCCGATACTTGACTAAAAAAAGATCCCGGCATCAACCGGGACCTTTCATTTACTATCCCTCTGTGAATATGGGGAATTGATGATATTGTCAGTTTCCGGAACAGGGAGCTATTTTACGCACCCTGTTACCCTTTTCTAGAAATACCTGGTATGTTTTGTCCAGAGCTCCTCTTCCAGTTTTTTATACCTCTCTACGGCGCCGTTGGCCATATCGGCAGAGTACTTCGTCAGCATTTCCGCGGCCTTGGCCGGACTGCTCTTCAATGTGGCAACGACCTGGTCTTCAAAGGCTTTCTGGTTGGCAAAGGCGTTGTCTTCTATCTCGCTCCATACGGCGGTCACATCCTTTATCATCTCCTGGTACCTTAGTCCGCACAGCTGGCTCACCTTCCTGAAGGCCCACCATGCGCAGTCGCTGCGGTATCCGGCCCTGCCGTCAACCATGTAGGAGGCAGGCATGGCAGTAATTCCGCAATAGAAAGGAGTATGCGGGGTGGTGCAGGGGTTGTCATAACCCAGCCATACGACACCGCCTACCGGGTCGGGCAGCCAGTTACGCGACTGCGTTACAGTTACATAGGTGGCGCGAGCGCATGCTATGGTCCTTTCTGACGGGATCTTAAGGAAGGTTCTCAACTCGCTGCTCATGAATGGATTTGCTATGGGACTTTTAACCACTTGTCCTGCACGGTCGGCGACGGTGATGGTCTGGGTCATGTCATAGGCAGTTCCGCCATAGTAGTCCCTGAATATAGCAAGAACATCCTTCACTGACAGTTTGTTGTCGGGTTTTACAGAAAGAGGATAGTTCTCAGCGTTCGGGTCGAGACGCAGGGAAGGTGCGGCAAGGCTCAAGGCCCTCCACTCCCTGCGGCGGCATCCTATGCTGGTGCGGCTTGCGTATGCATAGCAGAATTCAAAGGGTTCACCGCTCTTTGGATCCCAGAACCCCATCTCCTGTGCCAGAGAAAACACATTGTCCGATGCCATGTAGTTTTCCTTGTCGGCGAGGTTTATTTGCCTGATACGGCTGGCGTTGGCAGAGACCCCTACATGGTCGTCGGGTATCCTCACGGCGGCCCATACGGCACCCTTCTTCCCGCGGCCCGGGCCGAGTATCTCAAAATGCCAGGTCTCGTTCTTGTCGGCAAAGGTGAAGCACTCGCCAGCATCGTTGTAGCCATATTCCTTCGTGAGCTCGTCGATAACCCTGATGGCCTCGCGGGCAGTCTTGGCCCTTTCGAGGGCGAGCCTGTATAGTTCGGGACAATCGATAAGCCCGGCGTTCGACTGCATCTCTCTCTTGCCCCCGAAGGTCGTTTCGCCTATGGCGAGCTGGTACTCGTTCATAACGGGATAGGCAGTGTTGATGAAGGCGTATGTTTCGGCAACCTGCTTAATATAACCGGCCTCGATGGCTTCCGGGTCGTCAGGCCCAGAAGTGTTCTTCGGGTCGAGCCAGATAGGCGTCTCCGATCCCGGCTTATGTGTTTTGCGGGGAACCAGGGTTATCCAGGTACGATCGGTATTGCTGTCGCACGAGTGGGAGGTGATCGTCGACCCATCGGTTGAAGCAGCCTTGCCGACGATGATGCTGGTACAGCTCTCCGACTCGATATAGAG
>JAVEWX010000270.1:0-2747 GCA_034004335.1 Bacteroidales bacterium | reverse complement strand
CTGATATCCTGCTCATTATAGTCGGAGTAGACTTCCCTGTGCACTACTGCACCGGCCGGCAGCCGGTCGGGCTGCCCGGGGCTCTCAGCAGGCCAGCCCAGCGTTACTGTGGTTACCGGGACAACCCCTCCCGGAATTCTAAGAACTTCTATTATTTTATGGGCCATATAGGTTGTTGTACCGAGATAGCAAATGCCGAGCCCCCTTGCTTCGGCGGAGATGCAGATGGTCTGGGCCACAAGAAGTGCATCGATGGCTGCTGTCATAAACGACAGGAAGTTATCATAACCCGGAGAGGCATTATTGAGAAGGCACCATTTACTGAACCTGTTGAAATCGGCGCAGAAAGTAAGAACCACCGGCGCTTCGGTAACCATCTTCTGGTTGAAGTGAAGAGGCAGCAATTGCTGCTTAACTGAATTGTCCCTGGTAACAATAATACTGTAAACCTGCATATTGCCTGTTGTAGATGTCCTGCATCCCTCATTTATGATCTCATTAAGCAGGTCATCGGTAACATCCTGGCCCGTATATTTTCTGATAGTTCTCCTCTGAAGGAGAAAACCGGTATTGAATTTCATAGAATGATGCTTCAGATTATGCGCAAAGTAAACAAATTCTCAGCGAAAGGGTGGAATTGATGAAAATGATTTTACTATATTAGCATCATGTATCCATCCACCTGAGTTTTCAACAGTCTAAAAAACAACAGATATGAGCAGACCGGTAACACTTTTCACGGGCCAGTGGGCAGATTTGCCATTTGAAACAGTTTGCAAAAAAGCGCAGTCATTCGGGTATGACGGCCTGGAACTTGCATGCTGGGGCGACCATTTTGAAGTTGACAAGGCCGATGCAGCCTATTGCAAGGCAAGGAAGAAACTACTCGACAAATACGGACTAAAAGTATTTTCGATATCAAGTCATCTTGTCGGTCAGGCTGTGTCCGACCGTATTGATGAAAGGCACAGGGCAATCGTTCCTCCCTATGTCTGGGGAGACGGGGATCCGGAGGGTGTCAGGAAGCGTGCCGCCGACGAGATGATAAAAACGGGCGAGGCTGCACAGAGGCTTGGAGTGTCTGTTGTTAACGGTTTCACAGGAAGCCCGATATGGCATCTTGCATATTCATTTCCTCCGAACCTGCCAAAAATGATTGATGACGGTTTCAGGGAATTTGCCCGCAGGTGGAAACCCATTCTTGATGCATACAAGGACCTGGGGGTAAAGTTTGCACTTGAAGTACACCCGACTGAGATAGCCTTCGATATTGCTTCAGCCAGGAAGGCACTTGCTGCTCTTAAAAATCATCCGGCTTTCGGTTTCAATTATGATCCGTCACATTTCGGTTACCAGGGAGTTGATTACATAGAATTCATTTATACTTTCAGCGACAGGATCTTCCACGTCCATATGAAAGATGCCGGCTGGTCGGACGGACCAGCCGAGGCCGGAGTTTTCGGAGGACACACGGAATTCGGGACAAAAGGCCGGTACTGGGATTTCAGGAGCCCGGGAAGAGGTAACATTAATTTTGAGGAGATCATAAGGGCGCTTAACAGAATAGGATATAAAGGCCCCTTGTCGGTTGAATGGGAAGACAGTGGCATGGACAGGGAGCATGGTGCAATGGAAGCCTGCCAGTATGTGAAATCGGTTGATTTCCCTGCGTCGGATATTGCATTTGATTCAGCTTTTGACAAATAAAAGGGGAATTCACGGAAAGAAAAGCACCATAAACCCTAATACTAATTTAATTGCCACTTCTATGGACACAATCAAGAAAACACAACTATTCAATGCAAGCTGTGTTGCACTGGTAGTTACGGCACTTGCTTTTGCAACCAGGGGCTCCTTTGTTGAAGCCTGGGCTACGGAATTCAATCTGACTCATACACAGGTGGGATGGATTGTAGGTACGGCCTTCTGGGGATTCACCCTGGCCATGGTATTCGGAGGTCCCCTGGTAGATATTATTGGACTGGGACGGATTATAGCCATAGCCTTCTTCTGCCATGTTGCAGGGATTGTTCTTACAATTATTGCCACAGGTTTCTGGACTCTCTTCATCTCCACCCTTTTCATAGGCATTGCAAACGGAAGCGTGGAGGCAGCCTGCAATCCCCTGATAACAAGTATGTACACTGAAGAAAAGACAAGACGGCTCAACAGATTCCATGCCTGGTTCCCCACCGGAATAGTGATCGGAGGACTGGTCGTTTACCTGTTCAACAACATTGGTCTTAACGACTGGCGGTATGCCATGGGGATAATGCTTCTTCCCACATTCCTTTATGGCTATATGTTCCTTAACAAGAAATTCCCGCAAACGGAAAGAGTGGTGGCAGGATTCTCATACAAGGACATGCTCAAGGCCTGCGTCAGTCCGCTTTTCCTCTTTATGGCATTCTGCATGATACTCACTGCCGCTACGGAACTTGGAACGAACCAGTGGATTGCCGCCCTGCTTGCAAATGTCTCTGATAACCCGATCCTCCTGCTTGTATGGATATCGGGTATCATGGCCCTTGCCCGTCAGTTCGGAGGAACGATCGTTCACAACGTCCGTTCGACTGTGATACTTCTGGTATCATCGGTTCTGGCTTTTATTGGTGCGCTTCTCATGGGATATGTCAACGGAGCATTCCTTGTTTTCACTGCTGCCGGGATTTTTGCACTCGGAATAGCTTTCTTCTGGCCTACCATGCTCGGATACGTTTCGGAAAACATCCCCGAAAGCGGTGCCC
>JAVEWX010000269.1:0-2770 GCA_034004335.1 Bacteroidales bacterium | reverse complement strand
TTTTTCAGTTATGAGCAGTAAAGAAAGGTATGTTGCAGCAATCGACATCGGAACTACCAAGATAGTTGCCATTGTCGGTAAAAAGGATGATCAGGGAAGGATAGAGATCCTTGGTTTGAGCAAGGCACCCTCGAAGGGAGTCAAAAGGGGCGTTGTCCTGAACATCGAAGAAACGGTAAATGCAATCCAGACTACCGTTGAGGATGTGCAGAAGCGTTCCGGGATAAGCTTTACAAAAGTCTTTGTGGGCATAGCAGGCCAGCATGTCAAAAGCATGCGGAGTCGTGGCTATATTACACGGGAAAGTCCTGAGAAAGAGATTACCAGGGATGATGTGGTTAAGCTTGTTGAGGACATGTACAACATCCCCATCGAAATTGGTGAGGAGATAATTCACATCATCCCGCAGAGCTTCATTGTTGACAGTGAAACCGGCGTCAACAACCCCGTAGGGATGTGCGGAAGGAGGCTGGAGGCCAATTTCCACATTGTCATAGGCCAGGTTGCCTCGGCCAAGAATATTGACAAATGCATCAGGAGGGCGGGACTTACGGTTACGGACCTCATACTTGAGCCGCTTGCCTCATCCGATGCTGTTTTGACGGATGAGGAGAAGGAGGCCGGGGTGGTGCTTATTGACATTGGAGGAGGTACTACCGATGTAGCAGTATATTATGACAATGTCATAAGACACACTGCTGTCATTCCATTCGGCGGAAACGTCGTCACGAACGATATCAAGGAGGGTTGTTCAATCCTGTACAAGTATGCTGAGGCGCTGAAGCATCAGTATGGTTCTGCCCTGGGAGACATCGCACCTGAGGACAAGGTGGTCTCGATACCGGGTATTGCCGGCAGAGAACCCAAGGAAATATCATTCAAGAGCCTGGCATATATCATCCAGTCGAGGATGGAGGAGATACTTGATGCCGTAAACTTCGAAATACAGCTTTCGGGTTATGCCGACAAGCTTGCCGCCGGGGTTGTGATAACCGGTGGCGGCGCGATGTTGCGCAACCTTCCACAGCTCGTCAGGTTCAAGACGGCCATGGATGTGAGAATCGGTTATCCCAACGAACATCTTCACGGTGAAGCCCGTAACGAGGTCAACCAGCCTATGTTCGCAACAAGCGTTGGCCTGATAATGAGGGGCCTCGACTATATTGAGGACAATCACATGGCTGATGAGGGTACCGGAGAGAAGGCAGATGGCAGGAAAGCTTCATCACCCGATACCAGGGGAGAGAAGGTGCCGGCAGGAGATGAAGATGATTTCATTGAGGAGGAGGCCGGTCCCGGAGCCAATTCAATCTCGCAGAAAATAAGGAAGGTCCTCTATGATATATTTGATTACAAGGATCAGGATATAAGCTCCTAATGCCATGAGAAAGCCATATGATATTCTGTTTAACAAAAAATCCGAAGCCATGCCTGACGAGATAATGAATTTTGACCTGCCTGTCGAAAGGTCCTCCATAATCAAGGTACTCGGAATCGGAGGGGGTGGTAACAATGCCGTCAACCATATGTTTGAACGCGGCATCAAGGATGTGAACTTCGTGGTTTGCAATACCGATCACCAGGCCCTTGAAGGGAGCCAGGTGCCACTTAAGGTACAGATAGGCGAATCGCTGACAGAGGGCCGGGGTGCCGGCAGCAGGCCCGAAATAGGGCGTCAGGCTGCCATTGAGAACCTGGAGGATGTCATGAGTGCCCTGGCAGGCAACACCAAGATGGTATTCATAACCACGGGTATGGGCGGTGGCACGGGCACCGGTTCCGCCCCTGTGATTGCCAAAGCATGCAGGGAGGCCGGCTACCTTACCATAGCAGTTGTTACTATACCCTTCAAGTCGGAAGGCAGGGTGAGGATCAATCATGCCATTGAAGGGGTTAATGCCCTGAAGGACAGTGTCGACTCCCTTCTTGTCATCAACAACGAGAAGCTGAGGGAGATTTATGGCGACCAGCCGGTATCACTCGCTTTTGCAAAGGCTGATGATGTTCTGGCCACAGCTGTGAAGGGTATTGCGGAGATAATCACAGTAACGGGATATATCAATGTTGATTTCGCTGATGTCGATACTGTAATGCGCGACTCAGGAGTAGCCGTTATGGGCATGGGCAGCGCTGCCGGCGAAAACAGGGCTACAACGGCCATTGAGTCGGCACTTAATTCTCCGCTGCTCAACTCAAGTGACATAACGGGGGCAAAAAGCATACTGGTAAATATCACCTCCGGAACCGGTGATGGAGAGATTACCATGGACGAGCTGGGACAGATTACCGATTACATGTATGACGTAGCTGCCGATGATGCATTGATAATAAGGGGATTATCAAAGGATGAGTCGCTTGGCGAAAATATCAGTGTAATAGTAATTGCCACCGGCTTTGAGTCGAACAGCCTGGTAACGCCTTATCAGCCTCCCGTGAAAACCGAAAAGGTGATGCTCAATGCAGGCAAGGCACCAGGTCCGGTAAAATCGTCTCCTTCAGCAGGGGATGAACTTTTCCGTGTCAGGGATAAGCGTACCATTATAACCAACATTGGCGATGATGATTTCCAGGGACGGCTTAACTTTGGCAATGATGAATCACCCGGCAACAGCACCAAAACCGACGGTGACGGTCAGCCTTCAGGCAATCGCACAAAGGGCGAATCAAGGCTTGAAAAGATCAAGGAGGTGCAGACACTGCTTAAAAAGGAGGGCATGACGGGAAAGGTTCTCACTGAGAACATCGAGAGTTTTGAAGATGTACCGGCATA
>JAVEWX010000268.1:0-2773 GCA_034004335.1 Bacteroidales bacterium | reverse complement strand
CATAGTTCAAATATTTATTGCAAATATAAACTATCTCTCCTTAATTGCCACGGGAAAAATGTTCATCTCTGCAAAATCATAAAACACTCCCGGAGAAAAACCGGCTGCCGGTGTATCACTGCAGCCGTTGTTCATCAACCCGGGAGCGTAGAAAACAGGAAACCCTACTTCATTACAGGAATCCTGAAAATGGTAATGCTGGCCGGTCCGGCTATGAATTTGCCTGGGACGGCAACATCAGCTTCCGATTCTATCCTTACCAGAGGATCCCTGCCGGGTTCATTGTGAGCCATATCATCGGGAGACACTATCCGCCATACTTCCATCATCGGTGAGGGTGAAAACCCTTCCATCGTCAACGGGAAGGAGACTTCGTGCCATGTAGGGTTTATTACCGATATTGTAAGAGTATCCCCAGCCCCGGTTAGTGTGGCGGCTATGTCCAACGGTCGGGGTTCTCCTTCTATCCCCACAGGAACGGTTCCAAACTTGTGACGGTATAATTTGAGCACCTGGCCGGTAGCATCAAATTCCGAGTGAGTCGTCGATGTCTTGATGGCGCCGATGACATTCACCGTTTGCGCATAATTAGCCATGTATATGATGTCGGTATTCCGGCTGAATTCATTTACCCCGGCTGCAATGCCCATAGCATCCCTGTAGAAGTACCGGGTACCCAGTTCTCCATAGATGTGCGGACCGTACCAGTAGTTCCATTCATCCATACATATTCTTATGTCCTTGCCATCGAGTGCCGGTATCTTCTCCCTGTATCCCCGGTGGGCTACTGCTTTTTGCCTTATGGCATCGGGTATCTGCTTCACATGCGTCATCAACCCGCCGCCATGATAGTCCTGGCGATAAAAGTGTTCACTCATCAGGTCCATGTTGTCTGCGCAGTTCGCAAGCATCATCTCATCCCACGGACCAACCTCTCCTACAGCTATAAGTACAATATCGGGATCAGCGCTCCGCATCATGTCCGCAAATTCATTATGCTTCTGAACGAATGCATCTGTCGACATGTGTCCAAGCTGCCAGTTACCATACATCTCGTTTCCAATCGACCACCATTTTACAGCCCAGGGTTCGGTGCTCCCGTTCTGTGCTCTCCATTTGCCCATGGGTGTGGTCACTGCTCCGTTGCAGTATTCAACCTGCTGACGTGCCTCATCGGCATGCCCCAGCCCGGCATTTACTGCAATGTAGGGTTCGGTATTCAGCAATTCACAGAACCTTACGAACTCATGAATACCTACGTCATTTGACTCCACTCCGCGCCAGGCGGGATTCTTCCTCGGTGGTCTCCTGTCGCGGTCGCCTATGCCATCCTTCCAGTCATAACCGCTTACGAAATTACCTCCCGGCCACCTGTAAACTGGTGAATTGAGTTCCTTCAACAGTGCCATCACATCGGACCTGAAACCTTCGGTGTTGTCATCAGGCATCAGGGAAGCCGTACCTACCCATAGGCGGCCGTTACCAACCGGTTCGATCAGCAGAACGGCATCATGAACCAGTTTATCGCTGTTAAATTGAAGGGGGTATGACTGATATGAACCTGAAATCTTGTCAATACTGATAATCTGTTCTTTCCCGGCAGCCCGGAGGGTTACCTTAGCCCCCGTTATTCCGGGTGTGCCCTTCACGATTATCCTTCCCGAATATGTCATGTTCTCACGTAGTCCGAGGTTCTCCTGCGACAGCACTGCGGCTCCCTGTGAGTCAGCACCGAGTACCGGGGTCTGCTCTCCTGTGAAGGGGACTGATTTGTCCATCGAGAAAAGAGATCTGTTGCCTGTCACTCTCCAGGGAGATTCGCGGTCGCCCGGGGCATACCAGAACTTCCTGTCTTCCAGCATCTCAGCCCATATGCCGCCATAGATGCATCGCCCAAGGTGCTCAATGAACTGACCGTAAATATAAACAGGCATGGGTTCGGAGGTCTGGTCGGCCCTGATGGTAATACCTGTTTCAATATCCTCGGAACTGACAAGCTCAAACTTCATATCATCGAACCATACCCTGCCCCTGGAATTGCCCTGCAGGTCGAGCATGCACGACAGTATCACGCAATCATCACCGCCGGTTTCAAACTCATACACCACCTCTGTCCAGTCGTTGGTACCGGTGAATCCTTTGGTTTCAGCCACGAATCTGTCAAGTCTGAAGCCTGCTCCCCTGCCCCTCGTTGTCTCTATATCCTCGGTTTTTATCCAACCCGAGAAACGATATTTCGACCAGGGCTTCAGAAGAACCTTTGTATGCCAGCGACCCGATGCCTCCCTGCCGGAACGTATCATCAGGCTCTTTGTTCCATGATGGGCAGCTTCCTGGTCATAATGGAGTATAGCAGTACTCCTCGACTCTGCCGTCCAGCCCTTTACGACTGATGATTCCACCTCTTCGGCTGACGGATTGATAATCCTGCCATATTCAACAGGCAGGTTTTCAGTCATACCTCCGCTGCAGGCCTGCATCAGCAGAACTGCCGGGATCAATAATCCTTTCAGAACATTCATATCAAATCAGTTTTAAAATTCAACTACCACCTTGTGTGCGGGTTTGCCCAGGCTGGCGACGGCCTCCAGTTCACGCTCACCGATTCGCTTCAGTTCAACAGGCTTGCCATCAACCTTAACATTAATCTCCCTGCCCGGTAGTGTGAAGAAACTAAGTTTGGTCTGGTGTGAGTCGCCTGTCCTGTTTTCTACTCTGAAAACAATCTTATTCAGCTTTTTATTGACCTTTATCCGGCCTTTGCTGCTGAATC
>JAVEWX010000086.1:0-12685 GCA_034004335.1 Bacteroidales bacterium | reverse complement strand
CCTGTACCCTCTTCTCAATGAGTGGAAGGGTGCAGGACTCGGCTGTGTAGGCACCCTGGAGAATGAAATGGATGAGAAGAGCTTCCTTGGACTATGCAAGAAAACTTTTTCACCATGCTGTCTGAGGCATACCGCACTCAAAGGCTCTCCGGTTAAGAGGGTGGCTCTCTGCGGAGGGGCAGGTTTCCAGCTTTTCAGGGATGCAATGGCAGCAGGCGCCGATGCTTTCGTTACAGGCGACGTGAAATATCACCAGTTCGCTGAAGCTGCCGGCAGACTCCTGCTGATAGATGCAGGCCACTATGAAACGGAAAAACATTCAACAGAAATTATATACGAACTGTTAATAAAAAAATTCCCTAACTTTGCACTCCGGTTTTCAGAAACCATTACCAATCCGATAAATTGTTACTGATGAGTATGGAAAAGACAAAAGCACTCGAGACAGATATTTCGATAGAGGAGAAACTTAGGGCTCTATACAGCCTCCAGCTTGTTGATACTGAAATTGATAAGATTAAAATACTCAGAGGGGAACTGCCCCTTGAGGTTCAGGACCTTGAGGATGAGGTTGCAGGTCTCGAGACGAGGATTGGGAACCTGAAGGATGAGGTGTCCGGACTCGAACAGGCTGTGGCCAGGAAGAACCTGGAGATAGGTGAATCGCAGTCGCTGATCAAGAAATATGAGGAGCAGCAGAATAATGTCAGGAATAACCGTGAGTATGACTCTCTTTCCAAGGAGATTGAATTTCAGACTCTTGAGATAGAGCTGTCAAACAAAAAAATAAGGGAGTTCTCCCACATGGCTGACGAAAAGAAGGTCCTCGTCGAAGAATCGGAGGCTGCCCTGGCCGAGAGGCAGGCCGACCTTGATACCAAGAAGAAGGAACTTGACGACATAATCGAGGACACCAGGAAAGAGGAAGAAACCCTGGTCGATAAGTCAACCCAGATTGAGACAAGGATTGAGGAGAGGCTGCTTACGGCCTACAAGAGGATAAGGACCAACGCAAGAAACGGTCTTGCAGTGGTGACTATAAACAGGGATGCCTGTGGCGGTTGTTTCAACCAGATACCCCCTCAGCGTCAGCTCGATATCAAATCGAGAAAGAAAATCATCGTCTGTGAGTATTGTGGACGGATACTAGTCGATGACGAGATAATCAATGATGTCAAGGCGTAATTCCGGTAATCCGGGAGTACGGAGCTGATCTTTTTCTGCCACCCTGCATTTTGTCCTGCCGGGGTTAACCATTTCAGATTCTGTGTCATGAAAGAAATGGATATCAATGCTTTCAGATCGCTTGTTGCCGAAGGTATTCCCGATACACTTCCGGCACCAAAACCATATGACGAAACGATAAATCATGCTCCCGTCAGGAAGGATATCCTGACCAGGGAAGAGAAGAAACTCGCAGTTAGAAACGCCCTGCGATACTTTCCACCCAGGTTTCACACTGTTCTGGCCCAGGAATTTGCCGATGAGCTTGCCAGGTTCGGCAGGATTTACATGTACCGCTTCAGGCCTGACTATGAGATAAAGGCCCGGCCGGTATTCGATTATCCTCACCGGTCTGGTCAGGCAGCCGCAATAATGCTGATGATCACCAATAACCTCGACAATGCAGTGGCCCAGCATCCTCATGAGCTTATAACCTACGGTGGCAACGGGGCTGTTTTTCAGAACTGGGCCCAGTACAGGATAACCATGAAGTACCTGTCGGAGATGACCGATGAACAGACCCTGGCTATATATTCGGGTCATCCCCTCGGTCTCTTCCCCAGTCATCGTGAGGCGCCCAGGGTTGTGGTCACCAATGGCATGGTGATTCCCAATTACTCTTCGCAGGATCACTGGGAAAGGTTCAACGCCCTCGGTGTTTCGCAGTATGGACAGATGACCGCCGGATCGTTCATGTATATCGGTCCGCAGGGAATAGTGCATGGCACCACCATAACATTACTTAATGCCTGCAGGATGACGGGTGGTAATGGTTCTGCGAGGGGAAGACTGTTCGTTTCTTCCGGTTTGGGAGGCATGTCGGGCGCTCAGCCTAAGGCAGGCAATATAGCACGACTCGTTTCTGTCATTGCAGAGGTGAATGAAAAGCCCCTGATGACCCGTTACAAACAGGGATGGGTTGATGAGATATACCGATCCATGCCGGAGCTTATTGACAGAGTAAGGAGGGCAGTTGACGGGAAGGAGGCAGTGTCGCTGGCATATCACGGCAATATCGTTGATGTGTGGGAAAAATTTGCGGAGGCTGGCATCTTTGTCGACCTTGGTTCTGATCAGACGTCGCTTCACAACCCATGGTCGGGAGGATACTATCCTGCGGGCATGTCGTTCGAAGAGGCCAACAGAATGATGGTCGCAGAACCCGACAGGTTCAGGGAGGCGGTCAGGAAGTCCCTGCGTCGCCAGGTTGCGGCAATAAACCGGCATACCGAACAGGGTACCTATTTCTTCGATTACGGTAATGCCTTCCTGCTTGAATCGGCCAGGGCAGGGGCTGATGTTCTCGACAATAATGGCGATTTCCGGTATCCAAGCTATGTCCAGGACATTATGGGGCCTTTGTATTTTGATTATGGTTTCGGTCCCTTTCGCTGGGTTTGCGGTTCGAATGATCCTGCCGACCTGGAAAAGACTGACAGCATAGCGGCCGCAGTACTTGAAAATATTCTGCAATCAGCCTCCGGTGATATAAGGATGCAGTTGACGGACAACATACACTGGATCAGGGAGGCGGCAAAAAACAGGCTTGTTGTGGGCTCACAGGCGAGGATACTATATGCCGATTCTGCAGGGAGGATAGCAATAGCCCGCGCCTTTAACGATGCCGTCAGGTCGGGGGGGATTTCGGCACCTGTTATTCTGGGGCGTGACCATCACGATGTGTCGGGAACGGATTCTCCCTACAGGGAGACTTCAAACATATATGACGGCTCGGCTTTCACTGCCGATATGTCGGTTCAGAATGTCATTGGCGATGCCTTCAGGGGAGCAACATGGGTTTCGCTGCATAACGGAGGAGGCGTAGGCTGGGGTGAGGTTATGAACGGAGGCTTCGGGATGGTTCTCGACGGATCACAGGAATCGGAACGCCGGCTGGGGATGATGCTTCACTGGGATGTCAACAACGGGATAGCCAGAAGAAGCTGGGCAAGAAACAGCGGTGCCATGTCTGCAATAACCAGGGAAATGGAACAAACACCCCTGCTGAAGGTTACGATGCCTGAGTTGACCGACGATGATCTTATTGAAGGGCTTTTCGGGTAGCAGTATCAGAAACGGCCGTTATTAAGCATTACCAGCAGGCAATCCTCAACGACTTCAATACCTGCCTTCCTGGCAAGCTCTGCAAGTTCGGGATTTATTGTACCCGGGTTGAAAATGATCCTTTTGGGTTCCAGTTTAATTATATAGTCGTAATATTCCTGCTGGAACCTTGCGTTCATATACAGTGTAACGGTATGTATCTTGCCGATATTGGAGGGTTTGCCCTTTCTGATCTTAAGGTTTGCATCGAGGTCAACATCTCTTCTGCCTATTGCCACCACAGGTATGTGCCTCCTCTGAAGACTACGGATTGCCTTGTAGGCGAACCTGTTCGGATTGGGGCTGGCCCCCAGCACCAGTGTTGTTTTATCCATTCCCGTTTCTGTTTACGTTAATGGCTGCAAAAATAACAAAAAATGCATTTACAGTGGAATATGATTCATCTTTGGAGGAGAACCGATGCAAGTGCGACAATACCCTCGCCGCGTCCCGTGAAACCCATCCCCTCGGTGGTAGTTGCCTTTACTGATACTGCATCATCGGGGATGCCTGCTATGGCTGCAATGTTCCTGCACATCTCCGGTATCATCGGTGCCAGCCTGGGTTTCTCGAGGCATACCGTGCTGTCGATGTTCATTATCCTGAATCCTTTCTCTGCAATAAGACTGATGCATCGCTCAAGGAGTATTCTGCTTTCAATGTTCCTGAAGGCAGGGTCGGTGTCGGGGAAATGATAGCCAATATCGCGAAGGCCTGCGGCACCAAGTATGGCGTCACATATGGCATGGAGAAGGACATCGCCGTCGGAGTGTGCCAGCGCACCTTTTGCGAAGGGTATTTTAACCCCGCCGAGCCAGAGATCCCTCCCTTCAACAAGGCGGTGAAAGTCTATTCCCTGTCCGGTCCGGATTTCCATTACAGGCTTCTTCTTGATGCGTTCCTGAGGGCATCAAATTCAAATGCAAGCGAAAATCTTAATGTTCTGGCAAGAGGGTGGTTCTGAGCCAGTGGCATCAGGTATGATACATCGATGGCAAAGACATTCATCCTGAAGCCTACCCCGGTTGTGAAATATTTGCGGTTACCCTTGGAAGCATGTTCGTGAAAGTATCCGCCCCTGATTGCAAACTGATCATTATAAAGGTATTCAGTGCCAATGGAATAGGTTATTTCACGCAGTTCCTCCTTTATGCCACCGGGCGCATCAACGAATGACTGGAAAATTGCCACCGGGACAGCCACATTCGGGTCCTTGCCGTCAATTATCTCCCTGTTTTCGTCATAGACCGGGGGAGTGGGGACCAGTAGTTTATTGATGTCAAATGCAAGGGTGAGCTTGTTGAATCTGTCGAGGTCGATTGTGCCTGAGGTTCCCAGCCTCATATTCATCGGTATGAAATCGGGGTCCCTGGAATCGGTGTAACTCATCTTCGACCCTATGTTTGAGAAATTAAAGCCGAAGGCATACCTGAAATCCTTGCCTGAGATGCTCGTCTCATTATTATAGTAACCTGATATATCTGCTGCAAATGAGGTGCCGGGCTTTGTTTCCGTACCCCCGACGGGTGTTCCGCCGGTGAGATTTGAGTAGATGAACCTGAATGCAACACCACCCGAGAAATGTTCGGTAAGTATCCTTGAATAAGCGGCATCGAAGGAGAATTCATTAGGTTTGATGCTCCTTGTCAGATTGCCGAAATCGTCGGTAAGGGCAATGTCACCAAGCGATGAATATATCAGGGAGGTAGCTACGACCTGCCTTGAGTCGATTCTCTTGTAGAATGACAGGTAAGCAATATTGATGTCGGGTATAAGAGTTCTCAGCCAGGGGATATAGGAAAGTGCAAATCCGCTGTTGCCGTCAATGTATGCATATTTAGCTGCGTTCCAGTAAAGGCTGTAATTGTCGGGCAGGGTGGCAACGCCTGCATCGCCCATCGAACCTGCCCTGGAGTCGGGGGCAATGGTCAGGAAAGGAACAACTGTTTGTATGGCGTTAAGCTCCGGTGTGGTCTGAGCGCTGGCAATTTCCCCGTACAGGCAGGCAAGCAGTAAAAGCGAAGTTAATAGGTTAATCCTCATATTATTGGCTTTCTTGTACAATTTCGCAAATATAAAACAATTTATTATCCCGTTTATTGCTCCCCGATCACAAAATAATCATTCTGCCTGACCCGGCGGCAATCTCATGTGAGTCGGTTCTCAGCGTCATTCTGAATATGTAGGTTCCCCTGGCAACCTTCGACCCGTCAGCGGCAGTTCTGTCCCAATAGATCGGGAAGGTTGAATACCCTCCGGCCGGAGTTACTCCTTTAAGGGTCTGAATTTTTCTTCCTGCCATATCCCAGATGACAATTTCAACGTCAATATTGTTATCGGGCCTGTTATGGCTTGCTACTATTGTTGTCCCTGAAGTGAACGGGTTGGGATAGTTGATAATGTCGCCCACGACAAATTTCAGGTCATCTCCGACGACGAACCAGAGTGTTTCCAGTGAAGAGTTGTTGTAGTTATCCCATGCCTTAAGGGTGATGCTGTTCAGTCCCTGTTTCAGCCCTCTGAGCTGATACTTCATCGTTCCCTTCCTGAAATTACTGAAATCAGACTCATAGTAGTTGTTGACCACCACCGAGTTGTTACTGTCCTCATTGAGCCATAGAGTAAGGTCATGTCCTATTCCGGCTCCGGTAGTGTTTAATCCGTTTTCATCGCTGATGAGTGCCAGCAGGAATGGATCGCTTCCCGCCATTGATCCGTTTCTGAAAAGGGTGTCGTTGAGGAAAAGCCTTATGTCAGGCCCTGTTGAGTCGACATATGTGACTGAGCTGAAGCCTCCCACCGTAATATTGCTGAAATAGCCTGCAGCGTGCATGTTGTCGCCATTAGAATAGTAACTGATCCTGCCCTCACCGTAATTGTAGTCAATGTCCCTTGGCACCATAAAACTTACAGTGAAGAGTCCGTCGGTTACCTGTGTCCTTCCGCTGAACAGCACCGAGTTAAGGAGCTGGAATTCGAATATGGGTCCTCCGTCGTTCGCAAGAGTGGTCACCATTACAGGTTTGTCAAAAACCGTTGTATGCAGAGTGCCCGAGTAACCCTCGAGCCTGTCACCGGATGAATTGACAAGGCGCCCGGAAAGAGTGATCTCGGAGAGGGCTTTCAGTGTATCTGACGGCATACTTACATGCCGGCTGTTCAGGGAGTCGGTTACTATTATTGCGTCTGCAGGCCAGTCGAGTCTCAGAGCCGGGTCGCCCAGCAGTGAGAAGTTCCTCTTGTTGGTTCCGCTGCCACTGTTTATCTTGGCCAGTCTGATAATATCTCCCAGCCTGAGCGGCATGCCGTCGGTGTCCTTCTCAAAGGCAAAGCTGTAGATATTACGGTTGAGTATGTAATTGGGCGCTGAGAAAACCACACGGGTTGTAGACATCAGGGCTATGGCGCCACCGTTGGGATTCAGAAGGGCAAGTTCGCCGGCAGATGTTTTGGGTACACGGATGCCGGAAATAATGTTGTATTCCACATCATCAAACCGGCTGAATTCACAGGTAGCCGTTATGAACAGCGGCAGCCTACAAAGGTTCTTCCATCCATTTATGTCAACAGTCTTTATCACACGTTCATGGGCCAGGCCGGCTTCGTTACCAT
Source organism: Bacteroidales bacterium (assembly GCA_034004335.1). Classification (GTDB taxonomy): domain Bacteria; phylum Bacteroidota; class Bacteroidia; order Bacteroidales; family VadinHA17; genus SLNP01. The sequence goes on along the minus strand of JAVEWX010000086.1, from coordinate 5,746 downwards.
GCCCCATGTAGTTGAAGATGAGTGTGCCCTGTTCGATGCGGTTGTTTATTGCCATGGTTACGTCGGGGTAGGTCTGACCATTTATTGATGTAACCTGCCTGAAGGCGTCAAAATAGATCTTATCAATATTGGCAGCCTTATTCACTGTGCCAATCATCGAGGCCAGGTTTTCTGCATCATTCATGTGAAGGTTCCCGTCTTCATCATCGGCAACAAGGGTTATCAGGCTTCTCCAGTTGCCAGGGTCAGAACCGTTCATATACCTGTCAATCTTGTTTATAAGTGCTGTTGCTGTCAGGGTGTCATATGCAGGGAGCCTTCCTATGCCGATGTCGAGAAATCCCGTTGCCTCTCCCTCATCCTCGTCCAGCAGGCCATAGAAATCGTCTGACATGAAAGAGGAGACTACAATATTGCTGTTTCGGGTTTGCCAGGTCGGAATAAAGTTGGGATTTGCGGGCGGTAGAGTTTTGTTTTCATATGACCCGTCACCGAAAAGAAGCAGGTATTTGAGGTTATGTTCCGAGGAGGCATGCTTCAGCCACACCATCCTTACGAAATTACGGATTGCGGATACATCAGGTACCCCTCCTGAGAACTCGTTGTATATCTGAAAAGGTGTCACTACCCTTGCTATCAGTCCGCTGTTCTCGTAATGCAACGCGGCTAATCTTTCCGCATGGGTAACAAAAAGTGGATGCGCAACGATAAGCATGTCGCAGGGTCCTGTCGCATGCAGATTCTGGTTTTCCATGGGGACGCTGCTGATGCGTGGAGCAGGTGCCACCCCGGGTTTGAAGGTAACGAACCTTCTCAGTGAGTCAGCCGGGGCGCTGAACTTCAGATATTCTCCGTCGCGACTTGTTTCAACCAGCCATGGTCTGGCAGGGTCGGTTACATCCCATATCATTACGTCGGGATCGTTACTTTCAATGACGTATTCATTGGTCAATCCTTCTCCCACTGACCTGGAGTCGGTGAAGAAAAGGGTTTTATCTCCGGCGATAAGCCTCGCCCGCCCCTGAAGAACTATGTAGTCGAGCCAGCCCATAGCTGATGATTCACCGTTATTGAAAAACCTCACCTCGAAGGCGGGTGTCGGGGTGTAGGGTATTGTACCCTCCGATTCTGCATACCTGGCATAAGTGCCTGTGGTGTTGTACATGTTTACTTCGGAAACCATCAGCGACAACAATGTTTCCCCGCCTGACAGGAGGCGGAACATGGAGGGTACGGGAGACCTGCCGGCAACCCTTATTCTGTAGGACAGAGGTTCTCCGGCGACGAGGCCGGTAAAACCCGGATCCACCTCCACAGCCCGAAGGACGCTCATCGGTTGATACCATTCCCTGCCTGATCTGATCAGGTTTTCTGTTTCCTCTTCCCGGATATACATGACATCATATGAGCCGGTGCTGTAGTTCGCCGTCTGAACAGGTGCGGCTACAGGCATGATGACTTCAGGGGATCCCGCCATTTCCGTAATGAAGTAAACAGCAGTATCGGCATAATCGTGCCGCAGGTACAGGTATTTGTCCGAATTGTCGTCAAATTTCCACCTGTGGGTGCCGATGGCATAAAAATATATATGGTCTCCTTCATTGAAGATACCATCCTGTCCCTTTGAGATTTCCAAAGGGATCTCCTGCAGGTCATCGGGTGACGGCACGTTGTTGAAAAAGGAAAGCTGTCCCACATTGTTGCCGAATATCCTGACGCCGGAGGGATTGGTGAATCCCAGTTCGACAAGTTTTGCGTAACCAATACGATACACCCCCTCCCCGGTAACAGTAATCCGGTGCCATTTACCGGTATTGAGGAGCGATTCCTCGGCATAGTGACCACTGTCTCCTGCCTGCGACCAGAGCTTTGCGGTCATTAGCAGGATGAGGGCTGATGTCAGGCTGAATCTCATCGGGCAAAGATATACTAATGTGAATCGCGGTAAAACAAAAACGCCGCCTTTTCGTTAATATTGCATGTTTCCCGATATGAGCAGATCATTAACAATCAGGTTGGTTACCTGTCTGACTGTTTTCCTGTCGCAACTGGCCGGTTTGATGGCGCAACGCCCTGCGGGCTTCATGACGGGCGCCTCTGACAATCCATCTCTCTCAGGTGCTGAGGGTGACGGAAACCTGAGAATGGTTTATGTCAGTAATTACCCGGGACGGGGGTATGGCCTGAACACTTTCCACATCTCCTATGACACCTTCCTGGAACCATTGCACGGTGGCCTGGGATTGGCAATCTCCTCCGACGTGGCCGGCAACCTTCTGAACGATACAAGGGCTATGGTTTCCTGGTCCTACCACCTGAGGGCTTCAAGAGATCTTTACATTCTTGCGGGAATGAGTAGTGGCCTGATATACAGGGGATTCAATAGCTCAAACCTGCTTTTCCCCGACCAGATTGACCCGCTGAACGGTGCGGTTCTCCCGGGAGCAGAGACAGTGTCACATCCCGTGTCATTATTCTATGACATGGGGGTTGGGTTTACGGTTATTTATCACAATACCATATTATCTGTTGATGCAGCCCACCTTTTTCGCCCCGATCTGTCACGTGCAGGAATTCCCGGAGCAGAACTGAACAGGCTCTACACTCTGAAGACATATACAAGGCTGGAGGCCGGTAGAAGCAATATTTCCATAGTACCTTACGGAGAGTTTTCAGCTGAAAAGGGAAGATACGGAGGTGCTGCAGGGGGATTTGCAGAATACGGTCCACTTGGCATGGGAGTTCTCTGGATACATTCCGGTTACGGAAGTGCTGTTCAGTCTTCATTGTCGGTGACTTCAGGGAGATTTGCATGGTTGTATGGTTTTACCTTCAGGAGCGCTTCGGGAGATAACGGCCTGCCCTTTGGAGTATCCCACCGAGTGGGCATAAGGACGGGTTTAAACATTGTTGAAAAAAGAAAAACTATCAAAGCAATAAATTTGCCTGAATTGTAGTTATATTTGAAGTATCAATTTTTGTTTTAGAAAAATTATTATATTTGATCTTTGAATTAAGCTATTAAACCCAAGGAGTTATGTACAGATTAAGAGCCTTACCGGTTATTTTAGTTGCGGCACTTTTGCTTTCTTCCTGTTTAGGAGGTAAGAAAAATTCGGAAGTTTCCCCTACCACCGGATGGAAGTATAATGATCCCAATGCTGGTGGTTTCGAGGTTGTTACGGGTGCCGAGCAGCAGACAGGACCGGGTCTGGTGCTGATTGAGGGCGGCAGATTCACGATGGGTCGTGTTATACAGGATGTGATGTATGACTGGAACAATACTCCCAGAACGGTTACAGTGTCCTCTTTCTATATGGATGAAAGCGAGGTACGGAACGTCGATTACCGCGAGTATCTTTACTGGCTCAGGAGAATCTACAAGGACTATCCGGCAGTTCACCGGAGGGCATTGCCCGACACCCTGGTATGGAGAAGCCCGCTGGGATTCAACGACCCCTATGTACAGTACTACTTCAGGCACCCTTCCTATAATAATTACCCGGTTGTCGGAGTTAACTGGCTCCAGGCAAATGACTACTGCCTCTGGAGAACCGACAGGGTGAATGAGCAGATTCTTATCGAGATGGGTATTCAGGATCCCAAGCTCGACCAGGTTAATGAGAACAATTTCAACACTGAGGCATACCTGTCAGGCCTTTATGAAGGCAATGTAAGGAAAAACCTGCCCAGCAGCAATCCGGATATTGAGGAGAGACTCGTTGGACTCGAGGATGGAATACTGCTCCCGAGTTACAGGCTCCCAACTGAAGCCGAATGGGAGTTTGCGGCCTATTCTCTTGTAGGCAATACCGTCGAGGAAAGGATGTATGAAAGGAGAATGTATCCATGGAACGGCAGAAATGTCCGTAACTCAAAACCAAGATACCTGGGACAGATGATGGCCAATTTCATAAGAGGAAGAGGTGACCTGATGGGAGTCGCTGGTAGTCTTAACGATAATGGAAGCATTACTGTTGACGTGCGTTCCTACTGGCCCAACGATTACGGATTGTATTGCATGGCAGGAAATGTCAATGAATGGGTGCAGGATGTTTACAGGCCCCTCAGCGCCGATGATGTTGATGCCTTTAACCCGTTCAGGGGTAATGTCTTCACTGATCTGAGAAGGGATGCCGATGGCAATGTAGTCGGAAAGGATAACCTGGGCCGCCTCTATGTTGATACTGTAAAACCCGCTGATGTCGCCGACAGGTATAACTACCAGAAAGGCGACTACAGAAACTATCGCGATGGTGATCTTAAATCTGCTATCGGTGTGGGAGGCAGCTGGACCCAGGGTGAGGATACTCCGGGATCAGGCAGAATGTATGCACAGGATGATGATGATTTCTTCACTCTTGTCAATGACAATGCCAGAGTCTATAAAGGTGGCTCCTGGAAGGACCGCGCCTATTGGCTGAACCCCTCTACAAGGAGGTACCTCGATCAGGAGGCTTCACGGGATGACATTGGATTCCGCTGTGCAATGATCAGGGTGGGAAGCCCTTCAGGATTCTGATACACAGACAATACTGATATTATTAAGGCCTCATTATTTGGTATAATGAGGCTTTTTTTTAGGAAGTAGCAATGAGAACGGAAGAGATCTACGGGATTTTCAGAAAGGCCACGGGAGTGTCGACAGATTCAAGAACGACGAAGCCGGGTGAACTCTTTTTTGCCCTCTCCGGGCCCAATTTCGACGGCAACAGGTTCGCTGCAGCTGCACTCAGGTCAGGGGCCATAGCTGCCGTAATCGATGACCCCGACCACGAAACGGAGAATACAATCCTGGTCGATGATTCGCTAAGGGAACTTCAACTTCTGGCCACCAAGGTAAGGAATGATCTGAAGGCCAAGGTTATAGCCGTAACAGGATCAAACGGGAAAACCACAACCAGGGAATTGATTACGGCGGTTCTCTCAAGCAGATACAATGCCTTTTCCACCCCCGGAAACCTTAACAACCACATAGGATTGCCCCTGACGATACTTGCCGCTCCTTCAGATAGTGAGTACCTGGTGGTGGAAATGGGAGCAAACCATATAGGAGAGATCGCACGGCTGTGCACTATTGCCCGGCCTGACACAGGAGTAGTGACTAACATAGGGAGTGCCCATATTGAGGGTTTCGGATCACTTGAAGGCGTCATAAGAGCCAAGTCGGAACTTTATGAATATCTGCGGAAAACAGGAGGTGTTGCATTTTACGACGACCATGATGAACTTCTGACAGAGCTGATTTACAAGATGGTAGTGAAGGCTGTGCCCTATTCTGACCCTACCGGTACGGATATTCATATCAGCATACGGCCGGAAGAGCTCTTTCTTTCGGGTGAGGTTTATTTTGAGGGTAAGAAGTTTGGCTTCAGTACCAACCTGTTTGGGGAACATAATCGTCAGAATATCAGGGCAGCCCTGGCTGTCGGGTTGTTTTACGGGGTGCCCCTCGATGATGCCGTGTCAGCCATAGGGAAATATGTCCCCGATAATAACCGGTCGCAGGTTGTAAAGACAGCCTCCAATACCCTTATATGCGATTCATATAATGCAAATCCGGTCAGTATGGCAAATGCAATTACAGCCTTTGCCTCCCTGCCAGACAAAGGTAAGGTCTGCATCCTTGGCGATATGCGTGAACTGGGTCCTTCTGCCGGGGATGTACATAATCGCATCATGAAACTTGTGAAGGTCCGCGGCCTGTAGGATTGCTTAACTGTCGGTGCGGTCTTCTGTGTGAGAG
>JAVEWX010000267.1:0-2779 GCA_034004335.1 Bacteroidales bacterium | reverse complement strand
ATGACCTGTGGCAGGACAGCAAGGGCGGGATATACTTCACCGACCCGTATTACCGCCGTGATTACTGGGAGGCAGGGCATAAACAGGAACAGGACAAACAGGCAGTTTATTATCTGAATCCTTCCGGGGAGCTGGTACGGGTTATAGATGATCTCAGGGCGCCGAACGGAATAGTCGGCTCTCCTGACGGAAAGTACCTGTTCGTGGCAGATATCATGGGAAGAGCTACCTACAGGTATAAAATAAATTCAGACGGTTCACCCGGAAACAAAACCCTGTTTACACAGTCAGGTTCAGACGGCATGACCATAGACAAGCAGGGCAACATATACCTGACTGCAGGCAAGGTTCTGGTGTTCAACCCTGAAGGGCAGAAGCTCGGTGAGATCGGACTGCCTGAAGCTCCCACAAATGTGTGCTTCGGAGGGAAAAAGAAAAATATCTTGTTCATAACAGCAAGGACTACCGTTTACACCCTGAAGATGAAAGTAAAGGGAGTTGAATAGCCGGTTGCGATACTAAACAGGTCTTTTTCACTTCAGTGGAACCAGAAGCTGTGTCAGTGAATGAGCCGGGAAGGTGTACCTGATTTCATTCCCCTTGAATTTGATGTCAGCCGAGGTTACTGTTACAGGTTCTTCAGCCCTGGGATTGTCAGAGGCAGAGATTTTCCCGTTCACGACGCTGGCTGTTGCACTCCCGGTAAATTCCCCGGTCTGTAATACTATGTTACCGGTGATTTCATCTGTTTCATGCCTGTTAACCACATTCAGCACAAGGGTTTTGGCTTCATCGTTAAGGACGGCGGTAACATCGAGATAAGGGATGTCACTGAACACATTATTGCTGTATGTCTCACAGCTTGTGCTGACATCGAGAGAAGTTCCGTGGCAATTTTTGCTGTACAGGTAGAACGCATGGAAAGAAGCATTTTTGAAAGCCCCTTCGGGTGAATACCCCGCAAGGTTTGACAGCATTGTCATATTGGCCATCTTAACAATATCTGCATTCCGGATGAATGAGTTCAGGTGCTGTGCAACCATCAATGAAACCGTTATACTGTTCCCCCACCCTGCAGCCCACTCGTCGAATGAAATATAAACCGGCCGTTTTGAACCAGTTTTAGTCATCGACTTCAGGATAAGAGCCTTCACTGTCTCTATCTTCTTGTCAAGGTCGAGGCCGAGGCACATCATCCCTGAAAAGCTTCTGTCATCACCCAGGGCCTCAGTTGCATACCTGTGGACGGAGAGGTAATCAATCGTGCCTGTCATATGTGAGAGCACATAATCATTCCAGTCTATCCAGGCATTATCAGGCTTGTAGTTCGATGCCCCACTGGCAATAAGTTTGATGTCCTTGTCGACCCATTGCATAAGTTTTGCAGCCTCAAGGGCGAACTTAACATAGTCTTCAGCGCTCTTCTGTCCCATCTGCCACGGTCCGTCAATCTCATTCCCCAGGGCCCAGTATTTAACTTTGTAAGGTGCCTCATTGCCGTATTTTCTTCTCAGGTCAGAATAATAAGTTCCCTTTTCGGTGTTACAGTATTCAACCCAGTGCCTCGCCTGGTCGAGGGTACCCGTCCCGGCGTTTATGCATATGAAATTCTCTGCGCCGATGAGTTTGCAGAGCCTGGCATATTCATCAGTTCCCATATGATTTGTTTCAATCTGATTCCAGGCCAGTTCAAGCCTTGCGGGACGCTGATCCTTCGGGCCAATTCCGTCTTCCCAGTTGTATCCTGACACATAGTTTCCGCCGGGCCATCTTACGACCGGGATTTTCAGCTCGCTGACAAGCTGAATGAAATCCTTCCTGAAACCGTTTTCATCGGCAAAGGGAGAAGCAGGATCATAAATGCTTCCGTATACCACATTCATTATCGGCTCAACAAATGCCCCGTAGATGTTCGGATCAATGGTGCCCGCCTTACGGTCGAAATCGATTTTTATCACAGCGTTAGCCTGCGAAAACAGGTTCCCCGAAAGGGTGAGGATAATGCAAACTAAGAAAACAAGCAGCTTTTTCATGATATCAGTTAAGTTTTATTGGTTGAACAGATGTTATTGATTTAGGATAATTCAGTGGCAGTATATTTTGCAGTCAGTTCTCAGTCATAAACAGCCTTCAATGTAATCAGAATCCGGAAACTTCCTGTCCGGGGCATGGGAAAAAATCTCATAATCCTTTCACTTTTCTGCCTTTTGCGTTATAAATAAATCATTCCTGACATTTAACTGACAAATGCAGGTACTGCTGATTATATTTCAACCCCGGGTGTTAGATCTGCCGCCATTTTTCCATTATCTTTCCATACATATTAAAACAGAGCTACAATCACCTGAAGAAAAACTCTCCAAAAGATCCGTTTATGAAAAGGGCATATATCTACTTCCTGATTTTCCTTGCTTCCTGTTCCGGAGAAGCGACAGAAAATGAAATGACCTACTGCAATCCGCTTAACCTCAATTACCGGTTCCAGTACACTGACAGCACCTCGTACCGGGAAGCGGCCGATGCGTCGATGATAATGTACAAAGACAAATATATTCTTTTCGTTTCGCACAGCGGCGGATACTGGTATTCGGACGACCTGCTACGGTGGAACTATCTCCCGGTAAACTCGCTGCCGATCGAAGACTACGCTCCTGATGCGATTGTAATCAATGACACGGTATACTATACTGCATCGTCTCAGGACAGGAAACCTATCTATTACAGCACCGATCCATTTCAGGATAACTGGAAACCAATGAATGACACCCTGCCGTTTGCA
>JAVEWX010000266.1:0-2779 GCA_034004335.1 Bacteroidales bacterium | reverse complement strand
ACCTTCAGGGTATCGGCCCCCTATGCCGATGCAGTTAAGCTTTCAGGATCATGGACGGCCGGTCCGGGTTCTGCCGTTGACATGAAAAAGGATGATGCCGGACTATGGTCTGTTACCATTCCGACCCCGACGTCCGAACTATACACTTACAGCTTCATCGTCGACGGTCTTTCGACCACCGATCCGAACAATGTATTGATGCAGAGGGATGGCACACGTTACCTGAGCGTTCTGCTGGTGCCCGGCGATGCGACTGCCAACTATTTTGAAGCAAAGAACCGCGGTAACCTCTCGCAGGTATGGTATGATTCCCCGACACTTGAAATGAACCGCCGGATGTTTGTGTATACGCCCTACGGTTATGAGACAAGCAAGACGAAATACCCCGTGCTTTATCTGCTTCACGGAGCCGGCGGCGATGAGGATGCATGGAGCACAATGGGCCGCACCTGCCAGATCATGGACAACCTGATTGAGAAGAAGCTTGCGAAGCCGATGCTTGTGGTGATGCCGAACGGTAATCCCGGACAGCAGGCAGCCCGCACCCAGCTTATCCCCGAGAAACCTTTCGACCGCGCAAATCCGGGCGTGGCAAATGCCTATGTAAACAGCATTGTAAAGGATATCGTGCCTTATATTGAAAAGAACTACAAGGTTATAGCAAAGCCTGCCTCGAGGGCCATTGCCGGCCTGTCGATGGGCGGCGGACATACCATTTCCTGCACCAATCTCTACCCCGGATTCTTCCAGTATATCTGCCCTCTCAGCATGGGCATCCGTGTTAATGATGAGAATAAGGCAAGGTACGACGCTGAGTTCAGGGGAGTGAAAAAAGCAGGTTACAAGCTCTACTGGATAGCATGCGGCGATTCCGATTTCCTTATCGAGTCAGCCAGGACCCTCGACGCCACTCTTACGCGCCTTGGGATGAAGCATACTTTCTTTGTCAATTCCGGAGGTCACACCTGGACAAACTGGAGGATCTATCTGAATAATTTTGCACCGCTTCTGTTCAAGTAAAAATCAGCTGACTGATGACTTAAATCAACCCAAACCCAATAATCACTCTAATTATGAAGACCGAAAAAAGAAGAACTTTTATCAAGAAAACAGTACTGGCCTCAGCCGGAATAGCCATGGCTCCTGCATACATCAAGGGGTTTGCCCAGACTAAGCCCAGCGACAGGATAAATGTCGGAGTAATCGGCATTAACGACAGGGGAGGCTTCTACGGGGGCTCAGGCCATACTGCCAGTTTTACAAAGATCAAGGAGACAAGGGTGGCAGCCATTTGCGATTGTGTCGATTACCTGATGCCGAAAGCCATTCAGGACATAGAGAAGCTTGGTGGCGAGAAACCTGCAACCTATACCGATTACCGCAGGATGCTCGAGAACAAGGACCTGGATGTGATATCCATTGCCACGCCCGATTACTGGCATGCGCTGATGACGGTTCATGCCTGTCAGACAGGAAGGGATGTATATGTTGAGAAGCCCATAGCATACACAATTGATGAAGGCAGGAAGATGGTGCAGGCTGCCCGGAAATACAACAAGATTGTCCAGGTGGGAATGCAGAGGCGATCGTACAGGCTTAACAGGAAAGCCATTCAGGTGTTGCAGGATGGTGCTATAGGAGATATTTACATGGGCCGCGGAACAGTATACCGTTCCCGTCCGAGCATTGGCAGGAAGCCTGACGGACCAGCTCCTCAGGGAGTTAACTGGGACCTTTTCAGGGGTCCTGCACCTTTGATGCCTTTCAACGAGAATCATTTTCTATACAACTGGCACTGGTACTGGGATACGAGTACCAGCGAGTTTGGAAACAACGGGACTCATGCCATGGATATTATCAGGCAGGCCATGAAGCTCACGGGTCATCCGTCAAAGATTGCCTGCAGCGGAGGTTTTTATGCGTACAAGGATGAATCGGACCAGGATGTTCCGAATTTCCAGGTTGCCACATTCGAATATGACAACGGTGCTGTCCTTGAACTTGAAGTAAGGAGTCTTCCAACACCCAACGATCCGTGGGGATACCTGTGGCTTGGAACCAAAGGCTATGCCTATACTTCCGGCAACAATCAGGTTCTGATATTCCAGAGCAACAACGGTCCTGCAACAGCCGGAGGCCAGACAGGCACGGCGGCATTCAGTACAGGTTTGCAGCAGGACAGGTCCAATAAGCCTGCAATCACTCTTACCAACGAGGATATAGATCCCGATCCGAGGTGGGATGAGATACTGAAGGCAGGTATCGATTATCATTTCCAGAATTTCGTTGATTGCGTGAAGAGCCGAAAGAGCAGCGATCTGATTGCAGATATAGAGGAAGGGCATATTTCGACTGCCATGATGCATCTCGGAAACATTGCATACCATACCGGACATAAACTGGTATTCGACGGCAAGGCTGAGAATTTCGGCAACGACACTGAGGCCAATTCTTACCTGTCGCGTCAGGGCGGAGGGAGAAAGCCTTACAACATGCCTGACGTGGTATAGGGAAAAATGAAGTACAGGCCCCTGAAAAAGGAAAGGATCGATCCCATTGACTATCCGTGCAAAAAGGAGGTTTATTATACCCCCGAAGATGCGCAGATGATGATAAGTCACATTGAGGAAACCCGGGTTACGAGGAATCTAAAGGCGTACAGGTGTAATGTATGCGGCTTCTGGCATCTTACAAGCAGGGGAAAGGAGTTATAAAACAAAAAGCCCTGCTGCAATCATTCAGTCAGGGCTTTTGATATTATCGGACAGGATTAATTATG
>JAVEWX010000265.1:0-2781 GCA_034004335.1 Bacteroidales bacterium | reverse complement strand
CTTTTAATATAACTCTTGTAAGGGAATAACCCGTGCAGAAGTAAAGGAAATACATGATTATGGCAGGACTGAAAGCACACACAGGAAATCTTCTGACAGGAAGGAAAGCTGTGCGCTCTCATCATACCATATTTTTCATCATGACCCTGCTTCTTACAGTATGGAACAACAGTCTCAGGGCCCAGGCCCTTCCTGAATACGACGAGATCGCAGTTTCCATTGAAATCCCGGGGCTCGGAGCTTTCGAGATGGATGCCCTGATAAAGGACGAGAACCTTTACCTTCCCATTGTAAACCTTTTCAACTTCCTGAAGATCAAGTGTGAGCCTTCACTCGACATGGATATTATTAAAGGTTTCTTCTCCTCCCCGGAATCAGAATATATCATCGACAGGCCTAAACGGCAAATCTCCTACCTGGATAAAAAATATGACCTTGGACAAAATGATATAATCAGGACCGAGACCAATGTTTACCTGCTGTCATCCTGGTTCGGAAAAGTATTCGGGCTCGACTGCAGCTTCAGCTTCAGATCGATGTCGGTTGTACTCACTGCAGGCACCGACCTGCCCCTGATCAGGGAAATGAAACAGGAAGAGATGCGGAAAAATATTTCCCGGTTAAAGGGAGAGTTCAGGGCCGATACGGTTATCGGAAGAAAATATCCGGCATTCAAATTCGGCATGGCTGACTGGGGAGCCTACACATCGCAGGAAATTGACGGGAGATCAGACGTAAGGCTGAACCTCGATCTCGGAGCAATGATAGCGGGAGGTGAAGCAACGGCTTCGCTTTACTATAACAACTCCGCTCCATTCAGTGAAAAACAGCAGCGATATCTCTGGCGCTATGTGAACAACGATTTTGCACCGCTTCGGCAGATCATGGCAGGAAAGATACATGCCGGTGCACTTTCATCACTCTATAATCCCGTTATCGGGGTACAGCTTACAAACACACCGACAACCTACAGGCGCTCCTTCGGCACCTACCTTCTCAGCGACCATACCGAACCGGGATGGACAGTGGAATTATATGTGAACAATGTCCTTGTCGATTTTGCCAAAGCCGATGCGTCAGGATTCTTCAGTTTCCAGGTCCCCCTCGTTTATGGCAACACCCTCGTGAAACTCAAGTTTTTCGGCCCCTGGGGCGAGGAAAGAACACGTGAACAGAATATAAACATACCTTACAACTTCCTACCCGAAAAGACTCTCGAATATACGGCAAGTGCAGGAATTGTAGAGGATAGCCTGGCCAGCCGTTTCTCCCGTGCCAGAATCAGTTACGGACTATCAAGAAATATTACAGTCGGAGGCGGGGCCGAATACCTTTCATCCGTCACCTCACAGCCCTTCATGCCCTTTGTTAATGCCTCTGTGAAGATCACCAATAATATGCTCGTCTCCGGCGAATACGCCCACGGGGTAAGAGCAACAGGTACCTTCTCGTACAGGCTTCCATCCAATATGCAGCTTGACATAAACTATACCTGGTACGACAAGGAACAAAAAGCCATTTTCTATAACTACAGGGAAGAAAGAAGGGCAACACTGACCATTCCCCTCAGGCTCGGGAAATTCTCAACCTTTAACAGGATTTCAGTCAATCAGATAGTACTCCCTTCATCAAAATATACCACCGGGGAATGGCTCATAACGGGATCCGTGTTCGGAGTCAATACCAACCTGACTACCTATGCCCTGTTCATCGATGAATTAAAGCCGTATGTCTACTCAAACCTGGCACTAGCGTTCAATGCTCCCCTGGGATTCATGATCATGCCTCAGGTCCAGTACAGTTACAGCAACAACGAGGTTTTTTCAGTAAAAACCAGGATCGAAAAGAAGGTCTTTAAAAAAGGATTCCTTAACATGTCGTTTGAACGTAACTTCCGCAACGACATTACGCTCGCCGAAGCCGGACTGAGGTACGATTTTTCCTTTGCACAGGCAGGAGCCTCCGTAAGGCAGTACGGCGACAGAACCAGCTTTGTCCAGTACGCCCGGGGAAGTGTTATAAACGACAGGAAAACAAAGTTTCTGAAGGCCGACAACCGGACGAACGTGGGAAGAGGAGGTATAACCGTGATACCCTTCCTCGACCTGAACTCAAACGGCCGCAAGGATGCCGGAGAACCCAGGGCAAAGGGTCTGAACTTACGCTCTAACGGAGGAAGGATAGAAATAAACGAACGCGATACTACCATCAGGATCATTGGCCTTGAACCATATACCAACTGCTTTATTGAAGTCGATCCCAATAACTTCGAGAGTATTTCCTGGAGACTTCCCAAATCGAGTTATAACGTTGCCGTTGATCCGGACGTGCTGAAGACGGTCGAGATCCCGGTCAGCATAACAGGCGAGGGGACCGGATATGTCAGACTTCAGGAAGACCAGGGAACAAGAGGACTCGGCGGAATCATTGTCAGATTCCTTGATGAGAAGTCAGTCCCCGTTGCTCAAACTCTGAGTGAAGACGACGGGTACTACAGCTACTTCGGCTTCACCCCCGGAAATTATGCTGCCATGATCGACACGGCTCAACTCAGAAGGCTCGGCATGGTATCAGATCCCGGACAAATTGATTTTGAAATTAAAGGAGGAACAGAAGGTGACATAGCCGACGGACTCGATTTCCTACTGACCAGGATCCCTGCAGATACTGTAGTACCGGCTGCCGAAGAACAGGTACTTCCCTATAAACCGGTAATCACAACCGATACTTCATACCTCATACTGCATGAGCTCACTGAAGAGGTTTATACCATAACAGAAG
>JAVEWX010000264.1:0-2787 GCA_034004335.1 Bacteroidales bacterium | reverse complement strand
CTGTCCCGCCAAGGGATCCAAATATCGAAACCTGGATTGACCAAGAGTACTTATCTCCTCTTGATTTGGAGACTAGAAAAGTCAATATCTACGAAAAAGTATTGAGTTGTAATTGGCAGCCATCCTACTACGTTGGTTATCACAGCCAGCCTGTCAGATTTCCCGCAAAAACAGACAGAGGGAAAATCCGGCCTGTTGAGGGATGTAAGTGTGAATTTGTAGATAACGAAATACAATATATTCTTGTCAATAAGCAAGGTAACGCAGTTGGTGAATACACACTTATCAAAGGGTTGGATCCATTAGTAGAAAAAATAACACTTTCAACCTGCCCCCTTGGAAATAAACCTAACATTGAAAAAGAAATTGAGATAATAATTCGCGGCTTGGAACTCGAGGTTGAGCCTGACCGTAAGACTGTCAACTTTGGTGAAAAGACCACAATACAGATTGATCTTCATGAGCTTGACCCTGACGGAACAGAGATACTCTCATGCGAAGGCAGGGAGGTGGATGTTCAGGTTACAGGGGTTGTTGACGGAACAATCAGTCATGAATCTGGTAAGATAACCCTTGATGAAGGAGGGATTGCCTTTATTGACTATGAGGCTGGCGAAAATGACAGGAAGATCAGGATCAATGCCTCCTTTACCCCTCCCGGATACCCTGAAACAGTAAGAGGCGAAGCAACCATAACAGTCAGAAAAGAGGAAGGCGATTTCAACGGCACGATAATGTATGAGAGACAGGTTCACTGGGAAGATGAGGCAAAATCAACGTACAGCACCATCTTCAAAAAAGTCGATGTGGTTGAGAATGCATCAATAAATGTCGCTGCAAAATATCTTCGCACCATAACCGACACCCAGGGTAAATCAGAGCTGTTCGAGGCCAAACCCCTGTCAGGCAACTTCTCGGCAACCGTAACAAAGGTCACTATTGTGACTGATCATCACGGTGACTGGACAAAAACCATTGAGACTTGGCAGGGTGACAAGATGATGGATCCCGAAAGCGGCTCCAATATCCTGTTGACCATCGAGCCCCAAAAGAAGAATTACATACTTCAGGCTGAGATACGCTTCCCTGAAATCGAAGGCAACACCGAATATACCACTTCGGGGGGAGCTCACTGGACAACTGACACAGAACCATGGGGTTTAAACGCAAGCTTCGGGTATGAAGGTCAGACAGATGGTAACTCTGTCAACGGTCACTGGGCACAACCGGCAACAGGTCCCATATTGGTTCTGCCACAGTCCGGATTTACTCCCGGTGCCTCATGGAACTGGAGCATTAGCAGGGCAAACAAGAAATAAAAAAACTCATAAAATGAGAAATATACAATACGTGAAGACAGTCATTATCTTCCTGTTGCTGAATATCCCGGTCGCCGGACTGGCTCAGGAGAAGTATTGCTGTGAAAGAGCCTTCATCTTTCCAGGCTTTCCTATGCCTTCGGAGCAGGAAAGAGACATAAGCGATTTCATCTCAACATCATGGGACTCCTACATAATTCATTCAGGTATTCATGAATTGCTTGAATGCCCTCTGAGGATCGAACTGCTGAGCTATACAGGAGTAGTTAACCTTGATTCCATGATTGAACGGATTACATCTGTGGCTACCGGGAAACCACCCGACTTCGATTCGCAATATGAGACTATGAAGAAAAGGGCGGAGTATATCTGGAAAGGGCAGCTGGAATTGACATATATAGAAAGAATTGTGCCCGGCTGGACAGAACCTGCTTACGGAGGTGGTACTGAATATCTCCCCGGTTATGTGGTCGGAGGATGGAAGTTCACTATTCAATTATATGATATTCAGCATAATGCCGTTGTAAAAGAGGCCTCAACAACCTGGACCGGGAGTGATATAGGATACTACAAGAACCTGGAAAAGGAGTATAATGCAGGAACCTCTGACAGACTTAAAATAGACATTTTGGAAGAGCTGTACGAGAGGGAGTTTCATAACCTTAAACAGATCATTTGGGAGTATGAAAAAGTACCCGACAGAGCAGAGTTCGAAAGTGATATTATAGAGGTTGATCCTGAGCAGACAAAAAGGATCACCTTCAATGTGACCGATGAAAAAGGGGAGAAACCCCAAAAGTGGCAACGACTTGCGGTAAAGGTTGATTTTGGCACACTAATCAATGGGACTCCCTGCTGTGACGTAGGTGAGGACGCAAAATTCTATTCTTTCATGTGCAGGGAAGGTCAGGTGACCATTGAATACAAAGCCCCGGATCATGATAAGGCAACTTTTGACCATTTGACAGTCTATAACGGATGTCATATAAAAGATCCTGAAACGCTCCCAATGACAATTGTTGATATCCAGGATGAAATAGGCGCGGTAGATATAGCGCTTGTCAATGAGGGATACTCAGGTACAATTACTATCACTAAAAGCTGGGATTATACTGAGGATTTCGGTAGCGGCTCCATTAAACATGTTGGAACACAAATTGTTTCCTTTAACGTAATTTTCAAACCTATACCTCAGATGGAGGGATTGGAAGGCCAGCCAATTACAATATTCGGACCAGATAAGGTATCAGGAACCTGGAGCCACAATGAAGACCGTTACTGCAGCGGCGATTGCGATTGCTCCGGACTGGATTACCAGGAATTTGGATCAGGAGATTTCCCCGGGGAATCATTACAGGGTCTTATTCTGATTACAAACCTGTTTCCAACTGACAACAAAGTGGTTGCTGATCAGCTTGGTCAATTCGGATTGACAAGCTGGTATGACATTGCCACACCCACCGAGTAT
>JAVEWX010000263.1:0-2791 GCA_034004335.1 Bacteroidales bacterium | reverse complement strand
AACAGGCTTGAACTTGATGCCAGCTTTGGTTTCAGCAATGACTTCACCAGGTTGGCACTTGTAGGTATTTATCACTGGGACTGGAATATCGCCGGAGGCTTCAACTGGTATGTAGGTCCGGGTGCTAGCGTAGCATATGACAACTTCGATGCAAATACCTATGTCAATATTGGCCTTGGCGGCCAGATCGGGATTGAATATAAATTCAAGGATCTGCCTCTTCTGGTCAGTCTTGACTCGCGCCCGATGTGGGATTTCCTGGGCGAAGTTCACGGACTTGGCTGGGGAGCAGCACTCGGCATCAGGTTTACCTGGTAGCACCCCCCCGGAGAAACCCTGTTTTCATCATAAGACTGTGAAGTACCTGCTCAGCATACTGCTGTTCATCCTGCCTGTGGTCATGTCAGGCCAGGCAGCATCATCAGAACCGGAAGGATGGTTCACTGTCACCCGTGTGGTTGACGGAGACACCTTCTGGGTTGATGACGGCAGTGAGAAGGGGTTGAAGATAAGGCTTATAGGCATTGATGCGCCTGAACCGCGAAACACGGGAACAAGACCGAAAGGGTTTTTCGGCGCCGAGTCATCCGGTTACCTGCAGGAGTTGTTAAGAGACAAGAGGGTCAGGCTCGAATATGATGTTTCACGCTATGACCGTTACAGACGAACACTTGCGTATGCATACCTGGAGGACGGCACTTTCGTAAACGCCGAGCTGGTCAGAAACGGTTATGCTATGGTGATGACGATGCCGCCCAATGTAAAATACGCCGATACATTCAATGAACTGGCCTCGAAGGCACGAAAACAAAAGAAGGGGCTCTGGAAAGAGTCGCCTTCTTTAAAATGAAATAATATGAAGTATCCTGACTGGTTACTTTACCTGTTCCAGCAGGGAGTTCAGGCGGGTCCGGGCTACTGAACTCTTTTTATCGGCTCCCACTACCTCCACTTCCTTGTGGATGACTCCCTCGTAAGAACCTGAGATGACTCCGATTTCCGTATATGTAGCATTATCCCCGAATGACTCATATTCGCCAACGCTTACATCGCTGAAACTGACCGAGTAGATACCATCGGAGCCTATCTCAACATCAACACTGCCTCCTTCTCCGGTCAGGTAGTAATAATCCCCGTTCTCGAGTGAGATCCCGCTGAGGAAGAATAGACCGAATGGATACAGACAACGCTCTGTCTCATCGGTGTATCCGATTGAAGGATAATTACCTCCGAGAGTCTTGACGTCAGGGTCCAATACGGCCAGGGGAACCATAGTGGTGTCACCGTTTTTGATGTTTCCAAACATGAACTGGAACACATGCATCTCCTCTGCGGTTCCCTTGCCGAAAACCTCCTCGATCAGGTAGACATCATTGATAAAGTACTCTTCACCGTCATAGGTGAACGTGTTCACCGGATCCTTGTCCTTCGAACATGAGAACATTGTCAGCATGGCAAAAAGCCCGAAAATAAGAATAGCATTTTTTTTCATAACAAATGAATTTATAGAAT
The DNA here is from genome assembly GCA_034004335.1 of Bacteroidales bacterium. Lineage (GTDB taxonomy): Bacteria > Bacteroidota > Bacteroidia > Bacteroidales > VadinHA17 > SLNP01. The sequence continues at coordinate 1,279 of JAVEWX010000263.1, read as the reverse complement.
TGGTTTATATGAGTTTTTCTGAAGACGATTCCCGTTATTCGGTTGCAGACCCGTCTTACATGAAACAGAGGCAAACGCCGAATTATTGCAGGGATGCAAGAAAAAATTGATATTTTTACTTTTGAAAACGCTTATTGTCTGATAATCATTATATGAAAAAACTTGCTCTCCTGCTGACACTCACAGCATTCGCCACAGGCTCATTCTGCCAGGCTGACACAACTTCTGTATCCTATGTCGCATACTGGTCAGTTGGCGACACCTATGACTACAATGTCCGCAAGACGAGTATGCAGTGGACCGGTGACTCCCTCACAAAAGATGACATATCGGAGTATACAGCCAGCTTCGAGGTGATCGATTCAACCGAAAGCTCTTACAGAATCCGCTGGACCTATTCCAATGCACTGTTTGACACATGGGATATACCTGCCGGGATGCTTGAGGAACTCTCGAAGTATGCATTAAGCGAGATCATCTATACCACAAATGAACTTGGTGAATTCACCGGCATTGAGAACTGGCAGGAGCTCGGGGAAATGATGAGTTCTATGTTCTCTGACGTCTTCAGGATACTTTCTGAAGACTCCGGAGAGGAGTATGAAAAGCTGATGCAGGCTGCACAGCCAATTATCGATATGTACAGTTCAAAGGAGGGGGTGGAGCAATTGGCCTTCCCGGAGCTTATGCTCTTTCATTTCCCCTTCGGGGCGATGATAACTGTTGCTGACACAATAAGATACGAGGATCTGTTCCCGAATCTTCTCGGCGGCGATCCGATCAGGGCTGACGCGAAGCTGTGGTTTGAGGAGGTCGACTTTAATGAGGAACGAAGTGTACTTGTACAGGAATCAAAGCTCAACCGTGATGATACTATGGTCTTCCTTAAGGATATAATGACCAGGATGGGTGCGACAGGCGAGAATTTTGACCGGGCCCTTTCCGAAGCTGTTTATTCAATTGATACGTTCAACCGGTACGATTTTTACTATTATCCCGGAGTGCCGGTAAAGATAGATTTTAACAGGCATATCCGGATTGATGTCGCCGGTGAGAACAGCCGCAGGGAAGATACAATCACTATCGGGCTGCGTTGAGGTGCCTCTCACCGGGAAAGCACGATCACAGAGAAAACTTAAAGCTTTGAGAATCCGGCCAACCTTCATATTACTAACGGCTGTTACTGCACTGGTATTGACTGCATCATGCTCCCGCCGTGCACACCTGTCTGCGTCAGGAGGATCAGGTTATGGGTCAGGCAGCGCCGTACATCTGGAAT
>JAVEWX010000262.1:0-2821 GCA_034004335.1 Bacteroidales bacterium | reverse complement strand
GATGAACTTCACATATTCTCACCAATGACTACCATACTTGTTACAGGTTCAGACGGACAGTTGGGAAGCGAACTGCGATCAATGGCATCAGGTTACGGAGGATATGAATTCATCTTTACCGATATCGCGGAGATGGATATAAGCAATCCTTCATCCGTCATGGAAATGGTCAGTAAGAGCAGACCCTCCTGGTTAATCAACTGCGCCTCATACACTGCTGTCGACAAGGCGGAGGAAAAACCCGCTGCTGCCTTCGCGGTGAATGCTGCCGGTCCGGCTAACATTGCCTCCGCACTCAAGGGTACCGACTGCCACCTGATACATATTTCAACCGACTATGTGTTCCCGGGAAATGGAAATGTACCATACACCGAGTCGGATGAGCCCAACCCGGCAACTGTATACGGTAAATCGAAACTGGAGGGGGAGGTCAATGTGCTTACCCATATGAAAACCCTGATAATCAGAACATCATGGCTATACTCCGCATATGGCAGTAACTTTGTCAAAACCATTCTCAGGCTGCTTGAGGAGGGCAGGAATCCGAAGGTCGTATTTGACCAGACGGGCTCTCCCACCTATGCAGCCGGACTGGCAGCAACCATCCTTCATATCATCTCGGGGGTCATCCGCAACCGGTTCCCTTTTGTCCCGGGTATTTACCACTACTCCGATGAAGGCGTTTGCTCCTGGTTCGATATTGCATCGGAAATAGCCCTCGCTGTCAACAGGGAGGGATCCGTTACTCCCTGTCTCTCGTCAGAGTACCTTCAGAAGGCACCCCGCCCGTCATACAGCGTACTCGACAAGAAAAAGATACGTGAAACCTATAACATCATCATCCCCCACTGGCGCAGGAATCTTACTCTTTGTCTTAACAGCATAATCAGACCAGTATGAGCACCAATTCACCAGAGCAAATAAGGAAAAGAGCCAGTGAATGGCTCGGAAGTGAGTTTGACGAACCAACACGCAAGGAGGTCAGACATCTTCTCGAAAATGATGAAAAAGGACTCACCGATGCATTCTATAAAGATCTTGAGTTCGGAACCGGGGGCCTCCGCGGAATAATGGGCGCCGGGACCAACAGGATGAATATTTACACGCTGGGCATGGCGGCACAGGGACAGGCTAACTATCTGCTGAAACAGTTCGGAAGTGGTACGGACATAAGCGTCGCCATTGCACACGACTGCAGACGCAACAGCCGCTTCTTTGCCGAGGCAGCTGCGGGTATTTTTGCTGCCAACGGTTTCACGGTTTACCTGTTCGATTCACTCAGGCCAACTCCCCTGCTCTCTTTCGTAATCAGGGAATACGGATGCAGGAGCGGAGTGGTGATAACCGCATCCCACAACCCTCCCGAATACAACGGATACAAGGCATACTGGGATGACGGAGGACAGGTTGTCCCCCCGCACGACCAGGAAATAATAAACGAGGTAAGGAACATCAGGTCGGTGTCACAGATAAAATTCGGAAAGGATAACACTAACATTCATATTCTCGGCAGCGAGGCTGATGAGAAATTCGTTGCCCGGCTGAAAAGCCTGAGCCTCAATCCCGGGGACATTCGCAGCAAGGCGGACCTGCCGATAGTTTTTACCCCTATCCACGGCACTACCGCGATCCTTGGCCCCACAGCCCTCAGGGCCTTCGGTTTTACCAACGTCCTCAATGTGCCTGAGCAGGATATACCCGATGGCAACTTTTCGACAGTAAGGTCTCCAAACCCGGAGGAACCTGAAGCCCTGTCAATGGCCATTGCAAAAGCCGAAAAAACAGGAGCAGCTGTGGTAATGGCTACCGACCCCGACGGCGACAGGCTGGGAATAGCCGTCAGGGATAACTCGGGCAGGTTTGCCCTGCTTAACGGCAATGAAACAGGAGCCCTGCTGACGTGGTATATTGTGAGCCAGTTTAAGGAGAACGGGTTACTGAAAGGCAATGAATATATAATAAAAACTATTGTTACTTCGGAGCTGATGAGGGAGATAGCTGTCAGTCACGGGGTGAAGTGCTACGACGTGCTGACAGGATTCAAATACTTTGCCGAACTGATAAGGGAACTCGAAGGAAAGGAGAAATACATCGGGGGTGGTGAAGAGAGTTACGGTTACCTGCCGGGTGATTATGTCAGGGACAAGGACGGTATAGGATCATGTGCTCTTGTAGCCGAGGCCGCAGCCTGGGCCGCCGTAAGGGGCATGAGCCTCTACGACCTCCTTATTGATATCTGGATAAAACACGGGTTCTTCAGGGAGAGGCTCGTCAATATAGTCAGGAAAGGAAAAGAGGGAGCAGAGGAAATCCGGCGGATGATGGTCGGCTACCGCAACAATCCCCCTGCAGAGATTGCAGGCAGGAAAGTTGTCAGGATAAGTGATTACGAAACCGGTGTCATCACCGACAGGATATCGGGTAAAACTGAGCCCACAGGACTGGTGAAATCAGATGTACTTCAGTTCTTCCTGGAAGACGGATCAAAGATATCGGTAAGACCCTCCGGAACCGAGCCAAAAATTAAGTTTTACTTCAGCGTCAGTGGGAAGATCAATAACCGCGATCAGTTTGAGTCAGTTAGATCGGAACTTGAGTCCAGAATTGACGGAATCATCGCCGCCATGAACCTTGCATGAGATAATGACCGATTACCGATTACCGACTACCGACTACCGACTACCGATCACCGGCCTACTCCCCTATTATCTTTACCAGCACTCTTTTCCTGCGTTTGCCGTCAAACTCTCCGTAGAATATCTGTTCCCAGGTACCAAAGTCGAGTTTGCCGCCGGTGACCGCGACAACCACCTCACGACCC
>JAVEWX010000085.1:0-13036 GCA_034004335.1 Bacteroidales bacterium | reverse complement strand
TTCGGTTAAAATGTTGAGTCATATCTTCTCGATATGGTTGGAATCAGGAGAATGGACCTTTCTCTCATCGGAACGATTCTCTTTACATGGACTCCCTTAAAGCTTGGAGGTGATCCGGAGTGGTTCAACTCAGGAGTTGTTTTCGGTGCATATCCTATGCTGATGAGATTTACTCTCGAAATCAGGGTGACTTTTTAAACTGTAAAGAGATAAGAAATGAAAAAGATACTATATATATTAATGGTGGCGCTCTTGTTCCAGGGATGTGAAAAATTCCTCGACAAGGTGGAGGATTCCACCGGGATGACCGATGAGATGGTCTTTACCGACTATCTCAACACCAGGAGGTTCGCGGACAGGATGTACAAGGATATCAATAATTACCTGGCTGACTACGACTATTCCTTTATCGCGGCTGTTTGCGACGAAGGTTATGCAGAGTGCGACTGGGAGACTCTTCCCATTGTTCAGACTGGTGACTGGCTGAGGGCATACGACGCAGGACAGGCTCTGCAGTTTTACCAGGTTTGGGGAGGCTGGCAGAGCATCAGGATTGCCAACCTGACCATTGCCAATGTCGACAGGCTCGAAGGCAATGCCACCCAGCAGCAGATTGACGAAATCAAGGGACAGGCATACTTTATGCGTGCTTGGTATTATTATGAGTTTCTGAGGAGGCAGGGAGGCATGCCATATCTTGAGACGGCTCTCCTGGGTACCGACAATTTTGCCCTGCCCAGGCTTTCTTTCCATGAAACGGCATTGAAGATTGCCGAGGACTGTGATCGTGCCGCAGCCATCCTGCCCAGTGAATGGGATATCGCCAATATAGGTCGACCGACCAAAGGCGCAGCCATGGCATTGAAGGCATCAGCCCTGCTTTTTGCAGCCAGCCCGACCAACAATGAGGATAATGAAGTTGCCAGGTGGACGGCAGCCGCACAGGCTGCATGGGACCTGATAAGCATGGCTCAGAGCACAGGCATATACAAGCTGCTCGAATCGAATGGTACCGACCAGATTACCTATGACTCACCGACGGGTGTACAGACCATTACCTATCCCAGCGGTTATGACAGCATCTTCATGTTTACGGCGCCCACGAATGAAGAGATAATCTGGGAACACTATAACTCTATTAATTCCAACAACGTGTGGAGGACCTTCACTCCGAAGAGCCTTGCCACCGGAGGTATCATTCAGGGATTCAGTGTTTCACAGAACATTGTCGATATGTTCGAAACAGAAAACGGTCTGAAGATCACCGACGATCCCGCCTATGACCCTCAGAACCCATTCGTTGACAGGGATCCGAGGTTTTATCATACTATACTCTTCAACAGGGAAAGGTGGACCAGCAAGTCGGATACCTACCTCGAACTCTACCAGGGCGGAAGAGACGTGGCAGCAGCCGGAAGCAGCGACAGGCACTATTGCACCACCGGTTACCTTGCAAGGAAGTTCTGGGCGAGGGGCAACGACATGTGGGGTAGCTCAACGGCACCCACAACCCATGTGATCTACTTCAGATATGCGGAAATATTGCTCATGTATGCTGAGGCCTGCAACGAGATAAATGGTCCGGACTATGCTTTGCCCGGTGCCACCATGACTGCCGTGGAAGCCGTTAACATGGTCAGGAACAGGGTAGGGATGCCGGATGTTGCCACACAGTATCTGACAGACAAGACTGCCTTCAGGGCAAGGATCAAAAATGAAAGAGCCATTGAGCTTTTCCTCGAAGGAAAAAGGTTCTTTGACCTTTCAAGGTGGGGCGATGCCCATAAGCTCGAACACAGGGCCATTTATGGCGCCTCATTCACCCCTGATCCTTCAAAACCAACCGGTTTTACCATTTCGCGTTCATCGACGCCGGTGTTTACGCTTACTTTTGAGCAGAAGCACTATCGCTGGCCGATAAGAACAGCGGATGCGCTTATGTTCAAGGAATTCAAACAAAATCCCGGATGGTAGTGAAAAGGACGGTTTTATGTCCAAAGTAACCGGTTAATAAAAGAAAGACTATGAAAAAATATAAGTTAATAAGTTTGTTGATACTTGGAGCAGTGTTCTGCATGTACAGCATAACTGACATACAGGCACAGGCCAGGAAGCTGTCAACACTGGCAATATCGTCGCAGGTGCTCAACGAGGACGGTGAGCCGATGCCCAATGTAGTGGTCAAATCATTCAGGGCCAAGGGAAGTGTGGTAACTGCTTCCGACGGTTCCTTTACCATACAGGTGGCACAGGATATTGCCGATGAGATCGTGATAGAACATAAGGGTTATGAACTGGCAACGGTTGTTGCCGGCGGAGGAATCCTTAGTATTGAACCGATAGTTCTTGTAAGGAAACGGATTATTGATCCGGCTAATAAAGCTGTGATGCCTTATCTGACTGTTGCCGATTATCGTTCGGTAGGAGCAGTAACGACAGTAACAGGCGAGGAGATGGAATCCTATCCTACGGGGGCGATGCTGACGGCTCTCTCGGGTCGTATACCTGGACTGGTAGTATCGCAGTCCTCACACATCCCGGGTCAGGAATCTGTATATGCTACCATCAGGGGAACCATGGCTTCCATCTATATTGATGGTATACTCCGTGACCCTGTCGGACTCCAGCTTTCGGAGATCGAAAGGATAGATGTTATGAAGGATCTTCCGGGAAGATCGCAGATGGGTATAGCCGGGGCGGATCCAATAATCTGGATTACCACGAAGAAGGGAACCCCGTATAATTCCAGCATTACATTCTCGAGTGAATATGGCTTCAACACCCCTACTGTAATGCCCAAATATCTTGGAGCCTACGATTATGCCAGACTGTATAACGAGGCACTTGAGAATGACGGTATTACACCGGCCTATGATGCAACGGCCCTGAATGCCTACAGGGATGGAACCGACCCACTTCACTATCCCGATATCAACTATTATGATAAGTACTTCGGCACCTCTGCGCCCTTCCGTAAGGGACATCTGGGCTTTTCGGGCGGTGATAACAGGGTCAGCTACTATTCCAGCTTTAACTATCAGGGCAGTGGAGGCTTTGAGACCATAGGCGAGAACCTCAGGAGCAACCTCTATAAGCTTCGTGCTAACGTCGACATCGCCTTGAACGATTTCATCAGGCTCAATGTGAACATTATGGGTTCTTATGAGAAACAGCGTTTCGCCAACTCGGGATCGGGAGGAAACTTCTACAACCTGTTTGATGTTTTGTCGGTCTATCCCTCGAATGCACATGCAATGTATTTTGGCGATAAGATGCTGATAAGCGACGATTACGATTTTAATATCGAAAACGAATTTCTTTATGCCGGTTTTGCAGAGCATATTAACATGAACACCCAGAACAATGCACGTCTCACCGTTGACCTGGGCAATGTTCTGGAGGGTCTTACCTTCATTGGAAATGCCTCGATTGATGCGTATAATACGATAGCCAACAACAAGGGAGGAACGGCAGCGCTTTACAGGCTTCAGACAACAGCCCTCGGTGCTGACACCGCCGTTCTTATAACTCCTGAAAGCATCGTTACCGGCATGTCAATGGGCTACGATTATGTAAACAGAAGGACGGCCACATCAATGGGGCTCAACTATCAGTATTCACAGGATGTTCATGAGCTGACTGCCAACCTGTTCTATTTCATGGGAACAGAGGAGATCAAGGCTGTAGACAATGATTACCAGCCGCTGAAGATGCAGGATTTTGTACTGTCGGCAAATTACGCTTACGATAAGAAATATGTTATCCAGGCCGATCTGGCATACTCGGGTTCAATGAAGATGAGGGAAGGTGAAAGGTTCTCTCTTTATCCTACCATTGGCGCGGCATGGATTATAAGTAACGAGTCATTCCTCAGCGGAAATGATTTTATCGATTACCTGAAACTGTATACATCGGCCGGTGTAATGGGATACAATGATTTTTCGCTTAGCGGGTATAATACCTACTACCTGTACGAATCTCTCTGGAGAAGTGCAGGTACATGGAGAACAGGCTATTCCGGGAACTATAGCTCTTATGTGAATGTATACAATGTTGTACAGGAAGGAACCGTTGATTTCACCCTTCCCAAGAAGAGGTACTTCAATCTCGGTGTGCAAAGTACCATGCTCGACAAAGCACTGTCGGTTGAGCTGAACTACTTTAACAACCTCTATTACGACAAGATTTCCAACATGGCGATGACAACACCCTCCATTTACGGAAGCAGTTCATTCCTGCCTGCCGTCAACTACGGCAAGGATGTAAGATGGGGCTTCGACGGCATGCTGCAGTACACCGGACAGGCAGGGAGCATTACCTACAGTGCCGGTGTGAATGCAATGTACCAGAGGAGCAAATACCTGGAATATGATGAAGCCGCTGCTCTTCCCGAATACCGCAAGCGTGCCGGCAAGGATATGGACCTCTACTGGGTATATGAGGCCGACGGACTTTTCCAGAGCCAGACAGAGATAGTTAACCATGCATTCCAGAGCTGGGGTGAGCTCCAGCCGGGAGACATAAGGTATGTTGATTACAATGAGGACGGAATCGTCGATGAGGCTGATGTCCATACAACAGGTGAACACACTCCGAGAATATTTTACGGTATCAATGCTTCGGTCGGTTACAGGGGATTCAGGCTGTTCGCACTCGGACAGGGAGTGGCAGACGGCCATGAAGCTCTCACCTCCAGCAGGTATTTCAGGATTAACGGTACCAGGCAGAACTATTCCGAGTTTCTGCTCAACCGCTATCCCGAAACCAACGACGTTCCCAGACTTACCACGCAGTCGACCAATAACACCCAGAACTCAACATTCTGGCTGGCCAGCGCCGCATACTTCAGACTGAAAAATGTCGAGATAAGCTACACATTGCCGGTAACCATCAGTCATAAGTACCTGATGAGCGACCTTACTGTTTTTGCCAGGGGCACTAACCTGGCAGTATTGTCGGGACTTAATCAGTACAGCGTCGATCCTGAGGATATCAATGCAGGTATCACACGATACCCGATGCTCAGGACAATAACCTTTGGTTTGTCGGCAAGGTTTTAATTTTAAAAAATGAAAGCAATGAGAAAATTATTATTAATACTGATGTCAGTCTTCGTACTGGTCTCATGTGATCATCTTGACATTCGACCCATACAGGACCTGAACGATGATGAGCTCTGGAGCCATGCCACCTATGGCGAGGGACTACTCACCAGGGCTTATACAAACCTTGACCGCACATGGGATGTGCAGTCGGAATATTATACCGATAATGCCGTGCCCAGCACACCGGGAGCCAATCTCCTGGCACTCGGAGGGTGGACACTGGAAGGCAATCCTATCGGATCGTGGGATAGCTGGTACACCACAATAAGATATCTCAATGAGTTTCTTGATAATGGCCGTACCCTTCTTTATAGTGTTACTGACCCGGTCAGGGATCGGACACTTAAGAGATACAGGATAGGCGAGGCCTATTTCCTGAGGGCATGGTACCAGTGGATGCTCCTGAGGACATACGGAGGTTTTGTCGCGGGCGAAACCGAGGCAATGGGTTTCCCGATTGTCACCAGGGTTCTTTCCAGGGAGGAAAACCTGAACCTTCCCAGAAACACTTATGAGGAGTGCGTGGCTCAGATTGTCGTTGATCTCGACTCTGCTGCTTCAATACTACCTGACAGGTATACGGGTTCAGATGTTTATCTGGGAGTTAGAAACGTTGGACGTGCCAGCAGATTCGCCGCATTGACCCTCAAGGCCAAGGTTTATCTGTGGGCAGCAAGTCCTGCCTACGGACCCTCCACTTATGAACTGTGGGACAGAGCTGCAAGAGCTGCACACGATGCTATCGTGGCCCAGGGAGGCAATTCTTCACTGTCCTCTTATGGGAACTGGTATACATCCGCATCGTCAAGTAACTTTATATGGCTTTATCCTGCCTCTAATACGAACTCGCTTGAGTACTCCTACTATCCACCCAGTCTTTACGGGTCAGGATTGTGTAATCCTTCACAGAACCTTGTTGATGCATTCCCGACCGCTGACGGCTATCCGATAGATGTCAGTGCAACCTACGACGCTGACGCACCATACAATAGTCGTGACCCGAGGCTGGCTTTGAATGTCTTTTACAACGGGATGGACTACAACTCCACCATTATCAGCACCTATGATGGAGGTAACGATGCTCCCGGAGGACTCAGCAAACAGGGAACCCGCACGGGATACTATATGAGAAAACTGCTTGTCCCTACGGTAAGGTTAACACCCGGTAATACTACGAGCGTGGAAAGAGTGTTTGTGTTCCTGCACAAAACTGACCTATATCTGATGTTTGCCGAGGCTGCCAACGAGGCCTACGGTCCGGATGTTGACTCTCTTAGTTTCACAGCTTACGATATTATGAGAAGGATAAGGGGCAGAAGCGGAACGAGGGTTGATTCCGATCCGGTTGCTTCGGGATATCAGGATGCATATCTTGATGCCCAGAGGGATGCAGGCCAGGATGCATTCAGAACATTAATTCGTAATGAGAGGCGATTGGAACTGGCATTCGAAGGACACAGGTTCTGGGATCTCAGGAGATGGAACGAACCGCTTGACCATACAATACGCGGTGTTCAGATAACGAAGGATGCTTCCGACATTCTCACCTTTAACTACAGGGATGTTGAGGAGCATACATTCCAGAGCTATATGAGATATGTGCCTGTTCCCTATACCCAGACACTCATAATGAGTAACCTGAAACAGAACCAGGGATGGTAACAATAAAACTCATGCGAAAAAGTAATTACAGCGATATGAAAAAGATAGCACTAGCATTGATAATGGTCTTCCTGCTCGTGAGTTGCTACGACGAGTTCAGGACTGATTACGGCTACACTACAGTTGCCTTCCCGAGCGTCACCGGTAACTCATCAACAGCGGGAGTCCTGGGAAGGACGGTAGTCAAGAACGAGGGACTGAAACTCGATATCGGCGTATATATCGCCGGTGTACTCGAGAATGAGGAAGACAGGTGGGTGAAATTCGTGGTTGACCCTACCCTGATGAGCGACCCGGAATTTTCGGCCTATGAGCTCATGCCTTCCGACTATTACACACTGAGCAACCCGAACACTATTACAATTCCAAAGGGAAGCTTCATCGGACGACTGACTATAACCCTCGATTCGGCGAAATTCCTCGATGATGAGAAGAGCCTCGAGCAGGTATATGCAATACCTTTCCGTCTTACAGAGACCTCGGCCGATTCAATACTCTCAACCCAGAGCACCATGCTTCTGCAGTTGAGTTATATCAATCACTACGAGGGATATTACGACCAGACAGGTACATATCAGACATTTGACGCAACAGCTACAGTCATAAATGAGGGTACCTTCACGAACGTCGTATATGCAAAAACAATTGAGCTGGACACTGTTCTTGCCGATGGACTGGTTTATACCGGGGTCGATTTCCGTGTGATCTACAACGTTAAGTCTGACAATACGGTTGAGATGTGGAAGATACCCGTGGCAGAACCGGTGCCTGCAAATCTGGCTTCAGCAGCAAGCGGTGTGACCACGTCATATGTCAGTAGCTGGGAGAACATTCTCGCTATCAGAGACGGTTATGATCCAACCAGTTCATCCGATAAGACAGGTGGTGCTTATGGTAACTGGAACAGTTCAAACACCTGGAGATGGGTGTCTTATACATGGAACAACTACTACCTTATCGATAAGTCGGAGATATACTACTGGACCGACGGTGGAGGAATTCAAATACCTTCGGACAGCTACATTGAATATCTCGTTCCTGGTACTACCGATACCTGGGAGACGGTTCCCAACCACAGCGGCTTCACCAATCTGGCAGATCAATACAACGTTTGTACCTTCGATGAAATAATGACCAAGTCCATTAGGGTCTGGCTTATTCATCCGGTCGAGTCAACCGGTATCCTTGAGTGGAAGGTATGGGGTATTATGGCCGCAGTTACTCCAGAGCAGTCGAGGATCTCTGAAGTAATTCCCCAGGGGACCTGCGTCTTTAATCAGGCAACCAGCACCTTCGAACTGAACTACAGGGTCAACTATATTGATGAGACATTCTATACAATCGTCAATACCGACCTTGCATGGAGAAACAGGGTCAGGGACGGTGTTAATGAATGGAGAAGGTAGTTCTTCCGATTATTAAGGAAAAATGAATTGAATAGCAGGAGGGGTTGCCAGACTGGCAACCCCTCCTCTTTTCATGAAGCTGGCTGAATACCTGGTGCAATATGATGGCTGCTGGTATTTTTCATCTCTTTTAACACTGATGACCAATGCATGTCATAAAAAATTCTTAAATTGGAGTACGATTAAAAATAGGATATTTGATATAATAAGTGTAATGATGACACATAAAATTGCCGGCCTTGTTGCGCCAGGGGGGGCTTGCCGGTAATTTTCAGGCGAATGGGGAGCGAAACTGTTAAACAATTAATAAATCAATTAGTTATGAGAGCATTTAATTCATTATTGCTGTTGGCAGTTGTAGTTGCCTGCACTCTTCTGCAACAGTGTACAACCGGTTCGGGGAAGGCCGGTGATGAGGCTGCAAACCTTGCCGTGGTTGCCCGGGCTTCGGGTTCCCAGAGGATGGGAGGGGGTGGTATGGCTGCCCTCAATGATGGCGAAACACCGGTCGATACCGGACCCATGAGAGCCGCAAGACAGGGGGCAGGAGGCCAGCCTGGCGGTCAGCAGCCTCAGCCACAGGTACAGTGGATCCAGTATCAGTGGACCCGCCCGATAAGAACCGGAGCTATAGAGGTTTTCTGGTGGAACTGGGAAAACACACTTACTCTGCCTGCAACATACAGGATAAGCTACTGGGATGGCAATGAATTCATACCGGTCAGCAATCCCGCAGGACTGGGAGTGGAGAATGCAGTTTTCAACAAGACAACTTTCGACGAGGTGGAAACTACCATCCTGAGACTGGAGGTTGACACAACCCCACGGTTCACAACCGGGTTGCTCGAATGGAGAGTCCTCCAGGCCCCGGGCTCACCCAATCATCCGCCGATAATCAATGCCGGAATTGACCGCGATGTAATGGTGGGAGGGAATACCTACCTGTCGGGATCGGCCATCTCGGTTACTCCGCTGAAGAAGATGACCTGGACAAAGCAGTCGGGTCCGGGGACAGTAACATTCGCTGATAAAAACGCTGCCGTTACTACGGCAACATTTTCAGCTCCCGGAGATTATGTGCTCGCCCTTACCGGAGTTGAGGGCAGGCTGAAGGAAACCTCCACCCTGAACGTAACAGTGCATAATCCCCCGAAGGATGAGCGCCTTGAGGTAGTCTATACGAAAAAATACAGCATCGACAACCCATTGTGGAACAGTCGCGCCAAGGCCATGATAGTCAACTGGATACCCTGGTGCATCTCGCAGATTGAGAGGGACGACCTTACACAGGGCCCCGGAGGAATCGATAACTTCATTGAGGCTGCCAGGGCTCTCAGGGGAGAACCCCACGCCCGCCACAAGGGATATGTATTCAGCAATGCATGGGTTCACCAGACCGTTGAGTCGATGTGCATTGCCCTTATGATTGATCCCAAAGACGACAAGGAGATCATTGCTGCCCAGGAGATGATGAAGAAAACTCTCGAGAAGTGGATCCCGATAATTCTTGCAGCCCAGGAACCCGACGGTTATCTGCATACCGCCTATACTCTTCGCGACACCACACGGTGGAGGGAGAGATGGTCGCCACGCAACAGGGGAGACCATGAGGGATATGTTGCCGGATACTTCATTGAATCTGCGATAAATCATTACACACTTACAGAAGGTACAGACACCAGACTATATGAAGCAGCAAAGAAGCTTGCCGACTGCTGGGTGGCCAACCTCGGACCCGACAAAAAAGCCTGGTATGACGGACACCAGGAGATGGAACAGGCACTTGTACGTTTCGGTCGCTTTGTCAATGACATGGAGGGTGGAGGTCGTGGAGACAGTTATGTTGCGCTGGCCAAATTCCTGCTCGATAACCGCGGTGGAGGAAGTGAATATGACCAGTCGCACGTGCCGGTTCAGCAACAGTATGAGGCAGTGGGACATGCGGTAAGGGCAGTGTACAATTATTCCGGTATGGCTGATGTCGCAGCCGAAACAGGCGATACAGACTACCAGAGTGCGGTAATGTCACTCTGGAACAACATGGTCAACAAAAAGTACTATGTAACCGGTGGCGTCGGAAGCGGTGAGACGTCGGAAGGCTTTGGCCCCAACTATTCACTACGTAACAATGCCTACTGCGAGTCGTGTTCAAGCTGCGGACTCATATTCTTCCAGTACAAGATGAACATAGCATATCACGATGCAAAATATGCCGACCTCTACGAGGAGACAATGTACAACGCCCTTATGGGTTCTCTCGACCTCGAAGGGAGGAATTTTTATTATACCAACCCGCTTACCACTGTCCAGGACAGGTATCCCTGGCACGGGTGTCCCTGCTGTGTCGGGAACATTCCGCGCACTCTTCTTATGATACCTACCTGGACCTATGTCACGGGGACTGACGGAGTGTATGTTAACCTGTTCATAGGAGGTACGGTGAACGTTGAGGATGTAGTGGGCACTGATATTGAGATGGTGCAGAAAACTGATTACCCCTGGAGCGGAGACGTCTCCATTACGGTCAACCCGAAAGAGCCGAAGGATTTCACCCTTTACGTGAGAGTCCCCGATCGCACAACCAGCGTTCTTTATGACCATACTCCAAAGGTCAGCGGTCTCAAGTCAATTGCGGTGAACGGTGAGACCATAACACCTGAGATTGTTGACGGCTATGCTCAGATTAAGCGCACATGGAATGCCGGTGACAAGGTTGATATTGTCCTGCCAATGGAGATACAGACCATCACCGCCGATGAGCGCATTGTCGACAACAGGGGCAGGGTAGCCCTCCGTTACGGGCCGATTGTTTACAACGTAGAGTCGGTAGATAATGGCAGTGATCTGATGAACAAACAGATTGGTGCCGCTCCGCTTACAACAGAATGGAGAGGTGATCTCCTCGAAGGCGTTCTGACCATCAAGGGGGAATGGGCCGACGGGCAGCCGCTGCTGGCCATACCCTATTATGCCCGCAGTAACAGGAACCAGCCGGCTGAACAGGGAGACAGGTCGCCCCGCGCTATCGTCTGGATAAAGAAATAAAACGGTCATATCATCTGTTCCGGGACGGAAAGGGCAGAAAGCCTGCCCTTATCTGTCCCGGCAGTATGATTTTCCGGCTCAGAGACCGCTTCCGGCTCCCTCATCACGACGGGACAGATACAGAAATTACCGGATATCAGAAGAATAGAATATAACAACCTGATCTACAAAATTATGAAAGCCTATTTCAGTGCAACAAAGAAACTGGTATCAGTGATTTCACTGATACTGATCGTGCACCTGCCAGCAGGAGCATGGCAACAAAGAGGCCGTCAGATGGGGCAGAGGCCTGAGGTGACATGGCCCCTTGAAAACCCAACCATAAAGGCGGCTATATCGGTCTATGGTATCTCATCGCTGACATGCCCTTCCGATAATTATGGCGCTGACATAGTTGGCAACAGGGCAATAGGGCGTACACGCCTGGTATGGAAGGTGCCCGGCGGGGAATGGACTGATGCTACCTCCGATCAACTGGTAAGCATTTCGGTCTCCCCTGAGAAGGTAGTCCTGGGGACACCTGATGATGGGCGCACCCTGAAACTTGAGCAGACATATACCCTCAATGAAAAGGGTATAGACCTCGATGTTGTGGTAACAAACACCGCAGGTCAGGGAGTGAGGATAGGTGATATGGCGCTGGGTCTGCCATGGCAGAGGCCTTCGGGTCAGAATCCCGAACAGATATTTGAAAGAGGATTTACAAAACATCATTTCATTTCGGGTGCAGGTTCGTTTGTGTTCTTTGCAAAGCCTTCAGGTGATCCGCCATTTATTGTCGTTACTCCAAAGAAAGGTACTTCTCTGGAGTATTTTGACAGCCAGCAGGGTGAGTACAAGGTATTCATGCATTCCGAGGTGGCCGGCAACCTGGTTCCGGGAGGAGAATGGAGAATGCCACATACGGGCATCGATCTTGGCCCGGCAGGAGGTAACGATGCCACGGTTACTTATGGATTCAGGTTCAGGTGGGCCGATAGCTGGGATGGTGTCAGACAGGTCCTTTATGAAGAGGGGATGCTCGATGTAAGGGTAATACCCGGCATGTCGCTGCCATCAGACCTTAAGGCTCTCGTCTCAATCCACACCGTTAATGATATTGAATCGGTTACGGCTGAATTTCCCGGCGAGACCAGGATAAAATACCTTGGTGAGAAGCTGCCCGATCATCATGTCTATGAGGTGGAATTCAGAAAGCTGGGCGAGAATCTTCTCATAGTCGATTGCGGCGATGCCGGCAAAACGCAGCTTGAGTTCTTTTCGACCGAGCCGGTCGAAACGCTTGTCAAGAAAAGAAGTGCGTTCCTGGTGAACAGCCAGCAACATCGCGACCCGACCAAGTGGTATAACGGGTTGTACTCTGTTTATGACTGGAGGACAGGTGTTCTCAGGGGACCTGATGATACTGACGGTTATGACGGATGGTGGGGTTATGTTCTTGCCTGCGACGATCCTGCACTGGGCAAGGCACCATATGTTGCGGCAAAGAATGTTTATTATCCCGATGAAAAGGAGATTGAGTCTGTTGAATATTACCTCGAACATTTCGTATGGAACGGGTTGCAGCGTACCGATAAGGATGACCCATACCCCTACGGAATCTATGGTGTTCCAAACTGGAAGGTGTCGCGCGATTCGGTCGAAAGAGCCAAAATAAGCACCTCCAATCTCGACAGGATGAAGATCTGGCGCTCTTATGACTATCCACACGTGACAATGCTTTACTATCATATGTACCAGATCGCAAAGATGTATCCCGACAAGGTGAAGTACCTCGATGCGGCAGGATACCTCGAAATGGCATACCAGACGGCCAGG
>JAVEWX010000003.1:0-57629 GCA_034004335.1 Bacteroidales bacterium | reverse complement strand
AAGTCAGTTCTTTGTGGTTTTGGCGAGAAAAATTGGAAAATTCTTATACCATCGTTTTTGGCAAACGGTGTAAGTGACTGATTATTAGTTTATGTAGAAGGTTAGGTTCGGTTCTTATACGCTCCACGTTAAAGCAGAAAACAACCACCCCCGAAAGGGGGTTTTTGTTTTTGAAGAGACCCGTAGAAAGCTTGCTTTCTTATGGGGATCTGATAAAACAAAAGAACCATGCGAAGCAGGGTGGTTGTTTTCTATTTTCAGCACTGAAGCTAAGGGACGGCCTCACGCAGTGAGGCACCCCCGCCATATCCATCCCCGAATGTTCCACCCCCGAAAGGGGGTTTTTGTTTTTGAAGAGACCCGTAGAAAGCTTGCTTTCTTAAGGGGATCTGATAAAACAAAAGAACCATGCGAAGCAGAGTGGTTGTTTTCTATTTTCAGCACTGAAGCTAAGGGACGGCCTCACGCAGTGAGACACCCCCGCCATATCTACTTCCACTAAAACATTGAAAATATGGATGAACCCGATATCAATGGACCGCCAGGTAATTACCTGTCTGCCATCGTTATAACATGCGTCGCCAGATGCCGACAGTAGAAGCTACTCATTACCAGGGGTCTACTTACTATTTCTCATTTAAAGAGCAAAGGTGCAAATTCCGACAGATATATTCTCCAGTTGGTCCATGTATGTCCACCCTCACTCTCGCGATAGACATACCTGAAGTTGTTCCTGTCAAGAAAACCGCGAAGATTCACAACACTCTGATAAAGAAAATCATCCTTCCCGCAGCCAATCCAGTAAAGTTTGTAGCCGCTCTTCGCCAGGGCTTCAAGCTTTGCCTGCCTTTCTCCTTCAAGCTGCGACACATCCTGATTGCGCTGACGAAGGTCCATAAGCCCCATGCTGAATACGCCTATATACCCGAACATTGTCGGGTTATCAAATGTAATGGTCTGTGTATGTGCTCCTCCCATTGACAGTCCCGCAATAGCCCTGCTGGCGGCATTTGCCTTAATCCTGTAGTTATCTTCAATGTAGGTAACCACATCTTTCACCAGATGCTCCTCAAAACTTCCGGGGAACCTTGAGTATGCTTCAAGACTCTGCATTTCCTGCGCAGGGATGGGAGGCACATCATTCTGTGCGCCCGCCTGGTTGGCATTGCCATTGGTCATCACCACGATCATGGGTTTTGCCCTGCCCCGGGCAATGAGGTTGTCAATTATCTGGGCGGTTCTGCCCATATTTGTCCAGGCATCTTCGTCGCCACCGGCTCCGTGCAAAAGGTAAAAAACCGGGTACTTACCCTTTCCCGATTCATATCCCGGAGGGGTATAGACATACATCCTCCGGTCCATTCCGAGGACCGCTGACCTGTACCACACCTTTGAGACAGTTCCGTGGGGGACATCATGTTTATGGAGATAGAGGTCGGATCCCGGACCCGGGACGATGAACCAGCTCTCGTATCTTGATCCATCGCGACGTACCTGTATATTGGAAGGATCAGTGATTCTTAACCCGTCAACGGTAAAGGAATAACTGTATAGTTCAGGCTTAAGCGGTCCGACTGTAATTGTGAAGAATCCGGAATCACTTTTTGTCATAGCCTGTGAACCTGTCTGCCATTCACCGCTGACTGTCACGGCAGCAGCATTCCTGGAGTAAAGCCTGAATGTAACCCGGTTATCGGGGTGTATTTCAGGGGAAGGCATCCTGGCCTGGGATCTGACGGCTGGTCTGGCCGCCGGAGTCACCGGACGTTCCTGTCCGGAAACACTGAATAACGCAAGCAGAAACGCACCGGCAAAAACAGCCGTAACTTTTTCTAATGAAATCATAATGCAGGTTTATTAAGTTAATTCTTCGATTATGGAACCTATCCGGTTTTATGTAAGATAACGTATCTGCGCCAGAAAGTATGGCTCGGATATCATCAGAATAATGGGTTAAGTTAGGAAAAAATCATGAACGGATACCGTTAAGCAATGTTAAGATGCCACTGAAAATGATCAATCATTCTTTTCCTTAACGGTTCCATCCTTTCACTGTTTTTATCACCCCGGGCAACAGGTAGATATTTGACATGCTCTTACCGGCCATGAAAGCCAGTGCTGCAGCAACAACCCCTATAAGATTCAGGAAAACAACACAGACAAGCAATACTACGATTATCGATACAAGCTCGACTGCCGTTGCTACGGAGATGGGTCCGGTATTGCCTTTTATTATGAGAGTGGCTCTCTGGTAGTTAAGCAGGACTGTAAGTGCAGGCAGGAGTATCATTATCTTCAGCGGAAGATATGAAAGTCCGGCAAGCTCGGTACTCAACCCGGAAATCTTGATAAACCAGAGATCAGCCAGTGGGGTAAAAGCCAGAACTGAGATCAGGACAGTAACCGCAACACCAAGGTACAGGGCAAAGTTCCGCAACCTGCAGAAGTTCTCCTTCCTTTCCCCTATCAGGGCTATGTTAACCTCCTGGAAAGAGAGTCCCGGACTACGGAAGAGAAATACCAGTGAGTTAACAACAGGTAGAACAGCAAGTGATTCGACTGCCATATGGCTCCTTCCCAGGAAGAAGGTAACAAAGGGATGCACCCCCAGTGACAATACGGAGGTAAGGGCGAGCGGGTAGTAGAATTTTGATATTGATCTTAATCTCATGCCACCGTTCTCAGCATCTTCCTTCTTAAGCAGTGACTTAATGGTACGATCTGCCATAAGCCGGGTTGCGACTGCCTCAAGGAGGACGGCCAGCGACATTGCACCTGCACCTACATAGGCTCCATTTACCCCGGCAGTATATAGCAGCAATCCCACCACCACGATAACCACCAGCCTTACCGTTGTACCGTAAGTCACCTTCCTTGTAAGGTTGTGTCTGATGAGGATGCCCTGGAAGAACCTCCTGTAACCGATGGAAGCAGCCCAGGGAAGGAATATGAAAAGAGCAACGTGGGCGAGCCTGGCAACCTCCTCCGGGACATCCATCAGGTCAATGACTATAAACCTGAAAACCGGGGGAATGAGTATAACGAGCTGTATGGCGGTAATGACTGCATTAAGGATGTCTGTGAATCTTCTGAGCTTCCGGTATGAATGGCGACCCCTGACCAGCGCAGTGGAGGCGCTCATAAGCATTATCACCGGGGCCTCAATGATCATTGCAAATGAACCCGCAATACCAAAGGCTGCAAGGTTGAATTTGGCATCATCGAGACGGGCAATAAAGGCAATGAGGATGGGCTGCTCAATTGACATCATCAGCCAGGTGAGTGCCAGCGGTACCCAGAATAAGAATATCTTCCTGTATGTAAGCTTTTCAGGCCTGTCCACCATCTGTGAAAGTCGCAAAGATAGATAATTATTGCTTATAAAATCTGTCATTATTTGCCCGCAAGGACTCACATATCTGACATTGGTTATGGTTACGCATCATCAGGTTAGCAAATGTGATGATGCTATTGAAAAGCTTGTCGAAAAAGGCTGGAAAGAGGGCGAAAATATAAGTTGTTTACCTGACAGAGGGAGGGCTGAGTGAAGCCAGCATATCCTCTGCAAATTTCAGGAGTCTCTCATAATGCGAGCCTTTCCAGTAGATGCGGTCGCAATCGCGGCAATGCCTGAAATCGGAATAATACTTACGGGTAAGTGGTTCCAGCCTGTAATCAATATCCTCCTTGTTAACCGTTTCAAGCGGTGTATTGCATTCCAGGCAACGGGTAAAAAGAGTCTGCGGGTTCCTGATGTCGAAACGCACCAGCACCTCTTTCAGCTGCGCCTCAGGATTTGCCGACCTTATCCAGTAACCGTGCGTGACACGGCCGTTCTTAAGCATTTCCCTGTCGCATGTAAGAATTATCCTTTTCTCCCTCTCTGCCAGCTCCACTATTTCAGGGTCACTGTAGTCGACTTCCCACAGGGTATCGAACCCAAGTAACCTTAGGTGCCTTGCCAGCCTGCCCAGGTGACTGTCGGCGATGAACCTGACAACCCTAAGGGGTTCGCTCCGTAATCGCTGAAGGGGTCGAATATCGAGCGACTCAAACATTGGATAGACCGAAACCCTGTCCCCATCCCTGAGCCTGCAGGAAAAATCCACGGAAATCCCGTTGATGAGTACCAGGTCGACTTCCACATGAGGAACTCCCAGTGACTCAATAACGTGCTTGACCGATGGATTACCGTTGAACCTGTGGTGGAAGGTTACCTTACGCCTCTCCTGTGGAAGAAAATCATTAAGCTCTTCGTAGAACCTGATGTCTATTTCATTCATTAATACCGCATATGCGCGATAAAATTACGAAGATATTTGTTATTGAGACAATTAGGGTTCGTATAATCGGCATTATTGAAGGAACCCGGCATCGAACCGGTACACGTCCCTTGCAAGGGAATTTACAGACTGGAAACCACATCCGATATAAGCCTTGCCATCAACAACCACCGCGAATCCTGCTACCCTTGCGGTACCGGGGAAATCATTTAAATACATAGTCCAGTTATCAACAGAGGGATCATAAATCCACATGTCCTTGAGTACTGAAGTTGCTCCTACCAGTCCAAATCCGTAGAAACCATTATCCCCTATTGAAAATCCATATCCTCCCTTCCTTGCCTGTCCCGGGAAATCAGCCTTCCGCGACCAGTTCCCTGTAAGAACGTCATACGACCACAATTCATTCACAGAAGTACCATCGCTTCTCTGACCGCACACAAAGTAAATAGTATTGCCAATTACAAACGTTCCGGTATGGGAGTATAGTCCCGTTGCGGGCACAGTTAGTTGGGTCCATGTGCCCGTTGATGGTTCGAAGGAATAGAAATCTGTCGGGGTGGATGATATATATGCCTTTGAGCCTACAACGGCTGAAAGACCCAGAAAAATATTGGAAAGATCACCCGGGTAGGGATCAATAAGAGTCCAGGTATTGGTTCCCGGATTGTATTTATAAAAATCCCTGAGGGCTGTCCTGCTTGAGTTGTCAAGATCAAAACCTCCACCTACATACCCTATTCCATCTATCGAGAATGACCGGGGTTCAACCCTCGTCGGACCGGGGAAGGGAGCAACCTCAGAATAACTGTCACCGGAAGGATCATATTTCCAGAATTTCAAGTTATAATTATGATTAATGTAGGTACCTACCCCCATGTAGGCATAATTACCTATCACAAATGAGGCCATCTTATATATGTTGCCACCTGTGAAGTCAGCCATTCTTTGCCAGGCAACGGGTCTGGCAAGTATTTTAAAGGTTCCGGGTGCTTCAGCTGTCTGTCCCAGCACGGTAACGGTTACGATGCAATCAGAACTTTCCATGTTGGGGACCATAACATCGAGCCTGGTTTGTGTGGCTTTCATTATTACTGCTATGGTTCCGTTGAATCTGACAGTGTTGTTGTCCCTGACCTCATGGAAATTCGGTCCGTAGATGCTGATAATTTCCCCGGGGAAGGCTTCATTTTTTGAGAACGAAATGATGGAGGGTGTGGGGATGAGAAACAACTCCGGGGCAGTAGCCACCTGGCCTGCAACAGTAACCGTCACCGTGTTATTTTCGTTTCCGGTGTCGGGGACCCTGACCCTGAGTTCTGTCTTTGAGCTGCTGACTACTTCGGACTGAATATTATTGAACTTCACGATGTTACAAGATGGCAGGGGATGAAAATAATTACCTGCAATAGTAATTACCTCTCCGGGATACGCCTCATACCCGGACAGATAGTTGATAACAGGAGAAAGAAGCTCGAATTTTTCACCTGCTGATGAGGTTGAAGATCTGTATGTCAGATTAATTGTGCTGCTTTTGCTATCCAATCCTGACGGGACAAGGACCCTTAACAAGTTATCCCGGAAATCCACCAACTTTGCCGGATGATCATCAAATTCAGCCTCAAGGCCGTCAAGGGCTCCCAGGTTCTTATTCAGTTCTATAACAATCGTGTCGAAGTGAGATGCACTTAAGGGTTGAAAACCCTTTACCTGCGGGCTCATTGCTCCCCCGCTGATGAAACTGTTTACATTTCCAACTGATGTTATGCCCCCGGATATGGCATAAGCCATGAAGTAATACCTTGTATCCTTGAACATGCCCAATTCAATTCTGACACTGAAACTGCCATTATTATCCGGTTCACCGGTCAGTGATCCGAGATATCCGCCGGAGGCGGGATCTCTGCTGTAGATGAGAAAGCCGCATTCCAATATATTGTGATCACTATAGTTAGATATCAATCCGTTCAGGACGGCTCCTGAAGCATCCACCCTGGTTACATCCAGTGTTCTGATACGTGCAAATTCCCTTTCTGCCTCTTTGGTACATCCCCACCAGCCTGCTGCCAGAATGATAAGGATGGAAAATACTGCTGCCCTGGTGTTCATGGTTTCACTTAACCTTAAAGATAAAAGAGACAGTAAAATCAATCCCATTCTTCATTACGGATTCACTGCTCTGTTTGATGAAATAATGATATGAGGCACCACACCTGACAGAGGACCTCTTATTTATAGTGTAGTCAATGCCGGGTCCGAAACGGATGGCACTGAAGCTGCCAGGCTTCTCATTCAGAGTAGTTATATTGGTAACCATAATGTCATTTTCGTTGTCGAGCAGCTCCTGAATATTTTCCCTTTCGTAGGCAAGATAGAGATAGTGCTCTCCACCCGCCTGAATAAAGGGAGTTATCCTGGAACTCCTTAGAAAACGAAAACCGACACCGGCATCAATGCGCGCCAACAAGCTCCTGGAGATCAGCTCTGTATAAATAATATAATCAAAGATCTCCTGTCCACCCAGATCCTTCTGCTGATAACCTTTAAAAAGTGAAAATCCTACATTTCCGAATACTGGCTTGCTGATCGAAAAGAGTTCCCCCGCAACACCAACATATGCCAGGGTAGTTCCAAACTCAACACTGCCGTCAATACCCTCAGCAGACCTGTAGCCGGCAAAGCCAGCAGAAGCCACGGCAGAAAATCCTCTCTTTTGAATTGGGTAGGCAATGCCCGGCAAGTTATTTATTTCATGATATTCCTCAATCAGCGACGTCAGCGATTTACGGTTATACTCAAGATCCTGGACCCGGCTTTCAATCGCCGGCATATCACTGAATATTCTCACCAGGTCAGGCCTGTATTCATTGTTGTAAATGATTTTAAAATTGTTTCCTGCTTCAGGCATTAGGTATGTATTCACCAGTCTGGTGATGTTGCCTGAATTATCAGCCAGATAGTATACATTTTCCGTCCCGAAGGTTATGAGAAGCAGTTTGTAAACACCGTCATAAAGCATCTCCGCAAAATGTCTTCTGACACCGGACGGTGTCTCCAGCGGAACAGAAACAAATCTCTTGCTCTGGACCAGCAGGTTAAATGAGACAACCTCATCAGCACCATATCTTATAGGATAATGGGTTGAGTGTTTTCGATAATATACAGCAGTCGTACTGTCATTTTCAGTTACAAACCAGAGTTCGCCCTTCATTTTTCCTTCATTGGGAAGGTCAAGGACGCCCTTCTGATAAAATAGCTGCTGACCGGAAAGCGACAATGATGTAACAAACTGTAACAGGAGTACCAGGGAAAAAAGGATTCTCATTGCATACAAAATTGAGACATCAAAGATATATTTCCATTCTGATTGGGAGTATGAGATTTATAGCTATTTATAATATTATGCAGCATTTATCTGGTCATTCAGATATATGCATGGTTCAAAATCTTTACGGAATTGAATCAGCAGTAACTGTTGCTCCGGCACTTATCGCCCTGTAAGCCTGGCCAATGTTTTATATCATTGACGAGACTACCTGTACCTGAAGAATATCAGGTACAGTTTTAAAGAAATTCTTCCGGCAGGGATTTATTGTTTCCTAATCTGTCAGGTTCAAGTCGACCCATCCACCCGCTCTCAGGAATATCCTTACCGGTCTGTCATAGGTATTGTATGAGCAAAGATCCATAACACTTCCTTCATACCAGTCAGTAACAGTATTTTCAGGATTGTTGTCAGCTCCATCTATTGATAAAACAGCGGCGGACCATATATGGTACTTAATCCCTGTATTTACTCTTACCGGAGTCTCAAAAATGAATGTATTCCATTCCCCCGGTTTCACGGTTAATGTGCCGGAGGTTCCAAGGTTTACAGGGTTGCCACCGCAGCCGGTGTTCCTGTCGTTATATACTGAGATGGTGGTGGATATTGCAGTCTGGTTGGCGGATATCCATAGCTGTATTGAGTCAATGATACCACCCTCCGGTGGGTTAAAGACATGATGTCCTGCATTTTCACCCAGTCCATTGCCATACGAAGTATTAACATCAATGTTACCGTAGGCACTTGAAGCGGGAATTCCAATACAACCCTGGAATTTCCTGGTCTCGATGTTGTAGATGATCATTCCCTCTTCCGTAGTCAGGGCGTCCCTCTGCATACTGGTCATCCTGGGAAGAAGCAATGCCCCAGAAGTTGATTTAAGGTCGAGCACAGCATTTGGATTGACAGTTGAGCTTCCGATTGCCATGTGGTTGGAAGTCTTGTCGTAAACCAGTTCAGGGTCAGATCCGAGGTTGTCGGCATCATTAAAGATCAGCTGTTTCTCTGAACCCGGAAGAATAACGCTCCTGGATATATCAGAAATTGCTGAAACGAATGAGTACGGGACGCTTAATAACTGGCTTGTACCTGATATCGTATAATTTGTTCCGCCGGCAGGGTCGATTTCGGTACGAAGATAAAATGGAGGATTCCACCAGTCAATTGATGAAAACAGTTCCATCCCTCCGAATTCAATGCTCATCAAACCATTGGCATTTGTAGTTGGGGTCTGGGTTTCGGAGTAAAGGATGATTTCACTTAAAGGTTCACGTAAAATACTGACCTTTATTCCGATGGTCTGATTACTTACCAGAACATTGCTTACATCCCTTATTACCGCCTGGTAACTCATCTTAACGGGCACCTGTGCCAAAACAGCAGCCGATGCGACTACTGAAACCAATAACAAGATTAACCTTTTCATACTTTCCGGTATTATTAATCCCATTGATAAAAAGTACTTTAAATGATTATATCAAAGTTATGATATTGAATCAGGAAAGTCAAAAATACTTTTTATCAGTAACCTGAGATTTATACCCGACGCATCGGGTGTACTTCAGAGCTGCCATTGATGACGGCAAACTTCAATATTGTTTTTTTCCTAACTTTAGCATATAAATAGACCATGATAAAGTCTGAAAAAATGATTAAACCAGCCAGACACTTTTTCGTCATCGCTGCAGTGGTGCTTTTCACTTTCACCGGAGCAGATGCACAAAAGGCAGTATTTACCACCAACGGAGGTCTCATTATTGGCTTCGGTGTGGGAACCACATACCAGGGGTCGGACCTGCTTAACTCAAAGGGAGGCGCCTTCGACTTCCACCTGGGTCATAACCTTGGTAAACGGGATGGAGCTTTTCTGAGGCCCGACTGGAAGTTCAGGTTTCTGATGGGAGAGAATATTGCACACGATCACAGGATCAATCCCGACAATACATTCAGCAATATTCGTTACGACTATTTCAGTTATGATTTCGAAATAGGGCTGACCCTCAACCGCCTGCGTGAACGCACCAGGATAGTCCTGTCGGGATTCGCCGGTGCGGGAATTACGCACGGACGAACCTTCACCGATCTGTATGATGAGAACGGCCTTCTGTACGATTACAGTGTCATTGATCCGTCCCAGATACGGGCAAAAGTATATGCCGATCTTCTCGAACTGTCGGACAGAGAGTATGAAACCCGGCTTGGTAACAGGGCGGCGCTGATGCCAACCGCAGGGTTCTATCTGGGTTATCAGTTCTCGCGTAGTTTCTCACTGGGTATAGAACACAAGACAATATTCTCTCTTACCGAACACAACAGCTTTTCAGGCATAAACATCGACAACCGTGTCATGCCCGAAACCCGGAAGGACAGGAATCACTATACCACCCTGGGCCTCAGATGGAACCTGGGCGGCGGAGGCACAGGAAGAAGGTTTACGGACAGGATATATACCCGTCCCTCACAGCCTGTCACCAATGTTACTCCGGTCCAGGAACCGAGGCCTGTTGTTACGGTACCGCCTCCTGTTGTAGAAATTGTCACTCCGTCACAGAGTCCTTATGCCAGCAGAAGCGAGTCAGTGGAGATCACAGCGCAGGTCAGGAATGTGCGCTCGAGACAGAATATCAGGGTTCAGCTTAACGGAACAGCCACGGAATTTGAATATAACCAGGCAACGGGAATACTGAGGAGCACCCTTAACCTGAGGGAAGGCAGCAACAGCCTGATAATCACAGGATCAAATGAGGCCGGCAGGGCAACAGGCAATGCCACAATCAATTATGTCAGGCCCATCAGACCGCCTCTTCCCGAAATCAGGTTCATCAATCCTCCATCACCGGTAACGGTACAGGACAACACCTTCAGGATAAGCGCCCGAACACTGAACGTCGGTTCGTGGAATGATATAACCCTTAAGATCAACGGTACCGGTACCAGCAATTTCTCTTTCACGGAGGATGGAATTATTTCAATGAATATCGGTCTTACCGAAGGGCCGAACACAGTAGAAATAAGCGGAAGGAATGAAGCCGGTACGGCAACGGAAAGCACCACCATCACCTACACCCGGCCGGCAAAACCAGTGCCCCCGGTGGTCAGCTTCACTCTTCCTGCCGTGAGTCCGTACAAAACCTACGAGAGTAATACGGAAATAAGGGCAGCCGTCTCCAATGTTACAGGGAAGGAAAATATCACATTCATCCTCAATGGAAGGACCAGCGACAATTTCCGGTACGATCAGCCCTCCGGAACGGTAATCGCCACAATTAACCTTAATGAAGGAGAAAATATTATTACCATAAATGCCCGGAACCTGGCCGGACAGGCTTCCGGTTCACAGGCAATAATAAAAGAGACAAGGCCATGTCCCGTGCCGGTGCTCAGGATAACGGATCCCGCCGGCAGCAACGTAAGCACAGTAGTGGCAACCTATACTTTCAGGGCAGAGGCAGGCAACATTACTTCCGGAAACCAGCTGGAGGTTACTCTTAACGGCAAAGCCATCACCGACTTCAATTTCACCGGAACCGCAATAGTGGTTGAAGCTTCGCTGGCGGCCGGAGCCAACATCCTGACTATTGCCGCCACAAACGAGTGCGGGGCACAGCGTGCCAGGGCGACTGTAACATACACACCTCCGGTTATTGATGACAAACCATGTCCCGCCCCCACCGTAACTGCCAGTATATCAGCCGTCGACCGCGAGGATGCCACGCATGAACTCAGAGGCAGGGTCACCAACGCAAGAGGCAGGAGTGACATAACCATCACCGTTAACGGTAATGCCGACCAGGGATTCACCTTTGACCAGGGCACAGGCGCCATAACCTCGGTTTACAGGTTCAGTCCCGGGTCGTACAATATTGTAGTAACCGTGAAGAACGAATGCGGCACTGATACCAGGACCCTGTCCGTCGCCGTTGAGCAGCCCTGTGTTCCGCCGGTAATTGACTGTTCGGTAAATGCCGTCAACAGGACAGATGCCACGCATGAACTCAAAGGCAGGGTCACCAATGCAAGAGGCAGGAGTGACATAACCATCACCGTTAACGGTAATGCCGACCAGGGATTCACCTTTGACCAGGGCACAGGCGCCATAACCTCGGTTTACAGGTTCAGTCCCGGGTCGTACAATATTGTAGTAACCGTGGAGAACGAATGCGGCACTGATACCAGGACCCTGTCCGTCGCCGTTGAGCAGCCCTGTGTTCCGCCGGTAATCAGCTACCGGATAAGTTCCGTTGAACGGGCCGATGCCACCCATGAACTCAGGGGCACTGTTACCAATGTCTCTGCCAGGAACAACATAACCCTGAAAGTCAACGGGAAGGATGACACCAGTTTCAGATTCACAACCTCAAACGGTGAGGTGGTAGCAGCACTGAAGCTGGTACCGGGACTCAACAACATACTGGTTACAGCCAGGAATGAGTGTGGTATCGATTCGAAACCTGATACTGTTGTAATAAGGGAGGAGAAACCCTGTGGCCCAAGGATTAACCCGGGAAATGCTGCATGGCAGTTCTGTCTAATCACACCGTCAGGTACCTTCAACCGGGACAGCCTGTCGAGAACCTCCTTCAGCTACTCCGGTCCCGCCAGCAGCCTCTTCTTCATGCCTATTGCCGGGGGAGGCGACGCAATGGTCAAAGGCAAGCCCTACTCCCTGAGGCCGGGACAGTACTACCTTTTCACCGGAAATATGACTGTTACCATCAGCACAAAGAATCAGGGATCATTAGGGCAATGGTCGGTATGCATCAATGCCGACAAGGAACCGGTATTCGGATCAGGCAATAACAGACCCAAGAGCCCCTGCGAACCAGTGCAGGATACAGTAAAGCCGGATACCCTGAATGCTAACCAGAGAAGAGTAATAAAAAAATAGACTATTACCGATTGCAGCGGCAATCAGTCGATATTTGAATATTTGAACCGAGACCGGCGAGAGCCGGTTGAGTTCACGACCGAACGGAGAACCGAGCCGCAAACCGAGGCGCAAAGTGACGAGTTCACGACCGAACGGAGAACCGAGCCGCAGGCGAGCTCGCCGAACCGAGCGTAGCGAGCTCGCGACCGAATGGGAGCAACGCGTAGTCGAAGGTAAATTTTGAATTTTGAATCTTGAATCTTGAATCTTGAATTATTTGTTATGAAACGAATCCTTTCACTATCCTTTGCAATCGCACTGATTGCTACAGCCTGCACCACCGGCAATAAAACTGAAAACCCGGTTAAGCCGGTCAATGAGATGCCACTATCATCGGTGACCATCGACGACAGTTTCTGGACACCAAGGATTGACAACAATTACATGATCTCGGTAATGGAGATGCTCAATGTCTACGAGAGCAACGAGAGGGCTCCCGATCCGAAACTGGCAGAAGCGGTCGGTTATCTCCTTCAGACATATGACGATCCTGCCCTCAGGGCAAGGATGGATGAAGACATAGAAAAGCTCATTGCGCGTGTGCTCCCGGGGGGCAAACCGCGTGAATGGAAAAACCTGCTGAATGGGGAGATGTATTCTGCCGGTCACTTAATGGAGGCTGCCGTGGCTTACCACGAGGCTACCGGGAACCAGAAGGTCCTGGATGCAGCCATAAGGGTAGCTGATGACATCGATGACCATTTTGGACAGGGCAAGAGACTTGATGTCTCACAGCATGAAGAGGTCAAAATAGGTCTCCTGAAGCTTTACCATGCCACCGGCGATGAAAAGTATCTCAATCTCGCCAGGTTCTTCCTCGATGAGCGTGGCCGACAGGGCAATGGCAGGGAACTGTATGGTGAATATGCACAGGATCACAAGCCGGTAGTCGAACAGGAGGAGGCAGTAGGCCATACGGTGAGGGCTACCTACCTTTATACACCTCTTGCCGAACTGGCTGCCATCACAAATGACCCATCCTATATTTCAGCTGCTGACAGATTATGGAATGACGCTGCACTGAAGACATACATCACTGGCAGCATAGGCACATACCGCGACCATGAAGATTATGGTGAACAATATGAACTTCCCAACCTCAGTTGCTGGAATGAAACCTGCGCCTCCATCGGGAACGTCTTCTGGAACTACAGAATGTTTTCACTGCACCGCGATGCCAAATACATCGACATGCTTGAAAATGTTCTATATAACGGCTTCCTGTCGGGTGTTTCACTCGACGGTTCAAAATATTTCTACCAGAATCCACTGAAGACCTTCGGCGGCTTCGAGCGGCAACCATGGTTTGGCCCTAACTGCTGCCCGCCAAACGTTGTCAGGCTCATAGCCTCCCTTGGCAGGTACATCTATGCAAAGAGTGATGACAACCTCTACGTCAACCTGTTCATTGGAAGCACCCTCAATACTGAAATCGGCAACAGTGCCGTTTCGGTAAAACAGGAAACCCGCTATCCATGGGAAGGCGACATCAAGTTAACCGTAACCCCCGAACAAAGTGCCAGGTTTACGGTTCACGTCAGGATACCGGGATGGGCAGGAACCAGCCCTATGCCCGGCGGTCTCTACCAATATCTTGATAATCAGGCCGGAACCACAAACCTTATGGTAAATGGAAAGTTAATTGATGCTGAGCCGGTTAACGGATATGTGTCAATTAACCGGACATGGAAGAGGGGTGACGTCATAGAACTGGAACTGCCCCTCGATGTAAGGAGGGTCATCTCGCATGAGAAGGTCGCAGACAATGCAGGCATGATCGCCCTCCGGAGGGGACCGCTTGTATATTGTGCCGAGGGAGTCGATAACGGGGGTAGCGTAATGAATATATATCTCCCCGATGATGCCTCATTCAATGACGTTTTCCGTGAAGACATACTCGATGGCGTTGTGGCCGTTGAAGGAAAGGTCAAAAGGGTTGCCAGGGGTGAGGGCAAGACCAGCACCATAACCGGTGAGGCTGACTTTGTAGCCATACCCTATTACGCCTGGGCCAACCGCGGTAACAGCGATATGAGTGTATGGCTGCCCCGCAACGAATCGGGAGTGCTGCTGCCCCCTGCACCCACCATCGCTTCCACCAGCAGGATCTCGTCATCGTGTGGCAGCGGAAGCCTGTCTGACAACTACCCCGGCGGAAAGGTACCATCTGTTGCAGCACGCTTCTATCCGAGCGCTCAATCGGGAAGTGCCGGGTTCGCTGCCCTGTATGACCAGGTTGAGCCCGTCAACTCATTCGATGGTTCTTCAACCTACCTTGCCCTCAGGCCGCAGTCGGGGGACAGGGCATGGGTTCAGTATGACTTCAATGAAAAGGCAACTGTTAGTTCTGTCGATGTGTACTGGAAGAATGACAAGCAATACTGTCTCTCACCCGAATCGTGGCAATTGCTATACCGCTCCGGCAACAAATGGGTACCTGTGAAAAATCTGACTGACTACACGGTTGACAGGGACCGATTCAACACTCTCGCCTTTGAGCCTGTAACGACAGATGGCCTCAGGCTTGAGATAAAGCTGCGCGGACAGCTTTTCAGGAAGGGAGAGCTTGGTCCCCCTGACGGCAACTACATGCCCGGCGATGTGACCTGGTACGAAACCGGGATAATCGAATGGAGGGTGTCAAAATAAAACAGTGAGCCCTGCGATGGCGGGGCTCTTCTGTTATCTGGCAAGCTTCATGATACCGAATACTTCGGGGTGATGGGGGTTCCATACCCCCGTGGGTCTCCACGCCAGAAAGTCGCGGTCCGACTGCGGCCCCTGCAACCTGTAAATATTCACCCTGTACTCATTGCCTTCCACCGGTTCTCTCTTGTCGATTGCAGAGATGGGGATACACAACTCAGCATACCACATCATATTCTCCCTGTCGACACGAGCCCTGACCGTAAAACCGGAATCCCAGTATCTTTCGTCATTATGACCTGCCCTGGGAATGTCTGAATTGATATTCAGGTCGAGGAACTCCCCCTGTGGCGATACCTCAAACTCCTGGTAAAGGTTTATGCTGTCAAACCTGGAACCGATGTAAAGTTCAAAGTCGTCCCATTCCCACAGGCGGTATGTTTCGTTTACCGTGTCAGGGTCGGGTTTCAGAACCTGGCTTTCAAAGGGACCCGAGAAAAGAAAATACAGGTTATCCTTTGTCCATCGCGATCTGGCCTCTGAGGCAAGCTCCGGTTCCGGTCCCCCGAGTATATTCCTGTCTATTCTGACAGGCTGGGCAACAGACCAGAATGCCGTTGAGGGATCTGCCGTGAGGGTAGTTTCGCCATCGGACCAGAGACTGAGAAAAACATCACCCGGAGTTTCCGTTGAGGGAGCCTCAAGGGAGTACAATACTGACTCATTCCTTTGAAGATTGATAAGGAATTCGCTGGCTCCGTCAGCAAGCACTTTGCCGGTCATCAGATCTGTGACCTTCATCTTACCCGGAAGCCTGACAGTTCTCATACCCCCGGAAGGAGAGTAGATGCAAAGAGCGCTTTTATTGGCATAAACCACGTCATTCTGAGTGGTATATATGTGCCCCCCCGCTTCAGTTATGATGTTCCGCAGCAGGGCTGCCGGTAATATTGGTGCTGCCGAATATACCGATGTCCATCCGTCAGGTTGCTTCTTTACAACCAGTCCCGGCTTGTTCACCCCGCCAAGAGTACCGAGAATGGTCGCATCAGGGTCTTCTGAGTAAAACCTTGGGGAAATGCTGAAACCCGGAAGGTCACGTACCAGTGATGGGTCGCGTGGGTCTTTCAGGTAGATCTGGTGATCATAGTACCTGATGATACTCTCCACATCCACATCCGTTCCGTATACAAATCCCTCACCAAGTCTTCTTGTGTAGGGATGGTCATAATCAGAGATCTCCACACGGAGTTCACCGGTGGAATTATCCTCAGCGATGTAAATACCCGTAAGTTCAGACATTCTTTCGACAGAGAGTCCCTTCTCCTGTATATAGCCCGGGGCATATACCCATACAGCAGTGGCTCCGTTCCTGGCCAGCTTGCGGTGTATCTGCTTCTGCTGTTCAGGTGTAACATGGAAGGTATTGAGAAAGAGATACACCTTGAAATCTCTCATGGCCGGATTGCCTACATCGGTCAGCAGGTATGGCTCCCAGGGGGCACCTATAAATCCCAGCTGCCACTGCTTTTGTGCCGTGAGAAGTGCGTTGAAGAGTGGTTCCCCGTCACCAAAGTACTTGAATGTCTCTTCATCGAGTATTACCGCTATGTCGGCATTGGAGGTTTTGTCGGCATTGAGGTAATTATCATCCATGGTTTTCAGCTTGGCCAGCAGTTCTATGATCTGCTCATCCTGGAAATTGCCGCCATGAAGGTCTGTCCACCACAACCCGAAACCCTTGGTCATCGAATAACCATAGTCCCTTATCAGTAATCCCCTGGTCTCCTCCCAGCTGGTGGGGTTGTTCAGGCAGTTGCCCCACCTCCACTGTCTCTGATGAAGGTGTGTTTCGGTATCCACTTCGTTCAGATAAAGCTTCCCGTGTATAAGTGCATTTTCCGGGAGTGTCTGTGAGTTATTTGGACCGCCTATCTGTTTGTTGTCGTAGGTGTATGGGCTGGCAATGAAATCGATGTCATCAGATTCGAAGACGCGCTGCAATCCCAGGTGACCTGTATGGTTGACACTGAGGTTGGGAAAATTGCACCACAGGTACCCGTAGAAGACCCCGACAATCTTTCTTCCTCCTGTCAGTTCCTTAACCCAGCGGCAGTTTTCAAGGAGCACGTCGGCAGTAATATCGTTGAAGAAGGAAAAGTAGTCAGGCACTCTCCTGCCCTGTGCAGGATCAAAGAATATTCCATGTGTTGAGCTGTACCTTTCAACCTCCCCCGGTGGTTCAGCCGTCTCAAAGCTAACCTCCGGGTCATTCCATGCCTTTCTCAAGGCCCCTACCCTGCCATATTTATTCTTAAGCCAGTACCTGAAAGCCTCGCATGCAACCGGACTATAATCTTCAACACCAAATTTTGTAGGTGCCGGCCTTCCCGGCCTGGCCTCCCAAAAGGAGTTGAACATCAGCCATTCACCTCCGAAGCCATTGCCGGGCTGATAACCCAGGATGTTGTCACCATACTTGCCTTCAACATGTTTGAGGAAGGCTATCATGGCCTTCCGGGATAGTTCCCGGTATTTTTCCGAAGCCAGGGATGGATGGCATGGAGAACCGAACATACCGGCCGGACTGCCGTCATCACGCATTGTGATGTCATCGGGGAACATTTCACACCACCATGAGCCGGGTGTCAGGAGTATCCGTGGCAGGAAAAGCGCGTCAGGAGCTATCGCAAGATAGGAATCCATAATCCTGTCTATACGGGAGAAATCATACTCCTCGGGCCCTTTCCAGTCAAACCTGAGATAAATATCAAAGATTTTTACACCGGCATTAAGGAAATCCCTGAAATAGGATTCATCGGGACGATAGGGTGCAGCAAGTACCTGTCCGGTAAGTTCGTCGTTTACATAGAGGGCCGGGACGCCATTTAATATTCTTACTTCACTGGTGAGCCGGGAAGCAGGAGGCATATCGGAAGGTGAGAAAACGGCTTCACCCCTGCCCTTGTTGCTGCAGCTGCCTGAAACGACCAGTACCAGTAACAGAACCAGGATAACATACTTCTTCATATCAGCATATTTTATATGATAAGCAAAATTGCCGGAACGTTTTGGGGGGAGCAACTGACCACAATGAACCGTAAAGTTAGCAGAACGGAGTATTAAATGAAAATTTATTGCAGTATAAAAACTCTTCTTTCTGTACGGCGGCGGAACTTGTCAATGGCCTCCGTAACCAGTCGTAAGGCTCCCTGTTTGGCATTTTTTTTGTAATGGATCAGTAGTCAACGATCTGATAATATGACAGATGTGTGACTATTCAGGAAATCAGGAACTTAGTTTCGGGATTCCCTGGTCACAATTGAAAAGAAGAAAGGAGGAGATTATGAAAGGGATAATTAATATCAGAAAGGTTATTTCCGGGTTCAGCACCGTCCTTCTGTTTATGGTCATCATATCAGTTTACCCGGCAGACGGACAGTACTTCGGAAGAAACAAACCATCATACAGGGTGTTTGACTTCAGCGTATACCAGACCCCTAACTTTGAAATTTACCATTACCTCGATAATGATTCCGTTCTGAAGGTACTTGCAGGCAGAAGTGAATTGTGGTATAAACATCACCAGGCATTGTTCAGGGATACGATTACGGATAGGAATCCGATACTTATTTATGAAAATCATGCCGAATTTCAGCAGACAACAGCCGTTTCCGGACTGATTGGCGAAAGCACAGGAGGTGTCACTGAGGCTCTCAAGAACAGGGTTGTAATGCCCTTGTTCCCATCACTGGCCCAGACCGATCATATCATAGGACATGAACTGGTTCACGCATTTCAATTCAACATGTTTACAAAGGAGGACTCCTCAAGGCTCTCTTTTTCAAGTCTGAGGAATCTTCCACTCTGGATGGTGGAGGGTATGGCGGAATATTTTTCAATCGGCAGTGTTGATCCTCATACTTCAATGTGGATGAGAGACGCCGTGCTAAGTGACGACATCCCGACTCTCAAGGATATGACCCGCAGCAACAGGTACTTCCCCTATCGCTTTGGCCAGGCAGTAATTGCCATGATAGGCAAGACATGGGGTGACACCATATTAGTGCCGCTTTTCAGGGAAACGGCAATAAGCGGGTATGAGAAGGCATTCAGTAATGTGCTTGGTGTCGACGAAAAGAATTTTTCAGCTTTGTGGAAGAAAGCCCTGATCAACAATTACACACCTCTTCTTACCGACACCGCTGACATTCAGACCGGCAGAAAGCTGATATTCAGCAATAATGCCGGCAAAATGAACCTGTCTCCCGTCATCAGTCACGACGGGAAATACATCATTTTTCTTTCCGAGAGGGATGTTTATAACCTCGATCTTTTCCTTGCCGACGCCAGTACAGGGAAGATAATAAGGAAACTCTCAAACCGGATCAACAGGAATGAGATTGATGCTCTCAGTTTCCTTGAGTCATCGGGCACCTGGTCGCCCGACAGCAGGCAGTTTGCATTTGTGGTCTTTTCCGAGGGTAAGAACAAGCTTGTCATCATGGATGTGGACCGCAGGAGGTCAGTCAGGGAAGTTGAGCTTCCCGGACTTCCGGCCATAAACAATCCTTCATGGTCGCCCGACGGTAAGCAGATAGTTGTTTCGGCCATGCGGAACGGAATCTCGGACCTTTTCCTTTACGAACCGGAAACCGGCAGGGTGCAGCAACTAACCAATGACAGCCATGCAAACCTGCAGCCCTCATGGTCGCCCGATGGCAGATATATCATATATGTTACTGACAAGGCTCACCCCGGCCAGCAGGTGCGGTTCCGTCACGATTTCTATAATATTGCCGTTATTGAGGCCGGCAATGGTTCCGGAGAAAGGCTTCTGCCCCTCTTTACCGGGGCCAGGAATATGAATCCGCTTTTCTCAGGCGACGGAAGCAGCATCTATTTCCTCTCCGACAGGGACGGATACCGGAACCTGTATGAATATGATCAGGCTACGGGTTCAATTTATCAGATGACACGTTACATGAGGGGCATAACGGGAATCACCTATCATTCGCCTGCCATGTCACTGGCCCGGCAAAGCGGAGACATAGTATATTCCTATTATGCGGACAAAAGGTATACAATATATTCTGCAGGCGGTGAGGAGTTCAGCAGGATTGAGGTCTCAGCCGACTCCATCGATTACAGGGCTGCTGTCCTGCCCCCGATGGAATACCTTTCGGTGAACCTCGTCGACAGTTCACTGTTCTCGACATCTGAGGTTCCGGAAATACCTGCTGAAGAGCTGGTTCCCCTTCCCTACAGGCCCAAATTCACCCTCGACTATCTATCCAACAGCTCAGTTGGAGTGGCCTCAGGCAGAATGGGGACGGGAATGACCGGGAGCGTCAATGCCATATTCAGCGACATGACGGGTGACAACCAGATATTCTCGGCCATATCATTGAACGGGGAGATTTATGACTTCGGCGCACAGATAGCCTATATCAACCAGAAGAGGAAGCTTAAATGGGGGGCCTCCCTGTCTCACATTCCCAATTACTTCGGTTCCGTCACCGCTTCACCCGACACGATTTCATACGGGGGTGAGCCTATGATTGTTGAAAAGCTCGACCTTAACTACATAAGGATGTTTGAGGACAAAGTATCGCTTTTTGCTTTTTACCCGATATCACAGACCCGAAGGATAGAGTTGTCGGGAGAGGTGGCAGGTTACAGCTACAGGTTTGACAGGTATTCCTACTATTATGATTTCCTGGGGTTGCCCATCGGCTCGAGCCGCGAAAAGCTTGATGCGCCAGGTGGATTCGGACTTGCAAAGGTCGATTTTGCCTACGTTCTTGACAACAGTGTCATGGGAATAACCGGCCCGGTAAGCGGTACAAGATACCGGCTCGAGGCAGGCAAATATTTCGGGGAGATTAATTTCCTGACAACCCTCGCCGACTACAGGCACTACATGCATCTCAGGCCGCTTACCATTGCTTTCAGGTCATATAACTATGGAAGGTGGGGAGCCAGGACCGACAGCGAAATTATCACGCCTCTTTACCTGGGCTATCCATGGCTGATCAGGGGATACCAGAAAGTTACCAGGAACATGGCAGGTCCGCAGAACGGGATGACCGGCATAGGTATTGATAATTTCTTCGGCAGCAAACTTTTTGTTGCCAATATTGAAATGAGAATACCGTTTTCAGGGCCGGAAAATATCTCAATACTGAAATCAGAAAGCATATTCACTGATATCAATATCTTTCTTGACGGGGGTATCGCCCTTGACAACAAAATGAAGATAGCAGATGACTGGATAAATCCCGCCCCCGGAGAGAGAGTTCCGGTATTCAGCATCGGCACCTCTTTCAGGATAAACCTGTTCGGATATGCGGTCCTGGAACCTTACTATGCTTTCCCGATCATGGGCGGATCGGGAATTGGCAGGGGCTCCTTTGGCATTAATCTATCACCGGGTTGGTAGCCTGTACCGGCAATTATTAATAAAACGTTAAAACCTGCATGGCAGGGAATAAAATGTTTATCTTTACTGTCAAAGGGGTTACAAACTTAAATGATCACACCATGAAAATGATTACAAAACTATCAGCAATGTTTTTGACGGCTGCCGCAGTTATGATGATATCGGGAGCCTCCATGAACGCACAAGAGAATTTTGCCGGCAAATGGGCCTTCAATGAAACGAAGAGCACAACAGGCCAGGCACAGGCACAGGGTCAGGGACGGGGTGGTTTCCGCATGGGAGCCTCAGAACTGAATGTAACACAGCAGGGAAATGACCTGACAGTTGCCCGTACCAGGCAGGGCCGTGAAGGTCAGCCTACGGTCACCACTGAAAAATTTGACCTGTCAGGAAAGCAAACCGAGAACCAGGCCATGAACAACACACGGAAATCAACGGTTACATGGTCGGCAGATAAAAAGGTTATGACTATCACAACCACCATGACCATGTCAATGCAGGGTCAGTCACGCGAGATGACCACAAAGGAAGTATGGAAGCTTATCGACGGAGGCAAGGCACTGTCTATTGAAAGTATAAACAATACCCCCAACGGGGAGATGAAGACCACGCTGGTGTACGATAAAAAATAGGGATAATTAAATCCTGACCTGATGAAGAGTCCTGCCTTTCGCGGGACTCTTCATTTGTTTTAATGATACATGCCGGAACCATAACCGGTAGGTAATGGTGCCGCTATTTCTAATGAAAGAGGATTGTTTTACGATTATTTTCCTATATTGCCAATTGAGTAAACCGGCGAATCTTATGGGAAGGGAGATTTCCAGCGATGCAGGTATAATAAGACAGGTAATAGGATTCTGCAGGTCCGGGTCTTCGTCATCGAGGTACTATGAGGCTATGAACTCAGCCCTTTACCAGATCGATGATCAATATACAATGCTCCATTACCCCCTTCATATGGAAGCTGACGAAAGCTTCCGCAAAGCCCAGGAAAACCTCACCCGTCATTGCCTTTCATTCATTGAGCCACTCGAAGGCAAAACAATACTCGAAATAGGTTGCGGAAACGGCGTCCAGACAAAATTCATTGCCCAGAATTACAACCCGGGGTACATTACCGGAATCGACCTCAACCGACGTAATATCCTGATAGCCAACAGGGAAAAGGAGAGAAGGAAAATCGGAAACAGTTTCTTCCTTGTCGATGATGCTCAAAAACTAAGAAAAATTGCCGACAACTCATTTCAGGTGGTTGTCAATATTGAAAGTGCTTTTCATTACCCCGACAAGCAGGCTTTTCTCAGTGAGATTTACAGGGTGCTGGAACCGGGAGGACGGTTCATCATTGCCGACATTATCAGGAACCGGAAGCTGACTGATGGTAAGTCGGGTCACTGGACCAGAAACATGGGATTAAACCACTGGACAGCAGACCAGTATGGCGAGGGTCTGGCAAAAGCAGGACTGAAGGTCGATGAAGTTGACAACATAACTGAACATATAATAAAGGGTTACAGGAATTACCGTTCCTATTTCAGACACATGAAGAAGAAGGGTCTTATAAGCACAGTTTTTTTCAGGCTCTTCTACCTGGTAAATGTGAAGCTTAACATCAGGCTCCTGGAAAAGCACCGTCAGTACATAATCTATTCAGGTTCAAAGCCTGCAGAAATCTGATAGCCCTACCCACAATATTTAACAGACAAACAACCTGTTCTTAACACTGGCTTAATAATGGCGCTCTACCTTTGAGGCAAAACAGAAGCCATGAAAAACAGGATAATAGCATCAGCACTGATATGTCTTCTTGCCGGTACGGTCGTTATGGCAAACGAGGACGGGAAAAAGGATAAAGACAAGGACAGGAATGCCATTGAAACCATTTCAATATCAGGAAGGATAACTGACAGGCAATCGGGTGAAGGTCTTGCCGGAGTGGTGATCAGGGTTGAGGAATCCGACATCGCAGTCTATACTGATTTTGAGGGCAACTTTTCAATATCCGCAACTCCGGGAAGCTATACCATAAAAACCTCACTTATCTCATATGAAACAAGAACCATCATAATAAATGCCGATAAAACAAAGGAGGACATCACAATACAGCTCGACAATATCGGGAAGAAATAGATTATATTTTTTTAAAAAAAAGGTGCCGCTTCAGGCACCTTTTTTTATTTGTATACCTGTTCCATAATCAGATTTCCACTCTCGTCATACATATACCAGGTTCCTGTCTTCTCACCACGCCGGTAAGTCATATCATACCTTAGCACTCCGTTTCCATCCCAGATATACCATTTGCCCTCCTTCCTTCCCCTAAGGTAATTAGCTTCGGCCGACTTGGTACCGTCTTCGTTCCATGTACTCCAGGTACCATGCATTTTGCCTGACCTGTAGGCCCTGATCTCATTCACGATGCTGTTACTGAAATATAGTATCACATTGCCGTGGAGGGCTCCCTTCCTTACCGGCATCTCCATTTTCAAGGTCCCATCAGGGTAATACTCCTTTATTATGCCGCTGAACAGCCTGTTCCCGGCGCCATAGTATGTACCACCCGCTCCCTCACGTGGAGCCTGTTGTGCATAATGTCCGTAAGGGAGCAGGAATAATAGTGAAATAATTAATATAATATGCTTCATGAATGATGAATTTATGGATTTACCCTGTATACCTTGTGCAGCAACAGATATCATCAGGCAGCCGGTCAAAATATTGACCAGCTGCCTGTGATACTGATATGTGCAGTGTTTCTGTCAATTAAAAGTATGTAATAAGGTGGCAATCAAAGGCAGCCCATCCGGCAGTCCAGTCGGTATTGCCAAAGGCTCCTATAAAATCAACCTGTTCGAAGAATGAGTCCGCTTTCGGCGTGTTATCCCAACGGGCACCACTAAGAAGTGCTGACCCTGCAGCCGGTTTGAATACTGGATCGGATAGACCAAATGCGGATGCATCGATTCCAAGGTCCTGCCACTTATCAAACAATTTGTTGTTGAATGACATGGTGTTGAAATGGCTCTCATAGGCTGTCTGCCCGCCGGGGAAGTTGGCATGCGACTTGAGTGCCCTGTCGCGGGGGTTTGTCGGATGCTGAAGACCATTGGCAGGAGCTCCTGTAAAGATTGTCCCTGCCGAGCCATAGCCATTGCCGCCCCAATGCTCAACGCCTGCCAGATAGAGATTGCGGATTTGCAGGTGATCGTCAAGGAAGGCCTGACCCGCACCGGCCTTGTCATCATCAACATACAACCCGGCCGGATAACCTGTCATATAAGAGTTGTAGATACTGATTCTGCTGTTACGCCTGAGCTGTGCTGCATGCTGAAACTGAAGGCTTATAGGTGTTTCACGGTTAGCTTTCGGGCCAATTATCGAGATGTTGGAGAAGATTGCCGATGTGTAAGGCTGTGCATTACTGCCCGAACCATTGTTGTCGACCTCGAATCCGTTTGATCCCGACTGATCGGCATTGTTCTGATATCTTACACCGAGACCGAACTGCACCCTGCCACTATAGCCAAGGTCAACATCGAAGTCATCATCGAGTCCCCTGAAGGCAATAAGATACCTGGCGTCAACTGTACCGCCGAACCACTCAAAAGCATCATCGAGGCCGTAGGAGCACATAACGTATTCAATGGTCGTACCCCTGCCAACACTGCCCATCGTAAGTGAGTTAACCTCCTCATTGGGATTGATGGGAACACCTGCATATTCAATCCTGACATACCTGAGCACTCCTGAATTGTCATCAGGATCGGTTCCACCATGGAATGCACCATATCCACCCTCCAGTTCAACGGGCAGCCCGGTTGTGGCGGTAACATTATTAGGCGCCTTTCCGCATATCACAACACCTCCCCAGTCACCTGGTTCACGAAGTCCTGAGGCATTCTCTGAAGTAAATACTACAGGTTCATCGGCAGTACCCTCAGCATAAATTTTACCTCCCATCTGAACTATAAGTGTTCCTTTTGATTCCCGGTCACCGATTATCACGGTACCCTCATCAATATTGAGACGACCGCCGTCCTGGACCCTTACGAAGCCATTAAGCCGATAGACCTTGTCATTGGTCCAGGTTACCGTCGATGTTATATTACCCGACACCTCAACAATCTCCTTTGACGTTACCGTTACCGTATAGACCTTTATGTCACTCTGCTTACCCTGCCTGTCGGTGACCTGAAAGGTGAAATTTATTGTGGTACCCACAGGAAGATCCTCGATTACGTAACTGAAATCGTAGTCAACTGTTTTCTCACCATTCAGCTGCACAGGGGCAGCGGGAACTCCATTCCTGAGGACATTTATCTCATCGGCTCCCCCCGGAGCCAGGATGGATAGAGTCGTAGCCACTTCCTTCCCGGCAACCGACATGCCTGATGAAGAGCTTAGCTCAAATGAAGGAGCATCATAGACCTCTTCTTCGCAAGAGTAAAGTACCAGTGCCGTCATCAGCACCGGAACTGACAATTTGAACAAGTGCAACAGATCCGATTTAAAGCTTGTGATTTTCATTTTTTTGCGTTTTTGG
Source organism: Bacteroidales bacterium (assembly GCA_034004335.1). Taxonomy (GTDB): domain Bacteria; phylum Bacteroidota; class Bacteroidia; order Bacteroidales; family VadinHA17; genus SLNP01. The sequence continues at coordinate 31,457 of JAVEWX010000003.1, read as the reverse complement.
TTAATATTTTCCATTCCTTTTTCTGATTCAAAACTATGTTCCGGGCATTAATCAGGTATTAAGCAGACATGATCTTTGGTTTATGGTTACATTAAATAACCCAGTCATCCTATTGTAGCCTGAAGCTTAAACCCATGCTGAAGATCCTGCCTGGTGAGTATCTTTCTATTACCTGGTCATTTCTCCGGTCAAAACGGCCGTCCCTGTTGGCATCCTGCAGCAACAGATTCTCCTGGTTGAACAGGTCCTTAACCCCGGCCTTGATTTCAAGGAATCTGCCAATACTTTTGGTGATGGTCAGTTCAGCGAGGTGCCGCGGCATTTCATAGATATCGGGGTATTCCTCAAAGCCTATTATCATTATCCTGCGGCCAATTATATTATATAGAAGGTTAACCTGCAGCCCGGCTTCCTGATCACGATAATAAATACCGGTATTTACGATATAGGGAGATTGCCCCTGCATGGGCCTTTCCCTGAAGAACTGGCCGGCGCTGCCGCTTTCAGGCCTTATCCTGCTGTAGATAAAGGCGCTGTTGAACATAATGGTAAGCTTGTCGGCGAAGCTTCCTGCTGAAAGGGCTGACAATGACTTTCTCACCTCCAGTTCAGCCCCCATGCCTGATGCGCTTTCGGCATTAACAGGTATAAAAGTCTTGATGCCGGCTGTGCCACCTCCCGGAATGAAGGTAAGCTCTATTGCATCGGTGAAGTTCTTGTAGAACAGACCTCCAGTGATTATCTCCCCCTGGGCAGGATAGTACTCCCACCTGAGGTCCAGGTTCCATATTACGGCGCTCCTGAGGTCAGGATTTCCCTTGCGGACCAGGTTGTAGTTAAAATCATAGAATCCGAATGGAGCAAGCTCCCTGAATTCAGCCCTGTTGATGGTTTTCCCAAAACCCAGTCTGGCAAGGCTTTTCTCCGTCAGGTTGTAGGACAGGTTCAGGGAGGGTAATATATCAAAGTTACTGTCATGAACATTCACCGGCTCATTGGTGAGGGTCCGGCTTTCGAGCATCATGTTCCCCGATTCGGCCCGTGCACCGGCTGTTACATTGACCCTGCCTTCAGCCAGGGAAAACCTTGCCAATACAAATCCAGCACTCACAATGTTTCTTGATGAGTATGAGTCCGAAGAATTTGTCTGCTCATCAATTTTAATACCTGTATCGGGATTAATATTATCAGGACTGAAAAGTTCATCAATAGATGAATTAATAAGATCCTGATTGAAAAGGGCAGAGTTAGCCTTGACATAACCAAGATTCCTTCCCCTGAAGAATCTGCTTCCCGTGTTCATGAACAAACCTGCAGCCAGTTCAGGAGCTCTTTCCACGAACCTTTCAGCAAACAGCTTTTGAGTCAGCTTTACTGATGCAGACCTGCCATTCTCCTCCATCTCTGAATAGAACCTGCCCAGAAAATAGGTCGCAGCAGCACCTGTGGGAATGTAAATGGAAAGGTCCCCTGAAGCTGTATCAAGGTTCATCCTGTAACGGCGGTAATCGGGTTCCCGCCTGTATGATTCAGATACAGATGCTGACCACTCAACCACGGTTTTCTCTCCGGCTAACTCATGTCTGCCGGTCAACTGACCTGAGTAAATACCCCTGAAAAGCTGATAGAAGGAATGGTTGTTTGCGTAGTAGTTGAATTCATACATGGGACCAGTCCTGAAAATGTATTCTGACTGGCTGACCTGGTTGAAAATGTTGACAAGCTCAATTTTATGGTTACCACCGATGCTTATTGACCAGTTGTGGAGAATGCCGGTTCTGATCTTCTCTGCGTACCTGTTGTCATTGAAGCTGTAGATCACGGAACTCTGCCCCAGTTCAGAATCATACTGGTTGTAATCGCGACGAAGAATATTGTCAACCGATCGTGAATTACTGTAATTAAGCGAGGTTATGTTCCCCGCCTTAACCTGGCCTTTCCCCAGGGTCAGTCCGCCGGAAAGCGAGAAACCCTGATTAAGTCCGGCTTTGTACTCAAGGGGTTTCCAGTTGTTCCTTAGAGACCGGCCTGCCTCCTGTATCCTGACCGGATCGGAGGCAATACTCCTGAGGTTGGCGGGAAAGGAAGCCGGCAAACCGTTTAAGTCATCATACAAGCCCGACCAGTGTCCCTTGCCCTTCTCCTGGCCGTAGAAGGTTTTCAATGAAGTACTGTTGTCATAGCCAGCAGACCAGGAAAGCGAAAGGAAGTTTGTTTCCGGTACCGATTTAGTATATATCCTTACCAGTCCGCCGGAAAAATCGCCCGGCAGTTCAGGCGAGGGACTCTTGTATATCATTATGCGGTCAATAAGTCCGGCAGGAACGATATCAAAGGAAAATGATTTGACATCCGCCTCCATTGAAGGTGCATATGATTCATGAAGCATGGCAGGATTATACCTTTCGCTAAGGCCCCTTATTAAAATGAACCTGTCATCAACAATTGTAACACCGGGTATCCTCTTGACCACCGCTGCTGCGTCATTGTCCTGTGACCTGACTATCTGTTGCGCACTTATCCCGGCAATAACCACATTCCCCCCCCTTATTGAGGAGATCATCGATGCCTCCGTGTTTGTAATTCTCCTGGCGGTTACTTCAACCCCGGCTATTTCAGTTGACACTTCTTCAAGCTCAACATTCAGGGTAGTGGTCTCTCCAGCCTTCACAGCCAGATCAGCTGCAATCACCGTCTGGTACGAAATGAACATTATCCTTAAGGTATAGACACCCTCGGGAAGACTGAGCCTGTACCTGCCATTCAGGTCGGAAGAGGTTCCGGTGACAGTTCCCTCAACAACAATATGAGCTCCGGGGATGGTTTCGGAGGTGACCCTGTCGGTTATCAGGCCTTCAACATAACCATTCTGCCCGGCCGATGTAAACATGGTTGACTGAAGTACCAGGGAAACTGCAAGGACAATACAATACTTTGGCCACATAATTGTGATATTCCATTTGCTTTTCATGATTCAAAAGTATCCTGTCTCTTTTACCCTCATGTTACCCTTCTGTTATCATTCTGTTACCTTAAGGCCGGGGTCAGGGCATGGCCATATATTTGTTCTTCTGATATTTAGCCCAGTGTCCGGTTTGGCATACGAAAATAAACCATAACAAATCCTTAACCTTAGCTTAACCTTTCCGGAATCTGATATTTATACCTTTCGGATGTCAAGAAATAACAGCCTGTAACTATGCAACCTGGTGAAACCATAAGGATTTTACTGGTCGATGATGAGCCCGACATCATTGAATTCCTGAACTACAACATGACGAAGGAAGGATATCAGGTATATACAGCAGTAAATGGCAGGGAGGCTGTTGAAGTTGCAGCCAGGGTAAAACCTCATCTGATAGTCCTGGACGTTATGATGCCCGGGATGGACGGAATCGAAACATGTGAGGAACTCAGGAAAAACGGACTTCATGACGAAACCATAATTCTTTTTCTTACTGCCCGCTCGGAAGACTATAGCCAGATAGCAGGGTTTAATGCCGGTGCCGATGATTACGTTACCAAGCCTGTTCGTCCCAAAGTTCTCATCAGCAGAATATCAGCCCTGCTGAGGCGCCGGGGGAAAAAATCGATGATTGATGTCAGGGACTCTGCCACGATCACTGACTCAGAAATAATAATCGACAGAGACAGGTTTGTGGTAATATGTTCAGGCAAGGAACTTGAACTGCCCAAAAAGGAGTTTGAACTGCTGAGCCTTCTTATGTCAAAACCGGGAAGGGTATTCACGCGCAACGAAATACTCAGGCATGCCTGGGATGAAAATACCATAGTGGGTGAGCGCACCATTGATGTCCATATCAGAAAACTACGGGAAAAACTGGGCCAAAAGCATATCAAAACAGTAAAGGGCATAGGATACAGGTTTACTGCCGGAGAGTGAGGTCTGAATCGTAATTTAGTATGATCATGTTTACAGGGGGCATCTCCTTTTTTCATATATTTATCTTCATTTTCGAGTAAGGACCCATCGGATAGATATGAAAAAAAACCTCAAAATGCAGGTTATTATGGTTCTGCTGATTACCGGATTCTCAATGGTTTTTGCCGGAACCGGAAATTTGTCAACAGAATCAGCAGACAACAATTATGAAGCAGGTATTGCCCCGGAATGGTATGTTGCGGATATTCAGGAAGGCCATAACGCCATTGAACAACAGGCTGATACTCCAGGGGATGACAGCCATGAGAATGGTCATAAAGAGGAGCATGAGGGAGATATGACTCCCCTGCTGTTTATCGTAATTGCTCTCATCATAGGAGCTGCCACACGACACTGGCTTAGAAGGAGCCCCCTCCCCTACACAGTAACCTTATTGATAATCGGACTGGCACTGGGAGCCATGAACAGACTGGGATGGCTTGGCCTGATACACATCGGCAACTTCAGCTTCAACATTGACTTTATCGGTAAAACAATTGACTGGGCCGGGGATATTGATCCTCACCTCATTTTGTTTGTATTCCTCCCCACCCTGATCTTTGAGGCCGCATACGCCCTCGACCTGCATACCTTCAAGAAGACTTCGGCCAATGCATTCCTTCTGGCAGTGCCGGGAATTGTCATTGCCCTCCTGCTTACAGGAGTGTTCGTTATGTTGATAAGAGCCCTTGGATGGGGATTCGGTGCCTGGGGATGGACCATGGCCTTTCTCTTCGGCTCGGTAGTCAGCGCAACCGACCCTGTGGCCGTTGTCTCCCTGCTTAAGGAACTGGGAGCAAGTAAGAAGCTCGGCACCCTCATTGAAGGGGAATCAATGCTGAACGATGGTACTGCCATCGTACTGTTTATGGTTTTTCTCGCCGTTCTCACGGGAGAAGGTTCGGACAGTTCTCCGGTTATACAGTTTCTTAAGGTTGGCCTGGGTGGCATGCTGATAGGTCTCTTCTTTGGATGGGTGGCAATAGGCTGGGTGAAGAAGGTCTTTAACGACGCAATGATAGAGATAACGGTACTCATCGCTGCTGCATACATTACCTTCTATGTCGCAGAACATTTCTTTCATGTATCGGGTGTCCTGGGAGTGGTCACCCTCGGACTGGTAATGGCAGGGGTTGGCAAGACAAGGATAAGTCCGGAAGTGAGTCACTTCCTCCATGAATTCTGGGAGTTGGCGGCATTTATTGCCAACACCCTCATATTCTTAATTGTAGGTGTCGTGATAGCAAACCAGGCTAAGGTAACCGTCAACAACCTGGTGCTTCTTCTGCTTGTTTACATCGGCGTTCATATTGCAAGGGCTCTTATGATTGCGGTACTCTACCCCTTTATGAGAAAGGCCGGCTACGGACTGTCGGTGAAAAACAGCTATGTATTGTGGTGGGGTGCCCTTCGGGGAGCCATTGCACTGGCACTTGCGCTCATCATCTCGGCAGAGGAGACCATACCCCAGGAAATACGCGATCAGTTCCTGTTCCTTACTGCCGGTCTGGTAACCCTCACGCTGCTGGTTAATGCCACAACCATAAAGGCCCTGCTCAACAAGCTGGGACTGATGAAGGTTGCCCCGGCAAAACTAATGATGCTCGACTCGGCCAACAGGTTCCTGCGGCAGAGCAGTGAAACAGCCTTGCAGAAATCGAGAAAGGACCGCTTCCTTAGCCGGGCAAACTGGGACAAGGTATCAGAGTATCTCCCTGAAGAAAGTATTTCACGCATCAGGGAAGAGATAAAGATAGAAACCGCCATCGCGGAGACCAGGATGAGAATACTGGAAAAGGAAAAGAGCAGCTACTGGAGCCAGTTCAACGAGGGAATGCTCGGACCGGTGGCTGTAAGAAAACTTACAGAAGCCATAAACGAAATCATCGATGAGGGGGGGTTGATATCCCTGTCGCAGAGGAAGGACCTGGAGCAGGAATGGAGAACACCCCGACTCCTCAAACGACTTCAGTCAATGCCCCTCCTTGGCAAAGCAGCACAGAGATTCTTCCTCGACAGGCTTGCAGTAAGCTATGACTCTGCCAGGGGATTCGTGGTTGCACAGGAAGAGTCGCTCAAACTGCTTGAAAATATGAGTATCAGCACAGGCGATGGCGACACCTCAGAAATAACACATGACGAGCTGGAAATGCTTGAAAGTGAGATAAATGAAAACAGAATACACGGATTGACCTTCCTCAGGAACCTTCGCAACTCATATCCTGAGATATACAGTGCGGTAACAACAAGATATGCAATAAGGACGGTATTGAACCATGAGAGAAAAACCATCGAGAAGCTTCTCAACAAGGGCAGACTCGATTCCGGAGAGGCGGAAAAAATGATTTCCAGGGTTGAAGAGAAAATGAAGATACTTGTCGATTCACCCCCAAGCCTTGAACTGCCCAAAACAGATGATCTGCTCAAGGAGGTCCCCTGGCTAAAAAACCTTAATAGAAGAGAATGGAACAAGGTTGTAAACGCCTTCCAGAACAGGTCGTTCGCCATCGGAGAAATTTTGGTAAGAGAGGAAAGTCTCGACGACGGACTCTTCATAATTATGCACGGCCATGTAACCGTCAGCATCGGAACCCAGAAGATAGACCTTCAGGGTCCGGGCTCGGTTATTGGTGAAATGATGGTACTGACCGGTCTTCCCCGCACTGCCACTGCAACGGCCGACACTCCTGTCAGCGCTCTCTGGATATCCTCATCAAGAATGAGACAGGCCTTGAAAGAATCAGAGGTACTCACCGAAGAACTTTGGAAGTGCTCATGCAACAGGTTTGCGGAGAACATTCTCAGTAAACAGGAACCATACAATGAATGGCACAAGAGAGAATTGAGACAATGGCTTGAAAACGGAGAAATAGTAAGACCGACTCCCGATGGCAGGGTTAGCCTTGAAAACAGGGTAGGCATCCTGCTTTCCGGGCAGGCTTTTGCCGATGACGGTACAGGACTTGACTACCCATCCTTCCTGCATCCCGGAAGAAGATATTCTTTCAGCAGCGATGCCAGAATATACACCAGGGAGATAACGATACCCGGTTAATAAAGTAAAAACCCTGCATAAGTATCTCACCGAAGGCCGTGATAAACAATCACGGCTTTTTCTTGTTATAGCATCAGTAAAAATCGAATAATAACTATTAAAAGAATCAGACAAGTCATGAAAACAGTACTTATAATCACAGCACTATTATTTCTGGCAGGATCAAATGTGTCGGGCCAGAATTTCAAAGCCGACCCCGCTAACTCAGTACTCGGGTGGACAGGCAAAAAGGTATCAGGGAAGCATTTTGGCAAAATAAACCTTAACAGCGGAGAGTTCACAATCAGCAACAACATGATTGTTTCAGGGAAATTTACTATCGACATGAATACCATGACCACCGAGGATCTGACAGGGGGAATGGCTGAAAAACTCATTGGCCATCTCAAATCGGATGATTTTTTCAGCGCCGCGAAATTCGCTTATTCCACCCTTGAGATTACAGGCAGTGAACCATTCACCAATAACGAGGCAAAAGTTGCGGGAAGACTTACGATAAAGGGCATTACGCAACCGATATCATTCCTGGTCAGAAGAAGCGGAAATGTATTCACCTCAACCGTTACAGTTGACCGTACCCTATACAATATAAGGTATGGATCGGGTAAATTCTTCCAGAACCTGGGAGACAATATGATAGACGACAATTTCATACTGGAGGTTAAAATTGCAGCTGTTCAGTAGTCAGATGAAAGAAACCAGGTCACAGATACAGCCGGGATTCCGTGGATTTTATGTCCACGGTTTTCTTTTTTTCAATGATTTGTGTTAATCTGATGTTTTTCAACCAAATATCGAACCATATTGCAGGAATGATTTTTTTGCATACTTTTATCTCACTTTTGGGGTACTACTCCAAATGTGAGGTTTAATTAATTTCAAGTTTATGGGGGAAGGGGAATATCTTATGGCTTGCCCTGCACCCGGGATAAGTTTAACTTAAAAATGGAAAACCTATGAAAAAACTGTTGATGTTCATTGTTGCAGCATCACTTGGTGGCACCTTGCTTGCCGGGGGACTGGTTACAAACACTAACCAGAGTGCCCTGTATACGAGGCTCCAGAGCCGTAATGCTTCTACCTCACTTGATGCTGTCTACTACAACCCTGCCGGTCTGACAAAGCTGGGAGATGGTTTCTTCCTGTCGGTCAGCAACCAGACAGTGGGACAGACAAGGACAATAACCAGCACCTACCCAAACCTGCTGAGCAGCGCTATGCCCAAGGAGTACCTGGGTAATGTCAGCGCTCCTCTTTTTCCTAGCATCTACGCCGCTTACAAGACCGGCCGGTTTGCCTTTTCGGCAGGCATTAACCCGATTGGTGGTGGTGGTGGTGCTACATATGAGACAGGACTTCCCTCCTTTGAGATGATGGTTGCCGACCTTGTGCCGCTGCTTAATTCCCAGGTGCCGGCGATACCCACAACAGCCTATGAAGCAGATATCTTCTTCGAAGGTTCATCGGTCTATTTCGGGTACCAGGTCAACGCCTCCTTTGAAGTTAATGAATATATATCGGTAGCAGCCGGTGTAAGGATGGTTACGGCAAAGAACACCTACAACGGTCATATCAAGGACATAAGCATCAACCCGGACTACCCGAGTTTCGGCGCCAATTACAATGGCACCAACATGGTCCTTGCCAGCGATTTCTTTACCTCGGGGGCTACCACACTCAATACTCTTGCTGGAGGAGCCACTCTTTATGCTGCCCAGATTGGAACAGCAATAACCGGTGGCGCTGATCCGGCAACACTGCTCTCCGATCTGATTACCGACCCGGTTCAGCTTGCCACGGCACAGGCAATAATCACAGCTGCCGGACAGAACCCCGCAGGAATGAACATCGGAACAGCTCAGGTAGTTCTCACCGGAGCCGCACCGGTTTTTGCATCCAAAGCCGAAGACCTGTCAGACTATGCTGAAATGACACAGGACAGGCTGGTTGATGCACAGCAAACCGGCAAGGGTTGGACACCAATGATATCGGTTAATTTCACACTGTCAGAGAACCTCAATGTGGCATTCAAGTATGAATTCAAAACCAAACTCGAACTGACCACAGCCCTTACCGATAACAAGGGTGGAGGCATATTCGCAGAGGGCGAAAAACTGATAGCCGACATGCCTGCAGTACTTTCAGCCGGATTCGAATACAAGCCCTTTGACAAGCTTCTCCTGTCAGGCAGCATGAACCTGTTCTTCGATGACAAGGTTGACTATGACGGCAGCGCCGACCTGAATATTAATATGATTGAGAAGAACTTCAAGGAACTGGCTTTCGGAGTCCAGTATGATGTAAGCGACAAGCTCAGGGCAAGTGCCGGATGGCTCGGCACATATACCGGCGTGAATTCAAATTATCTCAACGACCAGCGCTACAGCTCCAACACCAATTCAATAGGTGCAGGTGTCGGGTACCGTATTAATGACATGATTGACCTCAACGTTGGAGGTGCTTATACCATGTATGATCTGGGAGTGAAGGAATACAATCACTTCCTCGGCACATTTCCGGTTCCGGTTAAGGAGACTTACGACAAGGGAACCTGGGTTATTGCAGTGGGCCTCGACTTCTCATTCGGGAAATAACCTCATTCAAACTTGAATCACATACCGTCCCGGTACATACCGGGGCGGTATTTTTTTTCAAGATCACCACCTGATACCCCTGGCTGCCAGATTGGCGACATATAGTTCTACCCCGGGTACTTTCGACCCCTGCAGCCTGGTAAACCACTCACGGGCTGAATTCTCATCGCCCTCACGCAGATACATTATTATTATATTCGAATAAAGCGAACCGCTTATGCCATGGTTTTCCTCTTTCAGGCCGGCAAGGATCTTCCTGAACAACGTCCCTGCCTCCGCGGGCATGCCCGATTCTGCCATCTCATAGGCACGTTCTATCTCTGTGCTGATCTCCCGGTCGGGAGTTATGCCATAGACAGAAAAACAATTATCACTGCATTCCTCAACAATGTCAAACCATGCTGGCAGGTTACCTGCCGGGCGACTAAAAATCAGACTGAAAGATAATTTCTCACCAATACGTTTGAAACGGTAAAGGTCGGGACAATAAGGTAAACCCTCCAGCCTGATCATTCCGGTTCGATTACCATCAGGCATTATCAGGTATGTATTCCGGTCAACACAGAAATAGCCATCCGCTGCCCGATTCTCCACCTCAAGAACCACTTTGATATTGTCCTCCGTGAACTCAACAACTTTCACAGTCATGGTTTCATGACTCACCAGACCGTATGCCGGATTGACGAGGCTCTGTGAATTCAGTACAGCCGATGATATGAGCATGCAAAGTAAAAAGATGGTATGCCTCATGGTATAGTCTTTTGGCTGCTGCAATTTACCAATTTTAGGTTAACCACCACCCCACTGGGAAATGGCATGCACTTTACTGATTACTTGTGTATTACCAGTTGAAGTTAAAAGCACTGGTCTCAATGATGGAGAAATTTCTGCTTCCGAAGGCTCTATCTGACAGCGATTGGAGGCAGGTTTTATGTAAATGATGTATCTTTAAGGGTGCTAACAAAACTACACTGACATATGAAACAAAACCGATCAGTAAAGGTGTTTATCATTACACTGCTGTGCATTTTAATGGTAAATGTAAACCTTCCGGCTCAGACCAAGAGGCCGGTAACCGACAACAAGCAAAGGCTTGAACTATTCAAACAGCAGACTGTCCTGAAGCAGGAATCACCCTACAAGGATCTGAACTGGCAATACATTGGCCCTACCAATATAAGTGGCAGGTGTACAGATGTCGAAGCAGTTTCGCCGAGAGGTAACAACTACCTCATATGGGTAGGCTCAGCAACAGGAGGTGTCTGGAAGTCGACCAATGAAGGGACTACGTTTACGCCTGTATTCGATGACATGCCAACCGCCTCAATAGGCGACATAGCCATTGACCCGAAGAACCACGATGTGGTATGGGTAGGCACCGGTGAGGCAAATATCTTCCGTAGTTCAAATGCCGGGTGTGGTGTCTTCAAAACGACAGACGGTGGCACCACATGGCAGCTGATGGGACTGGAGAATACAAACACCATTGGCAGGATACGTATCAATCCGGTAAATACCAATATTGTTTATGTCGCTGCTACGGGCCACGAATGGACACCCAATGAAGAGCGCGGACTCTTCAAGACGACAGATGGTGGCAAAACATGGACCAAAATACTCTATGTCAATGAGAACACAGGTGTATTCGACCTGCTTCTCGACCCCCGCAACCCTGACGTCATATACGCGACAACATGGGAACGCATGAGACTCAAATGGAACGACCCCAGAACTTTCGAACATACACGTAACTGCGGAATATGGAAATCGACCGATGGCGGTAAAAACTGGATACAGATAAACAACGGAATTCCCGCACCGCAGCACAGGGGAAGAATAGGTATTGACCTGTGCCTTACCAAACCCGACATCATATATGCTTATCTTGATAATTATGAAATAGCCTATACTGCCAAACCGGGTGAGATGGACTCATACGGACGCCAGAAGCAGGATGTCATTAAGGGAGCCACGGTTTACAGGTCAGACAACGCCGGAGCAAGCTGGACACAGGTCAGCGGGCTGACTGCCCAGATGAAATCATTCATGGAAAGACACTCAGGCACCTATGGCTGGGTCTTCGGACAGATAAGGGTTGATCCGAATGATGAGAACACCATCTACACCCTTGGCATACAACTCAACGTGTCAAGAGACGGGGGAAAAACATTCACCTCCCTCAGGGGTCCGCATTCAGATCACCACGGTCTGTGGGTCGATCCCGACAATTCAAATTACATCCTTAATGTACAGGATGGCGGACTGACAATATCGTACGACAAGGGCAGGTCATGGAAATATCCGATTGATGTTCTTCCCCTGGCTCAGTTCTACAATATTGCCTACGATATGAGCCAACCGTTCAGGGTATTCGGGTCAATACAGGACCACCACAGCTACTATGGGCCTGTTCAGGTCACCAGGAACCGCGGCGCCATTCGTCCCGTCGAATTCAAGAACATCCTTGGAGCCGAGGGCAGTTCACATGCCATCGATACCCGCGATAACAACACCGTCTACTCGAGCACCTTCTATGGTGCCCTCGCCCGGGCCAATATCAATGACTATCCTGCCGGACGAAAGGATCTCATCCCCACTCATCATCCCGACGGATCAAGGCTCAGGGGACAGTGGGTAGCCCCGACTATCCTCTCTCCGCATAACCAGGATATCGTAATCCACGGTATGCAGTATGTCATGAGATCAAACGACAGGGGTGATACATGGGAGTTCATCAGTCCAGACCTCACATACAACGATCCGAAGAAACTGGGTGATATAAACTACCAGACCATCCAGACACTTGATGAGTCACCCCTGCGTCAGGGACTCATCTATGCAGGAACCGACGACGGCCGGATATGGAGAACCATGGACGGAGGGAAGAACTGGAAAGAGATCCGTAGCGGATCTGTTCCCGAAAGATGGGTATCACGCGTCACAGCATCGAAATACGAACCCGGGACAGTTTATATGACACAAACCGGCAGAAGGGATGATGACTTCCAGGTATATATATGGAAATCGGTGAACTACGGAGATACCTGGACAGACATTTCAGGTAACATACCCGTAGGACCGGTGAATGTAATACGCGAGGATCCCATTAACCCATCCATACTCTATGCCGGAACCGACGGCACGGTATTTATCAGCAAGGATGGCGGAAAAAGATGGGACGTGCTGGGCAACCTGCCGTTTGCATATGTTCATGACCTGCAGGTACACCCGCGCGACAACTTCATAATTATCGCCACACACGGGCGGGGAATGTTCGTGATGGACGCTGATCCTATAAACGAAGGAGCAAGTCTCAGGGAAAGGTAAACCTCAGAAAAAATCCCGGACATTCAATCCGGGATTTTTTTCATGTATTTTAACCTGGAACCGGCATGGAGCGACCCTTTCAATCCGGCTCTTCATCGTTACTGTTCCTGATGAGGTAGTAATAATATGTAATGCCCTTAAGAAAATCATCGATCTTCACCCTCTCATTCGCCCCGTGAATCCGGGCCATGTCTTCCGAATTGACAATTATCGGTGCAAAACGGTATATGTTCCTGCTGACCCCTGAGAAATGTTTGCTGTCAGAAGAGGCCAGCATCATAGTTGGTGAGACAACGGCATCAGGATATACCTGGCGTATGGTCTTCAATATGCTCCTGAATCCGTAGACATCGACGGGCGATACGGGGGCGGGTTCGCCCGATCCCGGCAATACTTCAATGCTGACACGATCATCGTTTACTACTTTCCTGATATGCTGAAGCACGTCATCGGTAGTCTCACCCGCAATGATTCTGAAGTTTATTACAGCCTCTGCCGTTCCGGGTATGACATTATCCTTCACCCCTGCCGAGATGATTGTGGGCGCAGTCGTTGTCCTTACAAGGGCGTTCCCCGAACCGCTTCCGGTATAGATTTTTATCAACAACGGCTTGAATATCCACTTATTTGCAAAAATCGCCCTTGCATAAAAAGGCATCTCGGGTCCCACATGCCTGATAAAATCATTTACAGGCTCTGAAATCCCGGGCTTGAGTTGCCTGTCATTAAGCCTTGAAACGGCATCAGCGATAGCGGTCACAGCCGTTTCCTTTTCGGGTGTCGAGGAATGTCCTCCATTCATTTCAACAGAGAGCCTGACCGACAAATATCCTTTCTCAGATGTGCCTATCAAGGCTACCGGTTTGCTCATCATGGGAACCATTCCTACCGTGACTGCCATGCCCTCGTCTGCCACAAACTCCGCATCCACACCCTGCCCCTCAAGATATGAGGCTATGGTATGAGCCCCGAACATCCCCGAAATTTCTTCATCGTGCCCGAAGGAAAGGTAAAATGTACGGGCTGGTTTGAAACCTTCAGAGATGAGTTTTTCCACTGCTTCGAAGATCTGGATGAGTGCACCCTTGTCATCGAGGGTACCCCTTCCCCAAATAAATGTTCCGTCATTCTCGCCTGAAAAAGGGGGCTTATCCCAGAGGTGCTCTTCGCCGGCAGGTACTACGTCCATGTGAGCCATCAACACCACCGGCTTGAGAGCGGCGTTGGTTCCCTGCCACATATAAAGAAGACTGAACTCATTGAAAACCAGCGGAGTCATAAGTTCATGTGTCAGGGGATATGTTGTGGAAAGATAATCGTGAAAAGACCTGAAGGCGCTGGTATCGACGGGCAGGCCAACCTCATATGATATGGTCGGTATCCGTACAGCGCCGGCAAGCCTGTCAGCTGCTTCTGCCCCTACAGGCTGAACCGCTGTTTCCCAAACTGTTATCTGCTTTGAGCTGAAAGCGAAAGCTTTAATTACTACCACCAGCAACACTACAACAATTGCCCAGAGAAGAATCTGCAGGAACTTTTTCATCGCTTTCTGATTTGGTTAACAATTATTCAAATATAGGTATCTGCCAGCCAGTTTCTCCACATGGCCAACAACAGCTGAATGCGTATTTCCTTCTGCCTTTAGTTCTTCAATCATCTCAACGGCAATTCCCGGTTTTACACCCATAAGCAAGCCACCTGATGTCTGGGCATCGAATGCAATCATGCGGTGGTTGTAATCGAGCTTTTCATCAAAGGCGGTGTCGGGTTCCGCGAATGCCAGGTTCCTGAAAGAGGCTCCGGGAATGCATCCGGCATCGGTATAGCCCAGCACATCGCCAAGGAGAGGAACCGATAACATGTTCAGGTAAATACTCACCCCTGACGCCCTGGCCATCTTAAGGGCATGACCCGCGAGGCCGAATCCGGTAATATCTGTCGCAGCCTTAACACCTGCAGCGGTCATTATTGCAGCAGCCCTGTCGTTTAGCATCTTCATCTGCGTCAGTGCAGAGCTTACATCCTCATCTTTTGCCATACCCAGACGGGAGGCAGCAAGGATGGTTCCCGTGCCGATGGGTTTGGTGAGTACCAGAAGGTCGCCGTGCTTAATAGCAGCGTTTGTGACTATCGCTGAAGGATTCACAAATCCCGTAACTGCCAGCCCATATTTAGGAACAGCATCATCGATAGTATGACCCCCTATTATGGATACCCCCGCCTCTGCAGCCTTGTCATAGCCACCCTTCAGAATATCAGCATAGGCTTCTATGGGCAGCCTGGATGCCGGGAACATCATTATATTAAGGGCAACTACCGGCTTTGCCCCCATTGCATAAACATCACTCAATGAATTTGCCGCTGCAATCTGACCAAACTCATAGGGGTCGCTGCACACAGGGGGGAAAAAGTCAGTGGTAAGTACAAGGGCAAGGTCATCACTAATCCTGTAAACACCGGCATCATCGTGGGTTGATATATCAACAAGGACGGAAGGATCGGTAACAACCGGCAACAACTTAAGCACCTCCTCGAGTTGTGCAGGGGATATCTTTGCCGAACACCCTCCGCTTTCAGTAAATTCAAGCAAATCAACTTTCATGATTCAAATTTGATATTTTCGCTATTCAGCCGGCAGTACCCTATTTATGATTATCCTTCATGATATTAAATATCAAGGCCTTAACACCATGGGGGCCTCAGCCATCTTACCGGCAATCAGGTACATATCACCAATTCGGCCGACAATGGTTTTCCCCTTTATTTCGAAGTAATCGGCGCAGGTTCCACACAATATAACATCAACACCTCTCTTTTCAAGTTCGGTCAGTGTTTCAACCACCGGCGACCCTGGCAGAGCCAGCTTTACGCCTGAATTATAGCATACAACGGCAGATGGAAGGGTATCAAGCTCAGTCAGTATATTCACAAAGGAGGTCATGAGTCTTTTACCCAGTGTTTCATCACCTGTGCCCATGGCTTCCGATGTCAGTGCTACCACATATCCACTCCTGGCATTTTCAGCAGCCGGAATATTGCAGTATTCATCTTCAGGCCTTTCTGACAGGGCCACAGCCCCCCTTGCCACCTCAAGACTCCAGTATCCCGACTCCTTTCTCTTCCTGTATGTACAGCCATTGTCTTCAAGGAACCTGCAAACATTTCCCAGGGATGTTTCATTATCTATCAGCACCCGGAGTATCTCTTCAGCATCTGACTCCCTGAGGGCTTTTTTCGTTTCAATAATCGGCAGGGGACATGGCATCCCACGGGCATCAACAGTTTTCATGTTTCAGGAGATAATCCACAAAAGTAGTCATATGAGGAGAATAGCCAAAACAGGACGTAAATATTATCGGAAGAGAACCTGGTAATCGCGGCGTAAGTACAAAATTTTTATCTTTATCATTCTAATGCATAAAAATTCAACTATGAAACCTCTCTATGGGCAAAAAGCGATCTTTACAATAGTGCTGATGCTTTCAGCACTGCTACTGGCACCGAAAATCTCAGCACAGGATCGCGCTAAGATGGAGATACTGGAAGGAACCTGGATGGGCAGGATCGAAGCCGGGGCCCTGTACCTAAGGCTGGTCTTCAACTTTTCGATCAATGAACAGGACTCACTCAAGGCAAGCCTTGAAAGTCCTGATCAGGGATCAGTAATAGTCCCCATGGGAACCGTTCACCTTAGAGGTGACAGCATTATAATCAACGCTCAGCTGCTGGGAGGAAAATATTCAGGTTTAATAAAAGGGGAACGTAGCCTTGAAGGAACATGGGAGCAGATGGGTCAGTCGTTTCAACTCAACATGGAAAAGCAGGATGCCCCCTTCAGGCTCAACAGGCCACAGGAGCCCAAACCGCCCTTCACATACAGGGTTGAGGAGGTATCAATCATAAATGAAGGGGGTGGTTTTGCGCTGTCGGGCACGCTGACCCTGCCCTATGGACCGGGCCCTTTCCCGGCCGCTGTTCTCATCTCAGGCTCAGGGCCCCAGAACAGGGACGAGGAACTCATGGGGCACAAACCGTTCGCCGTAATAGCAGATCACCTGACACGCAACGGGATTGCCGTGCTGAGATACGATGACCGCGGTACCGGAAAGTCAGGGGGTGTGTTCGCTGGGGCTACCAGCGCCGATCTTTCAACCGATGCCCAGGCAGCATTCAATTTTCTTCAATCGAGAAAGGAGATTGACAAAAACAAAACCGGCCTGATAGGGCACAGCGAAGGCGGGTTGATAGCACCACTGCTGGCCTCGAGGGAACCGAAGGTGGCCTGGATAGTATCGCTCGCCGGACCCGGCGTTAACGGGAGGGAACTGATGCTCAGGCAGGCTGAGGAAATTAGCCGTGCAATGGGTAACAGTGAGGAGGATATTCAAACGGCAAAGAAGATAAATGAAAAGTTGTATAAGATTGTACGGAAGAACCCAGGCAGCCAGGAAGCGGAAGAAAAACTGGTCAAAACCCTCCGCAGGGAGCTAATAAAAGCCGATGTTCAGGATGAAATCATAGAGGAAAGAATCACCACCGTAAAGATCAATCTGCTGAATGATTCATACCCGTGGCTCAGATACTTCATGGTTACAGAACCCTCAGATCTCTGGAAAGCAGTCAGTTGTCCGGTACTTATTCTCAACGGGGAAAAGGACCTTCAGGTAAATGCCGCAATAAACACTGAAGGAATAGCAAAGGCCCTCAGCGAAGGAGGTTCGGATTCTTACAGGGTCATTATCTTCCCGGGCCTTAACCATCTTTTTCAACACTGCACCACTGGTTTGCCGGGCGAATACGGAACCATTGAGGAGACCTTTTCCTCAGAGGTTCTTGAGATTATCTCCGGGTGGATAAGAGAACGCTGAAATTTCAGCCACGGGAACTGTTTTCACTCCTGCTTCGGTTCAGAGCCAAGTTTACGGATCACTGACCTGCATTTTGCCTTAACCCCATCGGGCGCATCATCAGGCAGCATTCCCATTACGGCTGCCAGTTCATGCACAAGCCCGGGAAAACGTTTTGATATTTCATAAAGCACATCCATTGAATATACCTTAACAGCAATGGCTGATGTTCGCGATCGCAGCAGTGAAAAACAGTGATCCACCAGCCTACCCTGGGTCTTTTCGTCAAGTTCCGATGTTCCCGTAAGGGAAAGTATCTTCAGGAACGACCTTTCTGCACTTTCGTTTGATGTTCTGAGGAGTTTATCGACTATTACCGGCAGTACCGGTTTCATCAGGGCCGGGTCGAGTTCGCAGGTCTTTGTCAGGGCCCATGAGGCGCGGAATACCAGCCTGGTGTCATCCTCTTCCGTGAAATCGAGCAGTTTCCTGAATAGTAATGAATTGGAGGCCGCCGATGAGGCAATCCATCCGACCTCCGAAGAGCCCGTCATCCTGTAAATCATTGATTTCAGCTCTTCATCACTTACGGCAGTGACAGTTTCATGGGTATCCTGTGTTTCTGCCTCCCCTGCCGGCTCTTCATCTGAAACACTACCGGGGAATATGGTCCGGTAGGCATCGGCAACGAAAACATCAGCTTCCGGGAAATCGACACCTGCCAGGTTGGCAACATTGATCCATCTATATGCTATGTGCTCATGCAGAACAGGTTTTTCGTCGAGGGTATCGCAAATAAATGGTATAAGCCTTATCTGCTTGTGACCATAATCATGTTCAACGGGTTCGAGCATGCCCGTAACCACTATCTCCAGATCAAGCTCCTCAGCCACTTCGCGGATAACCGAATCTTCGGCAGTTTCACCGGCATCGACCTTACCTCCCGGAAATTCCCACCTGTATGGATGGTCGCATGCTGCACCCCTCTGTACAACAAGTACTTCCATAGACTCGTTCCTGATGATTGCGCAGGATACGTCAATCATCGCATGGGGGAATTATATTATCGATCTCAGTGTAGGGAGGCAGAGTCTCAAGGAAGGTGTAATTCCCCGGTTCACCATCAACTCTGCAGGCATAATGAGCAATACCGTTGGTAACCACCAGCAATGGCACGTTAAGTTTCATGTTGTAACATACAACCTGGTCGAACACACCGGCATTGATTCTCACGTCAGGTGCCTTGCATTCAATCAGCATGACAGGCATCCCCCTCCTGTTGTGAACCAGTATATCCGTTCTGCGGTTAAAACGGTTCCACCTGAATGCCTTTTCAACGGCTATCAGTCCGACAGGATAACCGAGGATTCTTACCAGGTAAGTAATAAAATTCTGCCGGACCCATTCTTCGGGAGTCAGTTTCACAAACTTCTTCCTTACTGAGTCGAAGATCTTACGGAAACCATCGTCTTCGATGATCCTGAACGAATATCCCGGCAGATTTAACTGTTTCAAGGTTGTTTTTTTGTTATTTTTGGGTGCAAGAATTACCGTCACGACCAGCCCGGCTGCACCTGCAAATATAGTGAAAAATAAAGCCACACCTTACCATGAAAACCAAAGAAGAGATAGTAGCCAACTGGCTGCCCCGGTATACGGGCAAACCTGTGGAATCATTCGGTAAATACATCCTGCTGACCAATTTTATGTACTATGTCGAGCTGTTCGCGAAACTCTATAATGTTGATGTGGAAGGTCGTACGCGAAACATGCCCAGTGCATCAAATAATGGAATAACCATCATCAACTTTGGCATGGGGAGTCCCAACGCTGCCACTGTAATGGATCTTCTCAGTGCTGTCAGCCCGCAGGCTGTGCTTTTCCTTGGCAAGTGCGGAGCTCTCAAGAGCAAGAATAAGCTGGGAGATTTCATACTGCCCATAGCGGCCATAAGAAGTGACGGTACTTCAAATGATTACCTTCCTCAGGAGGTCCCTGCCCTGCCGGCATTCAAACTCCAGAGCGCAGTATCGGCAGCGATAACCAGGATGAACAAGGAGTACTGGACCGGTACGGTACTGACCACGAACCGCAGGGTGTGGGAGTACGACGAGAGGTTCAGAAAATACCTGATCAAAACCAGAGCCCTTGCCGTCGATATGGAGACAGCAACAATCTTCACCGTTGGTTTTGCCAACGAAATACCTTCGGGTGCCCTTCTCCTGGCATCCGATCAACCAATGATATCAACAGGGATCAAGACCGAAGAGAGCGACAGGAGGGTAACCGATCAGTTCGTTGAGGATCATATACGTATCGGGGTTGAGGCTTTGACTGAAATAAAGAATAACGGTATCTCGGTAAAACACCTCAGATTCTGACCATGGCAACCACCTGTGAATCAATAATAGCCGATATAAGGAAAAAGGCATACAGGCCGGTTTATTTTCTCGCCGGGGAGGAGCCCTATTACATCGACGTGATCTCCAGGTTCATTGAGGAAAACGTTCTGACGCCGGAAGAGAGGGACTTCAACCAGAACATTGTATACGGCGATGATACAACCATTACAGGCATAATTGAGCTGGCAAGAAGGTTCCCGATGATGGCAAGTCACCAGGTAATCATTGTCAGGGAGGCCCAGACTGTTAAAAAAATTGAAGACCTGGCAATTTACCTCGACAACCCCCTCCTGTCCACCATCCTGGTGATCAATTACAAATACAGGAAACTTGACAAACGCACAAGGCTTTACAAATTACTTGAAGAAAAGGGGGTATTCTTTGAATCACCACGGCTTTATGAGTACCAGGTTCCGGGATGGATCAATCACTACCTGATGGGCAGGGGCGTAAAGATTGAGCCTGAAGCCGGACAGCTGCTGACGGAATACCTGGGCACCGACCTCGGGAAGATTGCGAATGAGCTTGATAAGCTGATCATCTCATTGCCAAAAGCTAACCCGGTCGTTAATATGGCTATTGTCGGTAAGAGCATCGGTATAAGCAAGGATTACAATAATTTTGAATTGCAGAAGGCTATCGGAGAGAGAAACATTGAAAAGGCAAACCTGATAATCAAGTACTTCGCCCAGAATCCGAAAGACAATCCTGTGATTCTCACCCTGTCGGTACTTTTCTCCTACTTCTCCAGGGTACTCATGTATCATAGCCTGAAGGACAGGACTAAGAATTCCGTTGCGGCCGCTCTTAAGGTGAATCCCTTTTTTGTAAGGGAATATGAAACTGCTGCCCGCAACTATAGTGTTTCAAAGACCGTTTCTGTGATCAGCCTTCTCCGCTTATATGATATGCGTTCGAAGGGGGTCGGAGATGGAGGCACGGATCATGGAGACCTCCTTAAGGAATTGGTTTACAGAATCATGCACTAACATGAACAAAGCTGTTTTTCTTGACCGTGACGGTGTTATCAACCGCAAGGGCGGGAGTTATTATATCTTCCGTAAGGAGGATTTTATCTTTAACGAGGGTATTCCTGAAGCTCTTCGCAAGTTAAGGGATAAGGGTTATCTGCTGATCGTAATTACCAACCAGGGGGGAATATCAAAATCGGTTCACACGGAAGAGGATACGCAAAAACTGCATGAGTACATGACCAGCGCCCTTGGCATGGAAGGCATCACCATCACTGCCGTATATTATTGCCCCCATCACCCCGACAATAAAACATGTGAGTGCAGGAAGCCGGGACATTTGCTTTTTGAAAGGGCAATAGCCGAACATGACATTGAAAGGGAAAAATCTGTCATGATAGGTGACAGCGATGTTGATATTGAGGCTGCTGCCAGAGCAGGCATAAGGGGGATAAAAATTACAACCAACAGCAACCTGCTCGACCACGCCGGCATCAACAGTCTCTGAAAGAGAGTAAGGAGGATTGTCAGTTCATCTCGGGCGACTCCGGAAAGTCGGCCCATATCCTGTATTTCTTATTGATGCCTCTCAGAATGGTTTTCCACGAGTCTTCGCTGCGGCATCTCATTATTGTGTCAGGCTTAACCGTAGCAATTACCCATGAGTTTTCATTCAACTCCTTCTGCAACTGGCCCGCACTCCATCCCGAATATCCCAGGAAGAACCTGATCATGTTGCTGGTTATCTTACCCTCCGCTGAAAGCTTCCTGATCACATCGAGATCACCTCCCCAGGAGATGTTGTCACTAACCCTGAAGCTTCCGGGGATAATATCACCCATTGTATGTATGTAGTGAAGGGTATTCGCAGCTACCGGGCCTCCCATTGATATTGTGTCATGGAAGTTCTCGAACCCGTCAAGTGTATTTTCTATATTTATGTCGAGCGACTTGTTGATAATAAATCCCACGCTGCCCTCATCACTGTGGTCGACGAGGTAGACAAGGCTCCTGCTGAAGAAAGAATCGGCAAGAAAGGGTTCCGAGATAAGAATACGCCCCTTTTCCGCAATCTTGTCTTCCGGATTGATTGTGAAGAAATCAAGCTCATGTTCCATAACAAACCTTTGCTTCAGAAAAATAAGCAAAAAATGCCGGCCAGTCAAATATTTTCACACAACGTATAACATAAAACATGCCACTGATGTTGCACAGAAGTTCCCGTTTTGGAAAAAAAAAGTATATTGCGCACCTTTACATTAATCGTGAACCGCCAAGATGACAAAGTCCATCAAGAATCCCACACTTCTGCAGTCACTGTTTCCGCTGGTATTTCTCATTACTTTTCTCGTTCTTAATGTTAAGTATTTTGGTGACCATACCCTTGACGGAGCAAACCAGATTGCCCTGATTCTTGCTGCAACAATTGCAGGTATAATATCAGTCAATCTTGGCCACAAATGGCTCGATGTAAGGGCTAAGGTGGTTCAGAGTATCGGTTCCGCAATGCCTTCGATACTGATTCTTTTTCTCATAGGTTCCCTGGCCGGCACCTGGATGATAAGCGGGGTTGTGCCAATGCTCATCTACTACGGGCTTCAGATACTCAATCCCAAGATCTTCCTTTTCGCCACCGTGGTAATCTGCTCAGTGGTGTCCCTCGCTACAGGCAGCTCATGGTCGACAGTGGCTACCATTGGCGTCGCTTTGCTCGGTATTGGTGTCACCCTGGGCATTAAAGAGGGCATCGTGGCCGGAGCGATAATTTCCGGGGCCTACTTCGGCGACAAGATGTCACCCCTGTCGGACACAACCAACCTCGCCCCGGCAATGGCAGGAACCGACCTGTTCACACATATAAGGTATATGGTCCTGACAACGGCACCTACCATGACAATCACCCTGATTATCTTCCTGGTGATAGGGTTCAGCTATAATTTCGGCGGAACCCCCGCCAACGTTGAAAATGTTCTCACCTCAATCAGGGAGACATTCTATATCTCACCGGTTCTCCTGCTTGTGCCGGCCCTGCTGATCTTTGTCATTGCCATGAAGGTGCCGCCTCTTCCCAGCCTGATCTTCGGGACGCTTGCCGGTGCGGTATGCGCGATCATTTTCCAGCCCCATATAGTAAGCGAAATAGTAGCTTCCAACGGCTCATTCTTCAAAAACACATATATCGGAGTGATGAAGGCCATGTTTGGCGCGGTGTCGGTAACTACCGACAACGACACTGTCAATGAACTGCTTACCACTGGCGGAATGGCCGGCATGCTGAACACTATCTGGCTGATAATATCGGCCATGGTGTTCGGTGGTATTATGGAGGCTGCGGGAATGCTTGCCAAGATAACGCAGTACATTATGAAGATGGTTCACAATGCCGGGTCGCTGGTAGGTTCGACAGTGGCCACATGCCTGTTTTTCAATGTCACTGCCTCCGATCAGTACCTGAGCATTGTGGTTCCCGGAAGAATGTTTTCAAAGATGTATCGCGACATGGGCTTCAAACCTGAACTGCTCAGCCGGTCGCTTGAAGACTCAGGTACGGTAACTTCGGTTCTGATACCGTGGAACACCTGCGGCGCCACTCAGTCAAAGGTTCTTGGAGTATCTGTATGGAGCTATGCGCCTTACGCTTTCTTCAATATCATCAGCCCATTCATGAGCGTGTTCATGGCCGCCTTCAATATCAAGATCAAGCGGTTCTCCGATGATCCCACTCCTGAGCATCCCCTCGACCTGGAGGAAAGGAAAGACGTATAAGAGGTCTGATGGGACCCTTCATGTCCCTGCCTTTTCTGTTTTCCGATACAGTGACTAATACCTCCTGTACTTTACGGGATTTGCCTCATGCATTATCCCGTACACAGTGTCGAAAATATCTTCAGCATTGGGTTTCGAAAAATAGTCTCCGTCGGTGGTATAGGCCGGCCTGTGTTCCCTGGCAGAAAGCGTATGAGGTTCGCTGTCGAGGAATCTCCATCCGCCCTGCTTCTCCAACACCTGTTGCATCATGAAGGCTGTTGTTCCTCCGGGGACATCTTCATCGAGAAACAGTATTCTCCCCGTCTTCCTGAGCGATTCGATTATGGTTCCCGTAATATCGAAGGGCACAAGGGTCTGCACATCTATAAGCTCCGCATTAATGCCGTGCTTTTCAAGCTGCTTCACCGCCTCAAGTGCAACCTTAATTGTCGAACCGTAGGAGACTATGGTAATGTCATCACCCATGTGAAGGATCTCGGGAACACCGAGAGGTATCCTGTAATCACCGATGTTGTCGGGCAGCCTCTCCTTCAGCCGGTAGCCGTTCAGTGGCTCTATTACAACGGCAGGATCCTGACCCTCCATCAGGGTGTTATAGAAACCTGCAGCCCTGGTCATATCGCGTGGGACACAAACATAAACACCCCGTACCGAGTTTATAAGCATACTGATTGGTGATCCTGAATGCCATATCCCCTCAAGTCTGTGACCACGGGTGCTTACGATGACAGGCGCTATCATACCGCCTGCGGTGCGATAATGGGTTGATGCAAGATCGTCACTCATGGTCTGCAGGGCATACATGAGATAATCGAGATACTGTATCTCCGCTACGGGCCTCATGCCCCTGAGTGCCAAACCAATACCCTGTCCCAGGATTGTTGCTTCCCTAATGCCTGTATCGGTGATCCTCAACTCCCCATATTTCTTCTGGAGACCTTCATATGACTGGTTTACACCTCCTATGCGACCTGCATCCTCACCGAATGTGACCAATAAAGGGTACTTTTCGAAGAGTCTGTCCCAGTTGTCCCTCAGAACCTGCCTGCCTGGCACTTCAGGCGAATTGTCGCTGAAGACCGGGGCCACCGGCTTGACCTTCATTACAGAAGTATCAGTTTCGTTGTAAAGATAAGTGTTGTAGGCCCTGGCGGCATCGGCATAGTTGCGGCGGAGCCATCCTTGCATCTCCTCACGCAGGCTGTCTGCCTTAGGGCAGGTACCGCATACGTTCCTCAGTATCTTTCTAGCTGCCATGAAGTTGTCCTTCCTGATTGGTGTGAGAACCTTTTTCAGGTCGGCTACAATCTCCTCCACGTCACTCTCCTTTGCAGTCTCGGCGCATCTGCATTTCCGTTCTTCAATGATCCTTACCAGCGCATCCCTCTCAATTTTTATGGGGGTCTGGAACATCTCCCACGCAGTTTTTTTTGCCTCCCTGGCCTCGTTCTCAGTATCCTGTTCAATGGCTGACAACTCCTCAACTGTTGCAATAGCATTGTCGAGTATCCACTCCCTCATTTTAACGATAGGGTCAAACTCATTTTCCCACCTGAGTCTCTCTTCGCTCTTGTAACGCTCATGAGACCCTGACGTCGAATGACCCAGCGGCTGTGCCACCTCGTCTACGTGGAAAAGAACAGGCACGTGCTCCTTGCGGCTTTTTGCAATACCCTCTTCATACATCTTAAGCAGGCCGGGGTAGTCCCAGCCCTTGCCCTTATAAATCAGAATACCGCTCGTTTTTCCTCTCTCACGTTCAAAACCCTTCATTATTTCTGAGATGCTTCCCTTGGTAGTCTGGTATTCTTTTGGAACCGAAATGCCATAGCCGTTGTCGTATACCGATACCGCCATTGGAACCTGCAGCACACCTGCGGCATTCATAGTCTCCCAGAAATGGCCCTCCGAAGTGCTTGCATCTCCTATGGAACCGAAGGCAACCTCATCACCCTTCCTTGAGAAGGTAGTATATTTATGCAACTCACTGTTCCCGCGATAGAGCTTTGAAGCCAGCGCCAGACCGAGAAGACGTGGCATCTGTCCTGCGGTGGGTGATATATCCGACGAGGAATTCTTCTGCCGGGTAAGGTCTTTCCATGTACCATCGGGATTGATGTTAGGAGTTGAGAAATGGTTGTTGAAAACCCTCCCTCCCGAACCGGGATTGATCGTTTTATCGGTATTGCCATAAAGCTGGTGCCAGAATTCCACCGGTGAATAAAGCCCCATGGCCATCATCCAGGTCTGGTCGCGATAATAACCCGATCGCCAGTCTCCATCCATGAACTGCTTCGCCATGGATATCTGAATAATCTCCTTGCCGTCACCGAAAATTCCGAACTTGGCCCTGCCGCTGAGAACCTCCTTGCGACCCATTATGCTCAAGATCCTGCTGAGACTGGCAAGCCTGTAGTCTGCGAGGATCTCCTCCCTGTTAATCTTCTTTTCGGACGGTTTGATTTCTTTCTTCATGGTTAATATATGTTCTGTTTGTCGTTTAATGTAGTATGCACAATAAACAAAAAAAAACTACAGTTGTTTAACAGGCAGAAAGTAATTGGAATATATTTGCAGTGTCCGGGGAGCGCCCCCTGTTCCGGTGGTAACCCGGTATAATTGCACAACCACACTTAGAAATCTTAATATGTTTATCAATCTGCTAATAATAAGCTCCGTACTGATACTGATAGCCCTTGCCGGACTGGGGATAAGGATGTTACTGGAATCATCAGGCAAGTTCCCCGAGACACATGTCGGTCATAACAGGCAAATGAAGAAACTTGGTATCTCCTGTGCGAAGAATATCGACGTGGGTTGTCATCCCGACAATGAACTCCCGGGTTGTGCCGCATGCCGTAAGGAGTAGTGGCGGTCATTCCTCTTTCAGCCTTCCGGTAAGCCCTGCAGAGGTCCACGTAAGAAACTCTCCCGCATCACCTGAGTAAATAAGGTATCCTTCGAGGAAATCATATCTGTTTATCATCTCCATGGCGCCAGCCGGACCGGCAACCATGCAGGCAGTGGCAAAAGCATCAGCCGTGGCTGCATTATCCGATATTACCGTGGCGCTGAGGATCCGGTTCCTGGCGGGCATACCTGTCAGCGGATTAATGGTATGGGAATATTTCACCCCATCCTCAACATAGAACCTGCGATAGTTGCCTGAGGTGGCAAGAGCCTCATTGTCAAGCTCAATAATTGCCGCAAGATCTCTGCCCGGATAAATATTCCCATCAACAGGTCTGTCAACACCAACCCTCCACAACCTGTCTCCCCTCATACCCTTCGCCCTCACTTCACCTCCAATCTCAACCAGATAGCTCCTGATACCCAGTTCATCGAGAAGCCTGCAGATAAGGTCAACAGTAAAACCCTGGGCGATAGCATTCATGTCGAGACATATGCCAGGATTATCTTTCATCAGGCAGCCATCCTCAATTCTCACCTTCCTGAATCCGACAAGGTTCATCAGGCTGTCAACCAGGGTCGGATCGAAGTTCCGGATTGCATCCGGTCCAAAACCCCATGCCCTGACCAACGGCCCAACCGTAGGATCATAGAGTCCCCCGGTGAGTTCAGAGATGTTCATCGACAATGTGAATAACTCCGTAAAAAGAGAATCAACAGATATCTCCTCGTTTCTGTTTATGGCCGAGAGAAGAGACCCGCTGTTATACAGTGAGAATGTCCTGTCTATCTCTGACAGCCTGCTGTCTATGGCCTTGTTGGTGGCGTTAATATTGAGAAACGGTTTCTCCTGGTACAGGATATTGAATGTAGTGCCCTGAGTCTCCCCGAAGTAATTCTGGTACAGAGCCTCCCTTCCACATGATGAGGCCAGGATGATCATCAAGTGAAGCATCAATAACAGCCTGTTCATCACCTTAACCGGTTTTTTCTGTGATTTGATACATACAATATTACTTTTTTAATTTCAACCCTGAAAACGTTCCTCAATTAAAAAGGCCCGTTCATCCACGGAAAAGTTGTGTTCGCCAAAATAATATTGTAGAGAAGTTTTTATTACATAGTTTTGACTGATGACTCTAAGGTCTTCGATTCACATTTCAGGGTCAGTTTTACACATTCCCCCCTTTCCCCAATTAAGAAAGGGCTGCTCCCCGCAGCCCTTTCTCCTTTTCATATTATGACCCGAACACATCCGGGTGCATTTCAATTCTCCCCGTTCGTTGCCCGGTTAGCCCCCAAAATCATCAAAAGCGATGTTCTCATCCGGAACACCAAGCTCATAAAGCATCCTGAAGACGGCGTTGTTCATCATGGGGGGACCGCAAAGGTAATATTCAATATCCTCAGGCTCATCGTGTTTACTCAGATAATTGTCGAGAAGAACCTTATGGATAAAGCCAATATAACCACTCCAGTTATCCTCAGGAAGTGGTTCCGATAAAGCAATATTGAATTTGAAATTCGGGAATTCCGATTCGATCTTCCTGAACTCCTCCTCATAGAAGATCTCCCTCATCGATCTGGCTCCATACCAATATGTTACCTTCCTGTTAGTTCTGAGGGTCTGGAAGAGATGGAAGATATGACTACGCAGCGGAGCCATTCCGGCGCCCCCGCCAATATAAACCATCTCATTATCGGTATTCTTAATATGAAACTCACCGTAGGGTCCGGAAATCACAACCTTATCTCCGGGCTTCCTTGTAAAAATGTAGGAGGAACTGATACCCGGGGGAACCTTCATGAATTGCTTCCTGACGTTGTCCCATGGAGGGGTGGCTATTCTTACGTTGAGCATGATGATATTACCCTCCGCCGGATGATTAGCCATTGAATATGCCCGGTAGGTTTCTGTGCTGTTCTTTGCCCTGAGATCCCACATTCCGAGCTTATCCCAATCTGTGCGGTACTCAGCCTCTATTTCCATGTCGCGGAATGATATCTCATACCTGGGAATATCAATCTGTATATAGCCACCTGACTGGAAATCAAGAACCTCACCCTCAGGAAGCCTGACAACAAATTCCTTAATAAAAGTTGCCACGTTGTGGTTGGAAATCACCTCACACTCCCATTTTCTGATTCCCATAACAGATTCAGGGACCCGTATAGTCATATTCTCCCTGATCTTGACCTGGCAGCCCAGTCTCCAGTTTTCATGTTGTTCACGGCGTGTGAAGAAACTTACCTCGGTAGGCAGAATCGATCCCCCTCCCTCGAGTACCTGGCATTTGCACATGCCACAGGTTCCTCCTCCTCCGCAGGCTGAGGGAAGAAAGACACCATTGGCCGACAGGGTGCTTAGTATCGATGATCCGGGAGAAACAACCAGCTCCCTGTCGTTGATATTAAGCGTAACATCACCCTGCGGAGTAAGCTTCTTCCTGGCATAAAGAAGCACGACAACCAGCAGGAGTATTACGAAAAGAAATACCACCATGCCGGTCAGAATCGTGCCGACAGTCGAAAGTCCTGTTATCATATTTGCAATCATTGCCGTTAAAGTTTAATTCCCATAAAGCTCATGAACGCTATGCCCATGAGGCCGGTAATTATAAATGTGATGCCCAGTCCGCGAAGGGGAGCAGGCACATTGCTGTATCTTAACTTTTCCCTTATGGCAGCGATGCCAACTATGGCAAGAAACCATCCCACGCCTGAACCAAAACCAAAAACGGTAGCCTCTGCAATGTTTGCATACTCACGCTCCCTCATAAAAAGGGCACCCCCCAGAATGGCACAGTTCACCGCAATAAGGGGTAAAAAGATACCGAGTGAATTGTAGAGAGCCGGACTAAACTTCTCGATTATCATCTCAACAAGCTGAACTATCGAAGCTATGACAGCGATATACATAATGAAGGAAAGAAAACTCAGATCGACATCAACAAATCTCTCACCGAGCCACGACAGAGCTCCTTTCCTGAGGAGTAAGTTCTCGATAAGGTAGTTGACAGGTATGGTGATGGTAAGAACAAATATTACCGCAATACCCAGTCCGGTTGAAGTTTTGACTGTCTTCGAAACAGCAAGATAGGAACACATACCCAGGAAGTATGCGAATATCATGTTGTCAATGAATACTGACTTGAAAAATATGTTAATGAGATTTTCCATAGCTGTCTGTTTCTAATTCTTTTCAATCAGTTTCTTGTCCCTGCTCCTATGCACCCAGATTATTAAGCCCAGCGTTATCAGGGCCATGGGAGGCAGTATCATCATACCGTTGTTTTCATACCCGGTGGAAAAGATGCCCAGTTTTTCCATAACGGGGTAACCGAGCAGGGTTCCGGAACCGAGCAGTTCCCTGAAGAAGGCGACGATGATAAGAATGATGCCGTATCCTGAGGCATTGCCCACTCCGTCGAGGAATGACTCCCAGGGATCGTTAGCCAGGGCAAAAGCCTCGAGTCTGCCCATAATTATACAGTTGGTAATTATAAGACCCACAAATACTGAAAGCTGCTTGCTGACATCAAAGGCAAAAGCCTTCAGAAACTCATCAACCAGAATGACCATCGTTGCAATTACCACAAGCTGCACAATAATCCTGATTCTCTGGGGCACCCATTTTCGCATCATTGAAATAACAACATTTGACGCTGCAAGTACAACGATCACCGAAAGTGCCATCACAAGTGCCGGCTTAAGTTTAACCGTAACCGCAAGTGCGGAACAGATACCCAGCACCTGTACCGTTATAGGGTTTGATGACCCCAGGGGCCCGGTAAGAAGCTTGATGTTTTTCGCCGAGAATAACGGCTCCTTTTCCTGTGTATCCATAGCCTATAACCTGTTTTTGTTGAAATATTTTTCATACCTGGAAAGGCAATCGTAAAGCATGTCCTGCAATCCGTTGCTTGTAATAGTACCTCCCGATATTGCATCAACTGCATGAGGGTCGCCGGCGGGGGCTCCACCCTTTATTACCCGTATTGACACGAACCTGCCTCCTTCAAAAATCTTCAGGCCCGTAAACATATCTTCGAACCAGGAAGTGTTTATCTCGGCTCCCAAACCGGGAGTTTCGCCCTTGTGGTCAAAATTGACCCCATAGACCGTGCTGAGATCTGACTCAAGCGAAATGTAACCGTAAATCGGACCCCAGAGGCCTTTGCCTTCGAGAGGTATTATAACCACCCGGGTAGTATCTGAGGGATATGCGATGAACAGTGGCAAGTTCTGCAACTCATCGGGCTTGCGTTGTTCTGTCCTTAGGTCAATCTTGAAAGGATCAATGTTATCAACACTATCACCATTATTATTGATAACCAGGCTTTCACGTATCAAACGTGAATAAAGGTCTGAGGCATTCGATCTGTCTGCCTCTATCCTTATAGATGCCAGGATGTTTCTCTTCTTTTCAATTTCCCGGTTGCGCTCCTGCCTGGGCTGAAGAAGCATTGCAGCTGTGGAAAGGAGTGCCGCCACTATGGCGACCATGGTCACTGAGAAGACAAATATGTATTTGTTGCTGAAATCTTTCATGACCTTAGGCTTTAAGTAGTGTGGCTCTTTTCATTCTTCTCCTTATGCCTGCCCCCACGACATAGTGATCGATGAGCGGTGCAAAGAC